>CACISU010000002.1 GCA_902589345.1 uncultured Pelagibacteraceae bacterium | reverse complement strand
TTGGAATAATTACTGTAAATACATTCATAAACATGTTTGTGCCTATTATTAATCCAACACTTAAAAAGGCAAATTTAGGTCCGTAAATTTTTGTAAATATAAATGAAATAGCGATTATAAGAATTAGTATTACTATACCAAATAGTGAATTATTTTTAATTAATCTTGACTTGCACAAAAGGTCATAAATAAACCATGAGATTATCATAGAAAATATAGAGATAGAAATTGAAGTAAAAGAAGTTAATTCTAGTACTCTTTTGTCCACCATCAAAATGGTTGAATTATAATAGTAAAGTACTATCAAAAGCAAAGCTCCAGTAATGAATGTTAAATAACTTTGCCATTTAAATATAACTAAACTTTTCAAATAATCTAATGGGGGTGACTTTTTTAATCTAGTTAATTTATAATAATTTCCTGAATGCATCAGATAGCCTTCACCATCGATATCTTCATTATTAATATTTTTATTTAATTTATTATCTAGGTAATTAAATAAAAAACTATTACCAACCCACAGAATTGCAAAGAGTACATGTCCCCATCTTAACAAAAGCTCAAGCCATTTTAATGTATAAGATAAATGATCCATTAATACTTTATTTTTTCTGAGTTTTCATTCCAAATTTTAAATGCTTCTAATGCTTCATTTCTCATAAATTGATGCATTTTTATTTTTCTATCTTTTGCCTCTTTATTAATCTCTGAGTAAATCATTGAATCGTCAAAATCTATTTTTTTTGCATCATCTCTATTATTTGCATAATAAACAATATTTATATGACTCCAATATATTGCTGACAAGCACATTGGACATGGCTCACAACTAGAATATAATTCACACCCTGATAGATTAAAAGTATTCAATTTTCTACATGCTTCTCTAATAGCTACAATTTCTCCATGAGCTGTTGGATCTTTTAAAGAAGTAACTTTATTAGAACCCTCCGCAATAATTTTATTATCTTTTACAATTACACAACCAAATGGACCTCCATCTGAAGAAGCGCTTTCAATAGAAAGCTCAATAGCTCTTAACATAAATTTTTTATTATCATCCATAAATTTAGTTTTTTGTTAAATTTTTAATACTCATCAATATTTTTTCTGGCGTTGCAGGTGCATTAATACTGGGTATTTTTTTATAATTTTCCACAGAGGCTATAGCATCTTTAATTGCATAAAATACACTCATTGCTAACATTAAAGGTGGTTCTCCTGTAGTTTTTGCTTTATTAACAACCTTTTCTTTATTCTTACCATCTTTATATATTTCAACATTAAATTTTTTTGGCATATCACTTACTGCTGGTATTTTATAAGTTGAAGGAGAGAATGTTGTAATTTGACCATTTGCTTTCCATTTAACCTCTTCAATAGTAAGCCATCCTTGACCTTGTATAAATCCTCCCTCAATTTGTCCAATTTCTAATGCTGGGTTAATTGGTTTTCCTGCATCATGTAGTATATCAACTCTATCAACAATATTTTCTCCTGTTAGTGTATCAATAGTGACCTCTGAAACTGATGCACCATAACAAAAATATAAAAATGGTCTTCCTAAAAAATTTTCTTTATTAAATTTAATTTTTGGTGTTTTGTAAAAACCAGTTGAAGAAAGAGAGACTCTGTTCAGATATGCTTCCTTAATTATTTTAAAAAAGTTAAAAGTCCTATTTCCAAATATAATTTGCTCGTCCTTATAAATTGGTTCTTTATTATAAAATATTTTATATTTACTTTTAATAAATGTTTCTAAGTTATTTTTAATTTTATTTACGGCATTTAAAGCAGCTGCACCATTTAAATCAGTTGTTGAAGATGCTGCACTAGCCGAAGTATTAGGTACCTTGGAAGTATTTGTTGAAGAAATCTTTACCTTTTCAAAAGATAATCCTAATGAGTGAGATACTAATTGGGCTATTTTAGTATGAGTTCCTTGGCCCATTTCGATGCCTCCATGATTTAAATAAATACTTCCATCCGTATAAATATGAACTAAAGCCCCTGCTTGATTTAAGTGAAGGGTTGTAAAAGATATACCAAATTTTACTGGCGTGATTGCAATACCTTTTTTTTTGTATTTATTTTTTTTATTAAATTTTTTTACTTCAGCGTAGCGTTTTTTATAATCTGAGCTCTTAATTAGCTTTTCAAATATATCACCTATAACATTATCTTCAATTTTCATTCCATAGTGAGTAATATTTTTAGTATTATTTTTATAAAAATTTACTTTTCTAATTTCACTCGGATCTTTATTTAAGTGCCTAGATATATTATCAATAATATTTTCAATGGACATCATTCCTTGATTTCCACCAAAGCCTCTAAAAGCTGTAGATGTAGAAATATTTGTCTTACACAAGTGATTTTCAATTTCTATATCGGATAAATGATATGCATTATCGATATGGAGTAAAGCTCTCTCATTAATTGCGTATGATAAATCAGGAGACATGCCACAATTTGAAGCTAATTTTAATTTCAGTCCGTTAATTAAACCTTGGTTGTCAAAACCTACTTCATATTCAGAATAAAATTCATGTCTTTTACCAGTTAAAATAATATCGTCATCTCTATCTAATCTGAGTTTAACTGGCCTTTTTGTTTTGAAAGCTAATAAAGAACAAATGGCTGCTGTCATAAAATTTGTTTCTTTACCACCAAAACCTCCTCCTATTCTCCTAACTAAAACTGTTATAGAGTTACTTTTTTGCTTTAACATTTTTGCAATTAGTTGCTGAGCTTCGGATGGATGCTGTGTTGAGCTATATACCAATAAATTATTATCTTCCTTTGGAATTGCAAATGCTGATTGACCTTCTAAATAAAAGTGTTCTTGACTTCCTGTAGTAAAATTACCTTTTAAATAATTTTCTGATTTTAATATTTTCTTTAAAGCGTTTCCCTTTTTAATTTTTCTGACTTTAAAATGTGTTTGTTTTTTTTCTAATGAATCTTTAATTGTAACTATTGGTCTAAGCTCTTTGTAATTTATTTTTGCTTTCAGTACTGCTTTCCTTGCTAACTCTATGGAAGTTGCAGCTACTGCAAATAAAGGTTGGCCGTAAAACTCAACTTTTTTTTTTGCAAATATTGGATCTCCATCAAAAACCGGTCCAACATCATTTTTTCCAGGAATATCTAAATACGTAAAAACTGAAACAACACCCTCACTTAATCTAACATCTTTTAGGTCAATTTTTTTAATTATCGCATGTGCTTTTTTACTCCATCCTATAGCACCAAAAAGTGTTTGTTCTGGTTCTATAATATCATCAGTATATTCAGCAGAACCGTCTACATGTTTATAAGCACTGTCATGTGGAATTATATTATTTATATATTCTTCTTTAATCATAGTTTAATTAAGTCTAATTAATTTGTTTGACTCAATCTCCAAAAAGCATTTTGTTAATAAGTTTTTTGCAACTTCAATTCTGTAATTTTTAGTTGCTCTCATATCATCAATTGGTTTAAAATCTTTCTCTAACGATTTATTTACATTCTCAAAATTAATTAAAGATAAATTCTTATTCTTAAGAATTTTTTCACAATTTGTTGCTCTTTTCGGTATTTCTGCCATACCTCCAAATGCAATAGCAATTTTTTTAATTTTTTTATTAATTATTTCTAAATTAAATGATGCGCATACTGATGAAATATCATCATCAAATCTTTTTGATATTTTATATGCCTTAAATATATTTTTTTTATAAATTGGAATTTTAATTGAATATATAAATTCTCCTGTTTTTAAAATTGTCTTCCTATAGCCTTTAAAGAATTTACTAATTGGTATATTTTTTTTATTAACTTTACTTTGTATGATAATTTCAGCATTTAACGATAAAAGTATTGGTGAAGTGTCACCAATAGGAGATGCTGTAGCAATATTTCCACCGATCGAGCCAACATTTCTTACTTGGACTGATCCATATCTTTTTAAAATTGAATTAAAGTCTGGATAATATTTTAATATAAAGTTTTCAAATTTAATTAAAGATGTTGTTGATCCAACTTCAATATAATTATTATTTGTTTTAATAAAATCTAGCTCCTTTATACTTTTTAAATTTATAATTGTATTAATATCTTTTCTCTCTTTAGTTACTATTAACGATAGGTCTGTTCCACCATTTAAAAATTGTGATTTTGGATTTCTTATTATAATTTTTTTTAATTCTGATATTGTTGATGGAGAAAAGTACTTTTTATCTTTGTTAATAATTGATAAATTTTTAGAATTAATTTTTTTTAATATTTTAACAGTTTTTTTTTTATTTTTAGAAAAATTATCTTTAAAATCTACCTTATTTAAACTTTTTGCTGCATCAACAATTGGTCTATACCCTGTACATCTGCATAAATTTCCAGAAATTGTGTCTTTTATTAAATCAGAATTATATGAATTATGATTTTTGTACATTGAAAACAAAGACATGACGAATCCTGGGGTACAAAATCCACATTGGGATCCATGAAATCTTACCATCGCTTGTTGAACAGGATGATGTGAACCATCTTGATTTATTAAATCCTCAACAACCAAGAGTTGTTTTCCATGTAAAAACGTAACAAAAGTTATGCAAGAATTTATTGATTTGTATACTATTTGGTCATTATTTAATTCTCCCACAACTACAGTGCAGGCGCCACAACCTCCTTCGGCGCAACCTTCTTTTGTTCCAGTTTTTTTTAATTTTGTTCTTATAAAATTAAGTAAAGTTTGATTTGGATCAGGGTTAATTAGCTCACAAATTTTATTATTTAATAAAAATTGAACCTTATTTGTGTTCACTTAACTTCCTCTGTATGTAGAATAACTCCAAGGAGATACAAGCAAGGGTACATGATAGTGTTCTTTAGAATTCGATATTCCAAATCTAATAACAACATCATCTAAAAAAGGTATTTTGTGGGTATTGGCTACTTCTTTAAAATAATCACCAATAAAAAAAACCATTTCATATTTTCCTTCTAAAAATTTGTCACCTTCTAAAAGTGGTTGATCTGCTCTTCCATCGTCATTAAGAGTAATTGTTTTTATTTTTTTTTTTTCATTATTTGCCAAATGATACAGCTCAACTTTGATTGCTTTACCAGGTTTTCCCGAGTAGATATCTAAAACGTGGGTTGTTAATTTTGTCATATGAATAAGATATATTATACAATATTATAAATTAATAAATAAAAACTAGGATATTAAGATCAAAATGATCACTATAGAAAAAATAAATAATCTTAATAAATCTGATTTTTTAGGAATTTTTGGAAATGTTTTTGAGAAATCAGATTGGATAGCCGAAAAAGTTTTTGCTCTAAAACCTTTTAAAAACAATGAAGATATTTTTTTAAAAATAATTGGAATATATGAAAACAGTGATAAAAATATTATATTAAGAATTTTTAACTCTCATCCAGAATTAGTAGTAGAAAAAAAATTAACATCTAACTCTAAAAGTGAACAAAGCAATGCAAGACTTAATGAGTGTACAAATGAAGAATATAATGAGTTTAAAAAACTAAACATAGATTATAAAAATAAGTTTAATTTTCCGTTTATTATTGCTGTTAAAGGAAAACATAAAACCGAAATTTTAAATTCTTTTAAACAAAGAATTCAGAACTCATTAGATGAAGAATTTTTTGAAGCAAAAAAGCAGGTAAAAAAAATTGCATCATTTAGATTAGAGGAGATTTTAAAATAGATTTGTTAATTGGATTTTTCTGAAATATATATAGTTTATGAAAATTTTTGATTGTTTCATGTATTTTGACGAGGATATTGTACTAGAGCTAAGACTTAATTCTCTCGATAAATATGTAGATTATTTTGTAATAGTTGAAAGTGAATTTACACATAAAGGAGATAAGAGGAATTTAAAATTTAATCATAAAAAATTTGAAAAATTTAAAAACAAAATAATTTATAAAATTTATAATGAACCTCCAAAAGATATTGAGTTAGTAAATAACGAAGATAATGAAAAACTAAAACAAAAAAAATATATCATGAATGCTCTTAAAAGAGAAAATGGTCAAAGAAATTTTATTGAGGAAGGGCTAAAGGATGCCAATAATGAAGATATAATACTTATATCTGATGTTGATGAAATTCCTAAATTATCAAATATTGATTTTAACAAAATAAAAGAAAAAATAATTTTATTTAATCAAGATATGTTTTATTACAAATTTGATTTAAAATTACCAAATAAAATTTGGACTGGAACCAAAGGCTGTAGAAAAAAAGATTTAATTAATCCACAATGGCTTAGAAATATTAAAGATAGAAAATATTCAATTTTAAGAATTGATATATTATTTTCAAAAACAAAATATAATAATCTTAAATTTATAAATGATGGAGGTTGGCATTTTTCAAACATTAAGTCTGCTAAGGAAATCGAACATAAATTAAGATCTTATTTGCATCATCAAGAATTTGACGAAAAACCTTTAACTGTTGATGAAATAAATGATATTATTAAAAATAAACAAGCAATCTATGATTTAACTCTAGATAAAAGAACAAACAAAATTGGAACTGGAAGTAAATTAGAAAAGTTTGATTTTAATAAACTACCAAAGTATTTAATAGATAATAAAGAAAAGTTTTTACAATGGTTAGATTAACCTTGGGCGTTTAGTATTCAACATCAACTGGATCAATACTTTTCCACATATACCAAGTAAAAACACTTCTGTATCCTGCATGTAATCTTGACAATTTATTTAAAAATCTGTCACTTGGTGGATATGAGGTTTTGTAGTTTTTAGATATAGCTCTTATTAAACCTATGTCTTTGGTTGGAAATATATCTGGTCTATTTAGATTAAACATTAAAAACATTTGTGCGCTCCAAACACCGAGGCCTTTTAATTTAATAATGTAGTTAATTGCTTGATCATCAGACATTTTTTTTAAATCGCTAACATTAAATGATTTATTTTTAAAACTTTTAGCTATATTTTTTAGATAACTTACTTTTTGACGAGACAAGCCTGCATTTCTTAAAGATCTTGTTGATAAATTTATTATTTTGATAGGAATAATTTTATTTTTACATTTTTTTTCAAATTTTAGCCAAATAGAGTCTGCTGCCTTTATTGATATTTGTTGACCTACAATTGTTCTACACAATGAAAAAAAGGGATCGCCTCTGCTAATTAAAGATCCTTTTTTATGTTTTTTAATGATTTTTCTTATCACAGGATCTCTTCTGGATAGAGCTTTTTTTGCTTTGACCCAATATTTTGGAATTTTACTCATGACGTGAAATAAAAACTGTATTTTTATGATAAATTTCTCTTCTAAAAATAATTATTGAAGATGCAATAACAAGTGCTGCTCCTATCAATGTTTTGGTCGTAGGAATTTCAGACCAAAAAATATAGCCAAAAATTATAGCAAAAATTAATCCTAAATATTTTAAAGGAGTTACTAATGAAACTTCTGAAAATTTATAAGATTGAGTAAGCCATAAATTTGCCAATCCCCCCAGTAGTCCCAGAAGAGATAGCAGGGCTAAATCTATAAGATTTGGGTAAATCCACCCACTTGGTATAGTAAAAAAACTCATTATCATTATTGAAACAGAAAAATAAAAACTTATCAACCAAACTGGTTCGGATGTTGATAATTGTTTAATTGTTATGGCAACGTAAGAAAGTCCTAAACAAAAAATTATTGGATATATATAATAAATATTCATAGAACTAAAACCAGGTTCTGAAATAATTATTATTCCTATAAACCCAACCAAAACTGCTAACCATCTATAAAATCCAACTTTTTCACTTAACAAAAAAATTGATAATAGTGTAGTAAAAATTGGTGCTGCGAACGATATGCTAGTAACTGTAGCCAATGGAAGATTTCTTAAGGCAATAAAAATTGCAACTATAGCAATTAAGCCAGAAAAACATCTTTTAAAATGTAAAAATGGTCTCTTAGTTTTATAAAAACTAAAGTATTTTTTTTTTGGTATCAAAAAAATTAACGGGATTATTCCACAAAAGCCCCTAAAAAATAAAACTTCTCCTACAGGGTAATTATCCGACCATTTAACAATTAAATCCATTATAGAAAATGCACATATAGACATAAACATGTACAAAAAGCCCAATTGATTTTTAGAAAACATAAGAATAACTTTAGATTAATTAAAATTTTAATCAATGGAAATAGCAATTTTAGCTTGTGGATGTTTTTGGAGTCCCGAAATTAAATTTAGCAAACTTAAAGGTGTTTCAAAAACTGAAGTTGGTTATTGTGGAGGCAATACAGAAAATACTACTTACGAAGAAGTTTGCACTGGTAATACAAATCATGCCGAGGTAGTTAAATTGGAATTTGACTCAAGTCAAATATCTTATAGTGAAATTTTAAATTATTTTTTTGAAATTCATGATCCTACATCTTTAAATTTCCAAGGTCCTGACATTGGAACACAATATAGAAGTGAAATATTTTATTTAGATGATAATCAAAAAAAAATAGCAGAATCGATTTTGGAAAAAAATAATAAAAAATTTTTAGGTAAAATCGTAACAAAAATTTCTAAAATAAAAAATTACTCTGTAGCTGAGGAATATCATCAAAAATATTTAGAAAAAAGATAGAATGTCACTAGTATCAACAAGTTGGTTGGAAAAAAATTTAGATAGGGTTAAAATTTTAGATTCAACATGGCATATGCCTAATACTAATAGAAATGCATTTAAAGAATATAGAAAAGAACATATAAAAAATTCTATATTTTTTGATATAGATGAGTTTTCAAATAAAGAAACTGATCTACCACATATGTTGCCTAGTGAAGAAAGATGGTCAGAAATTGTTTCTAATTTAGGAATATCAAATAAAGATAGAGTTATAATCTATGATAACTCGGATGTTATAAGCTCATGCAGATGTTGGTATACATTTATTTTTTTTGGTCATAAACCAAATTTAGTTTCAATTTTAAATGGTGGTTTATCAAAATGGAATAAAGAAAAAAGAGAAACAACAAATGAAACATCTATAAATACAAAAAAATCTTATAAAGCTAAAAAAATATCTAATTTGGTTAAATCAAAGAATGAGATAGATGAAAATATACTTAATAAAAAGTACAAGGTTATTGATGCTAGAAATAAAAGAAGATTTTTAGGATTAGAAAAAGAACCTAGAGCAAATCTAAGAAGTGGTTCAATTGAAAATTCTTATTGTTTACCCTTTACAGAATTAATTAATTTAGAAGAAAAAACTTTTTTAGAAAAAAATATCATAAAGCAAAAATTTGAAAAAATAGGAATTAAAAACGAAAATAATGTAGTTTTTTCTTGTGGTTCTGGAATAACTGCAGCAGTTTTGGGTCTAGCTTATTCTATTATTAATGATAAATATTTGCCTATAATTTATGATGGCTCGTGGGCAGAGTATGGTAGGTTAAAATAATAATGAAAAGATCAACAAAAATTACAACAATAATAATAATCTTCTTTTTAATAATAGCAGGTGTAATTATTGCTAGAACAATGATTGGTGCACATTTTGCAAAAAAATTTGGTAAAAGGCCTCCGCCTGGTATTATTATTACAAAAGTAGTTGAAAAAGAATTTTTTGAGAAGATTGAAAGTTTTGGAACAGCAGTTTCTAAAAGAACAGAGTCATTTAGAATTAAAAAAGATAATTTAAAATCTGAATTGAATTTGCAAGAATACGTAAAAAAGGGAGATATAATTGTAAAACTTAAAGATAAAAATATAATTGCCCCTTTCGACGGTATACTTGGCTATAGAGGATTAACAGAGGACATCTTGGGATCAGAAAATTCAATAATTATAACTTTAGATGATAGTTCTGTAATTTATTCAGATATTAAAATTCCAGAAACATTTGCTTCAGTTGTTAAGAAAGGCCTAACTATTAATGCAAAATTCGCTGGATATAAAAACAAAACTTACGAGGGAACAGTTGACGCTGTATCAAGTAGAATAAATGCAGAAACTAGAAGTTTATTAACTAGAATAAAAATTAGTAATAACAATTTCGAATTAATTCCTGGTTCTTTATTAGAAGTTGTTGTTAATTTTAATAAAAGAAAATCTCTAAGTATCCCTGATACTAGTGTCATTTTGGAAGGAAACAAATCATATGTTTATAAAGTATCAAAAGAAAATATAGCTAACAAAATAGAAATTATTATTGGTTCAAGAAATCAAGGAAATGTAGAGGTTTTATCAGGCCTTGAAATTGGTGACACTATAGTAGCGGAGGGATTGAAAAAAGTTAGACCTAGAGGAAAAATCAAACCCATAGAAAATGGTACAACAAAGAGTGGGTACAGTTTTAAAAAAAAATTTAATCTATTCGATAACCACGTATGGAATTTAAAAGATAAAAAAAATACATAAATAAATGTTAATAACCGAACTAAGTATTAAAAGACCCGTAGTTTCATGGGTAATGTCTTTGATTTTGATTGTATTTGGACTATTTGTTTTTTCAAAACTACCTGTAAGAGAACTGCCTTCAGGTCTTCAGCCTCCTGTTGTTCAAGTAAAAGTTGATTACAAATCTGCATCAGCACCTATAGTTGACGAAGAGGTTACTCAGGTAATTGAAGAGGTAATAGGGGGTGCCGAGGGTATTAAAAATATTGATGCTAAATCTGAAAATGGAAAAAGCACAATAAATATTGAATTCGATACTGAAATTGATTTAGATGATGCTGCTAATGATATAAGAGAAAGGGTTGCAAGAGTTGTAGATAATTTACCATCAGAATCAAACCCTCCTCAAATACTTAAACAAGCTGCTGGATTTACAACAACAATGTGGCTAGCATTATCATCTTCAACTTGGAGTGATTTGGAGCTTGGAGATTATGCTGATAGATATTTAGTAGATCAATTTTCAAGTGTAAAAAATGTAGGAAGAATAAGAGTAGGAGGACTTAGAGAACTAAGCGTTAGAGTATGGATTGATCCAATCAAGTTAGCAGCAAACAATCTAACTATTCAAGAAGTAGAACAAGCATTCAGAAATGAAAATGTTAGCTTACCCGCAGGAACTTTGGAATCAAACAATATAGATTTAACAATAAATCTGAGTAAATCATACAGCGATCTTGAAAAACTTAAACAGTTGCCTGTTAAAAAAAATAAAAATAACCTTGTCACGTTATCTGATGTTGCAAATGTTGAATTTGGACCAGTTTCGGAAAAAGCATTGTTTAGAACACAAAGTAAAGACGCTTTAAATCTTAAAACTGTTGGAATTGGAATTTATGCAAGAAGCGGAGCTTCAACAGTTGAATTATCAAATGTGATTAAAAAGAAAATTATAGAGGTTAGAAAAAATCTTCCTGAGGGCCTTAAACTCGAAATAGCATTTAATAGAGCAACTTATATAGGATCTGCAATTAATGAAGTGTACAAAACTTTAATTATCGCTTTTATTTTAGTTGTTGTAATTATCTATTTATTTCTAGGAAATATTAAAGCTGTCATAGTTCCAGCTGTAGCTTTGCCAGTAAGTTTAATTGCAACTTTTTTGGGAATTTATATATTTGATTTATCAATAAATATATTTGTCTTACTAAGTTTTATTCTTGCAATTGGAATAATTACTGATGATTCTGTTATTATGACTGATGCTATTTACAGAAGAATAGAAAATGGCGAGAACCCTTTGATTGCAGCTTACAAAGGATCAAAACAAATAACCTTTGCTATTATAGCAACAACATTAATTTTAGTTGCTGTTTTTTTACCACTTATATTCATTGAGGGTATAGCAGGAACTTTATTTAGAGAAACTGCAATTGCTCTCTCGTTTGCAATTGTTGTTTCTTCATTTGTAGCTTTAACACTTTCACCAATGCTCGGTAGTAAGTTCTTAAATAAAAAACAAAAAACAAATTTTTTTGTTGTGAAATTTAATATATTTTTTAAAGGTTTTCTAAATTTTTATACAGATACACTTAGGTATTGGTTAGATAAGAAAAAAACTATTATTGGTTTTGTAATTTTTATGATTATTGGATCGGCTTTATTATATAATTTTTCAAAGAAAGAACTTCTGCCTATGGAAGATAGAGGCGCATATTTAGTTATTGGATTTACTGATGAAGGTAGCTCGTTTCAATATACCCAAGATAGAGCGGAAGATGTTGAAAAAAGACTCATCCCACTTTTAAAAGATGAAGGAAGTCCATATAAAAAATTTTTAATGATTGTTCCTGGATTTGGATCAGAAAATAGCTTCTTGATAATTTCTTTATTGGACCACTGGAAAGAAAGAAAAGAAAATTCACAGGCAATTATGAGAAAAGCTATTGGAAAAATAGTTACAGTTCCTCAAACTTTAGCATTTCCAATTTCTCCACAAGCAATTCGGGTTTCAAATTATAATAAGCCAGTTCAAATGGTTATCTATGGAAATACGTATGAAGAATTAGAAATGCTTCAATCAAGAGTAATTGGGATGATGTATAAGAATAAAAATTTGTCTAGAATTGAGTCAGATTACACAAGAAACAAGCCTGAAGTAAAATTAATCATAAATAAAAATAAAGCAAAAGATTTGGGTATTTCAACAAAATCAATAGGTCAAACGTTAGAAACTTTATATGGAGGAAAAACTGTCACTAAGTTTAATAAACTTGGAAAAGAATATCCAATTATTCTTCAACAATATCTTAAAGATAGAAGAGATAAAGAAAGTCTTAGTAAAATATATGTAAGATCAGAAACAAGTGGAAATTTAATTTCTTTGGCAAATTTAGTAGATTTTAAAGAGGAAGGATCTGCAAATAAATTATCAAGATACAATAGGCAAAGAGCGGTAACTATTTCTGCAAATATAAGTGAAAATTATACATTGGCTGAAGCAATTAAATACTTGGAAAAAACAATGGCCAAAGCTGCACCTGATAAACAAATTACTTGGAAGGGTAAATCTGAAGAACTTAAGGAAACTAGCAATGAACTATATATAATTTTTGCATTAGCATTATTAACTGCATATCTAGTGATGGCTGCAACTTTTAATTCTTTTATCCATCCATTTATAATTATTTTAACTGTACCGCTTGCAGTATTTGGAGGTTTAGTTTTTATATTATTTTTAAATAGCTCAATAAATATTTTTTCACAGATTGCACTGGTTATCCTTATAGGTATATCTACAAAAAATAGTATTTTAATTGTAGATTATGCAAACCAACTTAGGACCGCAGGAAAAAATATTGAAAATGCTGTAAAAGAATCATGCGAACTTAGATTTAGGCCGATTATAATGACATCTATAAGCACAATGATTGCAATGATGCCACTTGTGATTGGTAATATCGGCCCAGGAGCCGGAGAAGGTTCAAGACTTGCAGTTGGCTCAACTATTCTTGGTGGAATGATAATATCTACCTTCTTTACTCTCTATGTAACACCCACAATGTATTTAATTCTAGCGAAAAATACTAAAAGAATTGACGCAATAGATATTGAGTTAAAAAAGCAACTTCGTTAATAAATAATATATTTTTTTCTATTTAAAGATTTTTTACATCCTGCAAGTTGTTTTTTATACTTATCAGATTGTCTTTGAACTTTTTTAGCTATTAAAATTACTTTTTGATTATTTTTATAATTTTTAAAATTTCCCCATCCTTCATGATAAGCAAGATATTGTTTAAAAGAATCTTTTTTAGATATTTTTAAAATCTTTTCTGTTTTATTAGTATACCACCCAATAAAGTCAACGCTATCCTTAAATCTTGTTCTGGTCGCAAATTTATTTCCTGTTTCTTTTTTATACTGTTTCCATGTGCCTTTCACTGCTTGAGAATAGCCAAAAGAACTTGAAGGTCTTTTATATGGAATTACTTTAAAAATTTTTTTTCTTTTTGGTTTTGCCAACCAATCAAAATCGGACTCCATCTTGATAAATGCAAGTTGAATATAAATAGGTGTTCCCCATTTTTGTTCAGTTTTTTTTGCATGCTTGTACCAAAGATATCTTTCAGAAAATATTGAACAGCCATCGGCAGTATTTTTGGGTATAGATGAACATGCTGAAATTAATAAAATTACAAAACTACTTAAAATCAGATTTAGCTTTTTCATTAAGCTCGTCCATTTTTTTTCTGATTTCATTATCTGGTATATTATGGTTTTCTAAATCTGCCTTTACTTTTCTGAAAACATCTTCATCTCCTGATTCTGCGAAGTCTGCTTTTATAACTGCTTGTATATATTCTTTTTCTTGATCAGAATTATATCCTAGAATTTGTGCTACCCATTGGGCGATATATTTATTTTTTTTTGCACTTACTTTAAATTGCAATTCTTCATCATGAGCAAATTTTTTTTCAAAACCTTTTTCTCTTTCATCAAATGAATTCATTTTATCTCCAAAAATTTATAACTTTTAACATTAATCCTAATAACAATATACAAAGAATATTACCAAACATACCCTTTAATTGAAATGCTCTTGTTAGAATAAAATTATATATGTAGTATCATTACCATGAGTCATTTAATATTAATTAGACATGGTCAAAGTGAGTGGAATTTAGAAAATAGATTTACTGGCTGGGTTGACGTAGATCTTGCACCAAAAGGAAAGTTAGAGGCGTGTAAATCAGGGGAATTAATAAAAGAAAAAGGCTTAAAAATTGACTTTTATTTTACCTCTTATCAGAAAAGAGCAATAAATACTTTAAATTTAATTTTAAATACAATGAGAATTAAAGATATAGAAATAATTAAGGCATGGCAGCTGAATGAAAGACACTACGGATCGTTAACAGGTCTAAATAAAGATGAGATGAAAAAAAAATTGGGTGAAAAAAGAGTACATGAATTTAGGAGATCATGGAATATAGCACCCGAACCTTTGAGTAAAAATAATCCTTATCATCCTATAAATATAGAGACGTATAAAAATGTACCTCGCCAAAATATGCCTGACACTGAATCTTTAAAAGACACTTATGATAGAGTTTTTCCTTATTTTAAAAAAGAAATATTAACTAAGTTAGTTAAAAAAAAAAATATTCTCGTATCTGCGCATGGAAACTCACTCAGAGCAATCTGCAAGTATTTGTTTAATTTAAAAGATGATCAAATTTCAAAATTAGAGATACCAACAGGAAATCCCTTATGTATAGAGTTTGATAATAATATTAAGATTAAAAATTGTAAATATCTAGATCGAGAAAGGGCAAAAGATTTAATTGCTTTTTGACAACTTATTATAAATTTCTAAATCTGTGAGGTGAATAAAATTTGCTTTACTTTCATATCCATATAACAAATTTTGTTCAAGTTGGTTTTCCCAGATTTTAGAAATTGAAAATGATGAGTCTTTTATTTCTTTAAATAGATTTTTATTTAAAATTTGACAGCCTGTATAAATATAATTATTTATTTTTGATTTATTTAACTTATTTTTGTTAAGTTCGAAATCACCTTTGAATCTGGTGTCAAAACTTCTTGATTTATTTACTACCATTAATAAATTTTGAATATTTTTATTATTATAAAATTCTTCCATTTCATTTATTATATCTAGATAATTTTTATCCCAAATCGTATCCGGATTAAAAACAATAAAATCTTTTTCATTTGATGATTTTATAAGATTGAAGATTCCACCTCCTGTATCTAAAATTTTATCTCCATCTTTGATGATTTCAATACAACTTTTAAGACGATGATTGTAAATAAAATTTATAATTTGGTCTTGTAAATAAAAAGTGTTTATCTTTATTTTTTTAATACCTAAATACTCTATTATATTCAATGTATTATCCAACAATGTAAAATTATTTATCTCAATAAGAGGTTTAGGTGTTTTAAGAGTAATAGGATTTAATCTAACTCCATAACCTGCACATAGTATTAAAGCTGTTTTAATTTTCATATTTTTTTCTAACTCTGTTTGAAAAATATTTTCTTAAAACCTCTTTTAAATCATAAAAATTAGGATTTTTTTTTAATCTTTGTTCTATAAGTTTCCAAGCATAGGGTATCAACTTTAAATATTTATTTTTTTTATCTCTAACCGATAATCTTGTAAATATTCCTATAATTTTAAGATTTCTTAAAACAGACAATATTTCAAAATCATTTCTAAAATCATCTAAATTAATTGATGTATTCATTTTTGTATATTTTAAAAATATTTTTTCCTTCTCCCTGTTCGTTGTTTTAATTCTTACATCATCTATCAATGAGGCAAGATCATATGCATTATTTCCGTATACCGCATCTTGGCTGTCAATCAAAAAAATCATATTTTTAAAGTACATCATATTTGAAACATGAAAGTCTCGATGAACAAAAACTTTTTTTTTATTTTTTAAATTACTTATAAGTTTCTTTATAATTTTTATAATTTTTTTATTTATAATTTTTCTATTATTTTTTTTTATTATATTAGGAACATACCAATCTAGAAATAATTTACTTTCTTTATAAAGCATTTTATTTGTATATTTTGGAATTAAATAACTATTTTTTTTAAAGGTAATTATTTTTTTTTTCTTAATTTTTTGTAATTTAGATAAAATAGAAATTACTTTAAAATATAAATTAATTTTATTATTTTTATTTTTTATTAATCTATCAAATACTGATTGATCTCCTAAATCTTCAATTTCAATTGAATTTTTTTTATAATTTTGTTTTATAAGTTTTGGAGCATTAATTTTATTTTTTAAAAGCAATCTATTAACTGCATCATAAATAAGTAAATTATTTTTTTTTTCTTTTTCAGAAAATACTAATATTGATCTTTTGTTTTTAATTCTATAAAATTTTCTAAATGATGCATCACCTGAAAGTTTAACTAAATTTTTATTTAAATTCATTAATTAGATCTTTTTTGCAGTCTGTATTAATTATTAAATTTCTTTTATTTAAATTTTCTTCATAATTAAAATTTAATTTAATTAAATTTTCCATTTTTCTTTGGATAATCTCAGGCCATTCAACAAATAATATAGAATCATTCTCATTTTCAAAAAACCCAATATCTTTAAGTTCTGACTCATTTTTAATTCTGTACAAATCGTAGTGCATTATTTTATAATCTTTTAGTTTATACTCATTTACTATATTAAAAGTGGGGCTCGGAATTTCTGTTAGCTTCAAATTAGATTTTTCTTGTAAATAATTTATCAAAAATCTGACAAATGTTGTTTTTCCAACTCCTACTTCTCCAATTAAATAAATTATATCTCCTTTTGAAAGAAATTTTGAAATATTTTGAGATATTAGTTTAGTATTTTTTTCTAATGTTATATCGATTTTCTTTGTTCTAGTACCGATAAGCGTCGGGTTTGTAGGGTCCATCTTGTTTTACACTGATATAGTCAGCTTGATCTTTTGATAATGGTGTTAGTTTAGCTCCAACTTTATCAAGGTGGAGTCTTGCAACTTTTTCATCAAGATGTTTTGGTAAAACATATACTTTTTTTTCGTAGTTTTCAGAGTTATTCCATAATTCAATTTGGGCTGTGACTTGATTTGTAAATGATGCGCTCATAACAAAACTTGGATGACCTGTTGCACAACCTAAGTTAACCAATCTACCTTCGGCCAAAAGAATAATTCTTTTATTATCTGGAAAAGTGATTTCGTGTACTTGTGGTTTTATTTCATCCCACTTATAATTTTTCAAAGCTTCTACTTGAATTTCATTATCAAAATGTCCAATGTTACATAGTATAGCTCTATCTTTCATATCTCTCATATGATCAGCTGTTACTATATCCTTGTTTCCTGTTGCAGTTACAATAATATCAGCATGCTTAATCATTTCATCCATCAAAACAACTTCGTAACCTTCCATAGCTGCTTGTAATGCGCAAATTGGATCTGTTTCTGTAACCATTACTCTTGCACCACTTTGTCTTAATGAAGCTGCGCTACCCTTTCCTACATCTCCAAAACCTGCAACTATTGCGACTTTACCAGACATCATAACATCTGTTGCTCTTTTAATTCCATCTACCAAACTTTCTCTACAACCATAAAGGTTGTCAAATTTAGATTTTGTGACTGAGTCATTAACATTAATTGCGGGTACCAAAAGTGTTCCTTCTTTTTCCATTTTTTTTAAAGCAAGCACTCCTGTTGTTGTTTCTTCTGACAGTCCTTTTATAGATTTCATTAATTCTTTATAATCTTTATGCATTAAGGCTGTTAAATCACCTCCATCATCAAGAATCATATTAGGCTTCCAATCTTTTTTGCCTTCAATTGTTTGTCTTACACACCACCAATATTCTTCTTCAGTTTCACCTTTCCATGCAAAAACTGGTATCCCAACTTTTGCGATAGCTGCTGCAGCATGATCCTGCGTTGAAAAAATATTACAAGAAGACCATCTTACTTCGGCTCCTAATTCGACTAGTGTTTCAATTAAAACTGCTGTTTGAATAGTCATGTGCAAGCATCCTAAAATTCTAGCACCTTTAAGAGGATGTTTGTTTTTATACTCTTCTCTGATTGCCATTAAACCTGGCATCTCTGTTTCGGCTAAAGAAATTTCTTTTCTACCAAATTCAGCCTGGTTAATGTCTTTTACTTTATAATCTTGCATAAGGATAGCCTTCTAACAATTTTACAGAATATAATCAATGTTTCTTTTTTATATTTTTGGAAAAATTATTTCTATTTTCGCACCTCTGCCTATATTATTAGATGCAACAATTTGTCCATTATGGAGGTCCACCAAGTTCTTAACAATATTCAAACCTAGTCCAGAATGTTCTCCAAAGTTTTCTGGCCTATTACTATAAAATCTATTAAATATTTTTTTTGTATCATTTTCTTTAAATCCTTCACCTTGGTCAACGACATTTAAATTTATTTTTCCATTTTTTTGTTTATTAATTTCCACTTCTATTTCCTCATTATCTTTACTAAAAGAAATTGAGTTCTCGAGTAAATTAGCTAAAATTTGTTCTATTCTATGTTCGATTCCAAATATTATATAATCTTTAGATCCATTTGTTTTAAGCCTCACTGAAATGCCTCTTTTAGAATTATATATATTGTTAAAATCATCCACTACTGATTTGGCAATATTTTTAAGATCGATTTTTTTCATTTTTTCTTGTGTAATATCAGCCTCATCTTTAAGCATTTGTGAATAATCTGTTATCAATCTTTCAATTCTTTCAATGTCGTGGGAAACTATTTTTATTAATTTATTCCTTTGATCAATATTATCGGTTTCTGAAATTATTTCAGATGCACTTTTGAGTGATGCAAGTGGATTTCTAATTTCGTGAACTAAATCTTTTGAAAAATTTTCTGCAGTACTAATTTTTTTATGAAGCTCTTGAGTCATCTCGTCTAAAGAATTAGATAAAATTCCTAATTCATCATTTCTTATTTTTAAATTTTCGATATTTGTTTTTTCTTTACTCTCTTCTTTTATGATTTTGGTATAATTTACTAAATTTTTTATGGGCTTTAAAAAATACCTATTTAAAACAAAAGAAAAAATCAATATTACTAATGCAACAATAAAGGCAGTTCTTATAATAAATATTTTTCTTTCATTAATTGCAGTTCTTATGTCATTAGCATTTTCAGTGATTACTAGAAAACCAAAATTTTTTTTATCACCAACATTTTTTATTGTGGTTAACAAAAACTGATCATAGTTATTTTCTGTGAAGGTGTAAGGATTTCCCAAATCTGTAGATTTGGCATAATCTATTAAAATTTCGTTAATAGGTGTTTTTTTTTGATTGTCAACAATATCTAATTTCTTTTCAATTTTTTTTTTACTTTCTATATTTTCTGTTTGAACAACTTCCAATCTTTGAGAAAATGACCTTGGGTCTAAATCTAAAGTATCTGTATCCCCAATTAATTGAAAATCATTATCAAAGATTAAAACTCTTTCTATATTTTGAAAAAGAAATCTAGTTGAGAACAAAAACTTTCTAACATCATTCTCAGTAAACTTAATATTTAATCTTTCTATATGATCTATTGTATTGTTGATTATTTTAATATGATTTTCTACTTTTTTACTTATTAAATTTGGTTGAATAGTATTTAAATAAATAAATGTAAAGACCATTATAATTATAAAAATAATAAAGTTAATAAACAAAAATTTTTTTAATATAGATAAATTTTTTAGAAAATTATTAAACATCAATTAGTATTCCATCGATATCCACTCCCATAACGGGTTTCGATTGCTGAAAAATTATTATCAACTTTTTTAAATTTCTTTCTTATTCTTTTTACATGACTGTCTATTGTTCTGTCCTCTATATCGGTATCTTCTCTGTAAGCAATATCCATTAGTTGAGATCTCTCTTTGATAATACCAGGTCTTTTTGCTAATTCTTGAACGATTAAAAATTCTGTAGTAGTCAATTTGTCAGGCAATTGTTGACCATTCCATTCGCATTCTAGCTGTGAAGGATCCAATCTTAGCTTGCCATGTGAAATAATATTTTTTGAATCTTCTATATTTGAGTTATCTTTTTTTCTAAGTTGAACTCTAATTCTCTCGATTAAAACTTTAATTGAAAATCCACCAGATTTTTTAACAAAATCATCAGCACCTAATTTTAAACCAAGTAACTCATCTAATTCATCATCTTTAGAAGTAAGAAAGATAACTGGTAGGGAAGTTTTTTTTCTTAATTTTTTAAGTAGTTCTTCGCCATCCATTTTAGGCATTTTTATATCGATGACTGCTAAATCTGGAGGACTTCTAGTAAGTCCAATTAATGCACTTTCGCCATCCAAATATGTTTGAACCTTATATCCTTCTTTTTCAAGAGCAATACTCAAGCTGGTCAAGATATTTCTATCGTCATCAATTAAAGCAATAGTTTCTTTCATATATAATATTAAAAATACTAAATTGTTCTAATTTGGGCAATAACAACTTACATTAGTGTAAGTCGCCCCAATTTTTACCTATATTTATATCAACTAACAAAGGAATAGAAAATGAATGAAGTTCACTTTCTTTAACACTTGTCATTTCTTCTTTAATAATCTTTGTATAGTATTCGACCGAGTCCTTTTTTGACTCAAATATTAACTCATCATGAATTTGTAGAAGAATATTACAATTTTCTTTTTTTAATTCTCTAAATTTTTTGTTAATTCTGATCATGGCTAGTCTCATTAATTCTGAGGCAGATCCTTGGATGGGAGCGTTTATTGCAGCTCTCTCTTGAAAGTTACGAACATTATAATTTTTATCATTAATACCTGTAATATGAGTTTTTCTTCCAAAAATATTTTTTACATATCCATTCTTTCTACATGATTTAATTGTTTGTTCCATATATTCTTTAATTTCTGGGAACTTAATAAAATATGAATTTAAAAAATCTTCGGCCTCAACATTTGAAACATTGATTTGTTTTGCTAATCCATATTGAGAAATTCCATAAATTATACCAAAATTAATTGCTTTTGCTTTTCTCCTCATATCTTTATCTATTTTCTTAATACTTTTATTAAATACTTGGCTTGCCGTTAATGAATGAATGTCTTCGTTATTTTTGAATGCTTTTTTTAATTCTCCAACATCTGCAAGATCAGCTAATATTCTCATCTCGATCTGATTATAATCTGCTGAAATTAAATTAGAATTTGTATCAGCTGCAAATGCTCTTCTAATTTCTTTACCATCATCTGATTTTATTGGTATATTTTGTAAATTAGGATCACTAGATGCCAACCTGCCAGTTGAGGTTGCTGCTAATAAAAACGAGGTATGTACCCTTTTAGTATTTGGGTTTATATGCTCTTGCAGAGAATCTGAGTAAGTATTTTTAAGTTTAGTAACCTGTCGCCAATCTAAAACAAATTTTGGCAATTTATGCCCTTTAAAAGCAAGATCTTCTAAAACTGAAGCACTAGTTGCAAAACTTCCTTTTTTAGTTTTTTTTAAGGATGAAATCTTCAATTCATTATACATTATTTCTCCCAACTGCTTAGTTGACCCAATTTTAAATTCTTTTTTTGAAATTTTAAATATTTCTTTTTCTAATATTTGAATTTTTTTATTAAATTTTATAGATAATGATTTAAGAAAATCTTTGTTTACTTTTATTCCATTTATTTCCATAAATGCCAAAATTTTAATTAGTGGCTTTTCAAAAATTTCATAAATAGAAGTAAGCTTTTCATTTTTTAGGCTTTGGGTAAAAATTTTATACAATCTATAAGTAATGTCAGCATCTTCAGCTGCATAGTTTTTTGCACTATTTATTTCAACTTCACTAAAATTGATTTGTTTTTTTCCACTTCCAACCAACTCTTTAAATGAAATTGTTTTATGGTTTAAATGTATTTCAGAAAGAGTATCCATATTGTGTCTATTTTTTCCCGCATCTAAAACATAAGACATTAACATTGTGTCTTCCATTGAATTCATGTCTATACCTCTGCGATATAAAACAATAAAATCGAATTTTATATTTTGACCAATTTTTTTTATACTTTTATCTTCTAAAACTGGTTTAAGTTTGTTAATTATATTTTTTTCGTTTAAATTTTTTCCTGTTTTATGGCCCAATGGAATATAACAAGATTTGCCAATTGCAGTGGATAAAGATATGCCCACTAATTCAGCCTGATGAGGATCTAGTGATGTAGTTTCAGTATCAATTGCAATTTCTCCTTTCTCCTCAGCCTCAGTTAACCAATTAGTAATTTCTTCTTCATTATTGATCAATTCATAATTATTATTATTAATCTTTGAAGATTTATCAGCTGACTTATTTTTAATTTTATTATCAGAAAAACCTGCTTCTCCATAAAAAGAGATCACTGAACTTAATAATCTATTAAATTCCATTTCTCTCATAAAAGAATAAAGCTTATTTTTATCAATATTTTTAAGTTTGAATTCTTCAATTTTATTTTTTACTGGAACATCCTTTTTTAAGGTGACAAGTTTTTTACTTATTATTGCTTTTTCTTTATTTTCAATAATAGTTTCTCTTCTTTTGTTTTGTTTTATTTCTTTTGCTTTGCTTAATAAGTTCTCAAGATTATCATATTTATTTATCAATTCTGCAGCAGTTTTTACTCCTATTCCAGGAACACCTGGAACATTATCACTTGAATCCCCAGCAAGAGCTTGTACATCTATAATTTTTTCTGGAGCAACTCCAAATTTTTTGTCGATATCATCTTTGTTTATAAACTTATTTTTCATTGGATCATAGATGCGAACACTTTTTTTATAAAGTTGCATTAAATCTTTGTCAGATGAAACTATGGTTACTTTTGCACCAATTTCTAATATATGCTCAACATAAGTGGCAATTAAATCATCAGCTTCATAATTAATCATTTCTATAGATGGTAAATTAAATGCTTCTACTGATTTTCTAATATATTCGAATTGAGGAATGAGATCATCTGGCGCATCTGACCTATTAGCTTTGTAATCAGAAAAAATTTCATTTCTAAAATTTTTTCTGGCTGAGTCAAAGATAACTGCAAAATGTGTAGGTTTATCTTTGTTTTCATTTGATTTTGAATCCTCAAGAAGTTTAAATAACATATTGCAAAAACCATTAACTGCTCCTGTAGGCATTCCATCACTTTTTCTGCTTAGTGGAGGTAGTGCGTAGTAAGCTCTGAATATATATCCCGAACCATCGATAAGGTAAAAATGATCAGTTTTTTTTATTTTATCCATATAAATAATGTTATCCTAATTTGAGTGAATGTTGTAAAGGTATCAGTCAATATGGATAAAGAAAATGTATTAAATATAAAAAACTTAAATAAAATTTATTCCAAGAAAAGATCTTCTACAGTTGAATCAATACATGCACTAAAAGATTTAAACTTAGAAGTGAAACAAGGAGAAATTTTTGGTTTATTAGGCCCAAATGGCGCAGGAAAAAGTACTTTTATAAATATACTTGGAGGATCAACATTTAAAACATCTGGAAGCGTAAACGTGTGGGGTTTTGATTTGGATAAAAATCCGAGACAAGTAAAGGCATCTATCGGTATTGTTCCACAAGAAGTGAATATTGATCCATTTTTCAATCCAAAACAACTACTTGAATTGCAGGCTGGATTATATGGAGTGAAAAAAAAAGAAAGAATAACTGATACTATATTAAATTTGGTCTCCTTAGATGCACAAGCTAATAGTTATTCAAGAAGTTTATCTGGCGGTATGAAAAGAAGACTTTTAGTTGCAAAAGCGCTAGTACACCAACCACCTATAATTATTCTTGATGAGCCTACTGCAGGTGTAGACGTTGAGCTAAGAAATAGACTTTGGGAAAATGTTAAATCACTTAACAAACAAGGAGTAACAGTAATTTTAACTACTCACTATTTATATGAAGCAGAAGAAATGTGTGATCGAATTGCCATTATAAATAATGGAAGTCTAGTGGCACTGGATAGTACTGAAAATTTATTGAAAAGAATTAAGACCAAAATTGTAAAATTCACGCTAGATAAAAAAATTGAAATTAAAAACGATTCACTGACTTCACTTAAATTGATTAATTATGATGAAAACATATTAACTATTTCTTATGAAAAAAGTAAAATAAATATTAATGAAGTTATATCATTCATAAATATGAAAAAAGCAAATATTATAGATATGTCAACTGATGATGGCAAACTAGAAGATGTATTTATAAGACTAACAAATTCCTAGTAATTAATTAAAATTAATAGTAAAGATTAATAATGGAAAATATTAAATCATTTCAAAGTCAAAAAGTTATAAAGTTTCTAACTATTATATTCCTAGGTAGTATCTTACTTACAGCATCAGCAAAATTTAAAATACCTTTTTATCCAGTCCCGATGACAATGCAAACATTTGTTGTGCTATTTTTTGGTTTAGCTTTTGGATATAAAATTGGTTTATCAATAGTTGGATTATATTTGATAGAGGGAATTTTAGGCCTGCCTGTATTTTCTAATTCACCAGAAAGAGGGGTTGGCTTGATTTATTTTACAGGTCCAACTATGGGGTATCTTATTGGTTTTTTATTTGCAGTTTTTTTATCAGGTTATTTAGATTTAAAAAAAAATATATTTATAATATTTTTTAAATTACTTTTATCTGTATCTGTAATTTATATTTTAGGTTTAATTTGGTTGGGTATTTTAATTGGTTGGGATAAACCAATTCTTGAGCTAGGAGCTATTCCATTTTTACCAGCTGAACTTTTGAAAATTCTAATACTAACTCTTTTAACAAAAAAAATTATTAAGCTTAGATCTTTTATTTAGGAGATCTTTTGGAAAGTATCCTTTGAAGGGTTCTTCTGTGCATTTTTAATCTTCTAGCAGTTTCTGATACATTTCTATTACATAGCTCAAAAACTCGATGAATATGTTCCCACTTAACTCTATCAGCAGACATTGGGTTTTCTGGTGGAGCTGGTTTTTTGTTTGGGTTTGCTAAAAGTGCTTTTTCTACATCATCCGCATCTGCTGGTTTTGCCAAATAATCAATTGCTCCCTCTTTAATAGCAGCAACAGCAGTTGAGATATTTCCATATCCGGTTAGCATTATTATCCTGCTGTCTGGATTTGTATCTTGGATTTGTTTTACAACTTCTAATCCATTTCCATCTTCTAGTCTTAAGTCTACTACTGCAAAAGCTGGTTTTTTTGATTTAACTGCTTCAATACCTAATTTTACACTTTGAGCTTGTGATACTTCAAATCCCTTTTTTTCCATTGCTCTCGAAAGCCTTTCTCTAAAAGGGTTATCGTCATCAACAATAAGCAAAGATTTATTAGAAAAATCGCTTATTTTTTTTAGATTGTCAGTTGTATTCATAGAAACCTATATGGTAATTATAATTAGTTTTACAACTGCTACAATCTGTATTATTTGCTTTACATTAAAGCATAATTCACTAAAAGTCGCATTTATACAAAATTTGCATATCTATTATGTAAATTTTTTTTATTAAGTTTTTTTTGGAGCTTAAATGGAAAAATTTAAATCAGTTGAAGATTTAATAAATCAGCTGAAACCAAATAACCCGGTATACTGCATTAGAAAGCAGACTATAAATGTTGCTTCTAAGTTCTTTCAAAAAAAATTCCCAGGAAAGATTTTATACGCAGTAAAAACTAATCCACATCCAGAAGTACTAAAAACGGTTCTAGAAAGTGGAATACAGAATTTTGATGTAGCTTCCATTAATGAGATTAAGGCTATAAAAAACATAAGTCCTAATGCTAATTGTTCTTATATGCATACTGTAAAGAGTAGAGAAAATATTAGAGAGGCGTACTTTAATTATGGTATTAAAACATTTTCTCTAGATACAAAAGATGAATTAATCAAAATAATAGAAAGTACAGATAATGCTAAAGATTTAGAATTATTTGTTCGTGTTGCAGTTTCTAACGAACATGCTGAGATCGATTTGTCAAAAAAATTTGGAGCGTCTATATCTGAAGCAATTGGACTTTATAGATTAACAAAACAGTATTCAAAAAGAATTGGCCTTAGTTTTCATGTGGGTTCACAGTGCATGCATCCAATATCATATTCAAAAGGAATTTCAGAAATAGGAAAAATAATTAAAAAAACAAAAATAGTACCTGATTGTATAAATGTTGGAGGAGGTTTTCCAACTATTTACCCTGATTTAATTCCGCAATCACTCGATAATTATTTTAAGGAAATAAAAGAAGGTTTAAAAAATCTTAAATTAAATAAAAATCCAGAAATAATTTGCGAACCAGGTAGAGCAATTGTTGCTGAAAGTGGCTCAACCATAGTAAAGGTAATTTTAAGGAAAAAACAAAAGCTATTTATAAATGATGGAACGTATGGAACTCTGTTTGACGCTGGAGTTCCAAATATTGTCTATCCATCTAAAAAAATTGTCAATGGAAGATTATCTTCAAAAAAATTAACATCTTTTGATTTCTATGGACCAACTTGTGATAGTATAGATTATATGAAAGGTCCTTTTATATTGCCGAACAATATTAAAGAAAATGATTACATAGAATTAGGTCAACTTGGAGCTTATGGTCTTACTTTTAGAACTGAATTTAATGGATTTTATTCCAACGAAATTTATGAAGTTGAGGACGACCCAATAATGTCGATGTACGACAAAAAAATAGCAAAAGAGTTTCTTGTTGCTTAAATGTCAGAAAACAAAAATTTTTCCAATAACAGAAAAAAAGACCTGTTAAGTCAAGAAGTTGAGCATATAGATATAACGAAGTTTGATTCAAGAGAATTAATTTCCTCAATGAAAAAAATGTCTTTTGTTTCAAGAGAAACAGCTAATGCCGCTAATATTTACAATGAAATGCTAGAAGATAAAGATTGTACAATTTTTTTAACTTTAGCAGGATCAACTTCTGCAGCAGGATGTATGCATATTTATAGAGATTTGGTTAAATACAATATGGTTGATGCAATAGTTGCTACTGGAGCATCAATTATTGATATGGATTTCTTTGAAGCGCTAGGTTTCAAACATTATCAAGGATCTCAATTTCAAGATGACACTGAATTAAGGGATAATTATATAGATAGAATATATGATACCTATATTGATGAGGATGAACTTCAAATGTGTGACAAAATAATTGGTGAAATTGCTGATAAGCTTGAACCAAAAAGCTATACTTCAAGAGAATTTATTTTTGAAATTGGAAAGTATTTAAAATCTAATGCCAAAAAAAAAGGTTCATTAATCGAAATGGCATACGACAATAATGTTCCAATTTTTTGTCCCGCATTTACTGACTCCAGCGCTGGTTTTGGTTTGGTAATGCATCAAGAAAGAAATCCAAAAAACCATATTACTATAGATTCGATTAGAGAGTTTAGGGAATTAACTGAAATAAAAATAAGATCTAAAGGTTCGGGTTTATTTATGATTGGAGGAGGAGTTCCTAAAAATTTTATTCAAGATACTGTAATCTGTGCAGAACTACTTGGAAAAAATGTCGATATGCACAAATATGCAGTACAAATCACAGTAGCAGACTCTAGAGATGGCGCGTGTAGCAGTTCAACCCTTAAAGAGGCAAGTTCATGGGGCAAAGTAGATGTAACTAAAGAACAAATGGTGTTTGCTGAGGCAACATCTGTTTTACCATTAATTGCAAGTGACGCTTATCATAAAGGGGCTTGGAAAAATAGAAATAAAAAAGAATTCTCAAAAATATTCGAGTAAAAATTGAAGTATCTTTTAAACAAAAACGGTTTTTTAGGAATTGATAATAAATTCAATTTTAAAGAAAAAGTTGTGGTTATACCTTTTGGTCTAGAAAAAACAGTAAGTTATGGTGGAGGAACTAAAAATGGACCTAAAGAAATTATTAAAGCTTCTCACCAAGTAGAGCTTTACGATGAGGAATTAAATTGCGAACCATATAAAAAGATAGGAATAAAAACTCTTGTTCCTTTTAAAATTGAAAAAAATATTAATAAAGCTCTAAAAAAAATGTCAGACATAAATGAGAAAATATTAAATAAAAAGCTATTTCCAATTACACTTGGTGGAGAACACTCTATAACACCAGGATGTATAAAACCATTTGTAAAAAAATATAAAAAATTATGTTTATTGCATTTCGATGCTCATGCTGATCTAAGAGATAGCTATAATGGCGAAAAATTTTCTCACGCTTCAGCAATTAGGAGATGTCTGGACTATAAAAATGTATCTCTAATTTCATTTGGAATAAGAAATATATCTAAAACTGAAATTCCATTTCTAAAAAAAAATTCAAAAAGAATTAAAATTTTTTGGGCAAAAGATAAACTGAATTGGAGTTTAAAAAAATTTAAAAATTTAATAAAAAATAAAGATGTTTATTTAACTTTTGATGTTGATGGATTTGACTCAAGTATAATGCCTGCTACTGGCACTCCTGAACCTGGAGGACTTTTTTGGGACGAAACTCTAAATATTATCAAAATTGCTGCAAAAAATTCTAATATAGTTGGTGCAGATGTAAATGAACTTGCTCCAATTAAAAATTTTAATTCCTATAATTTTTTAGTAGCTAAACTTGTTTATAAAATTCTAGCATATAGATTTTTACTCAAGCAGCTTTAAAAGTGCCTAATAATAACCTAAAAGGAATCAGCATAACTAAGGCGACAATTATTTTAACAGCTAAGTCTCCTAATGAAAGAGTTATCCAAGGTACTCCTGTTCCATAAAATGATATAGAAAAAAATAACAGTGTATCAACAGTAGAACCAATACAAGATGATACAAGAGGAGCGATAAACCACTTTTTTTTTCTTAATTTGTCAAATACTTGAACATCTAATAGTTGTGCAACTAAAAATGCTGTTCCTGATCCAATGGCAATTCTTATGGAAATTAAATCTGAAAAATTTGTAGAAAAAAATAATGTGAAACAAATTCCAATTATAAAACCTAAATAAACAATTTTTCTAGCAGCAAATTTACCAAAAGATCTATTTGCTAAATCTGTTATTAAAAAAGCAACTGGGTAACTAAATGCACCATATGTTAAAATATTTTCTAATCCATAATATTTAACTGGAAATTGCACTAAATAATTTGAGAGTAAAACAACCACTCCCATAAATAATGAGAGAGGTAAATATAACTTTTTCATTATGCCGATTTAGTAATTATATTTTTTTTTAATTTTTTTAATCTTGGAGACAAATATTTTGATTTAACAGTCTTGATAAATTGGTCAAAACTTCCCTTTTTATCAACAGATCTTACTCCAGAATTAGATACTGTTAATTTAAGACTTTTATTTAAAATTTCACTTTTAAATTTTACTTTTTTTAAATTAGGTAAGAATCTTCTTTTTGTTTTATTATTTGCATGGCTAACTTTATGGCCTTTTAGCGGTATCTTTCCAGTTAATTCACATTTCTTAGACATAAAAATTTATGATTGTATAGGCTTTCAGTTATGTCCAGTCAAGTTCAATTTTTTGTACCAATTGCTGCTGATATATTTTCAAATCCATTGCTTTTTAAAATATCAATTAATTCAGCAGTAATTTTGTTAACAATGTCTGGACCTTGATAAACCATTCCAGTATATAATTGAATTAGTGACGCTCCGTTAATAATTTTTTCATATGCACTTTTGCCTGAATCTACTCCACCAACTCCTACTATTTTAACCTTGTTATTTAATTTTTTATAAAATTTATTAATTATTAAATTCGATAAGTTTTCAAGAGGTTTTCCAGATAATCCTCCTTTTTCTAACTTATTTATATTAATCAAATTTTTTCTATTACTATCAGTTGTATTTGAAACTATAATTAATTCTACATTATGTTTAATTAAATTTTCAGAAATTTTTTCTATATTTTCATCATCAATATCGGGAGATACCTTTACTGCTATTGGAGTTTTAGAATTTAGATTACTTTTTTCATTATTTATCAACTCTAAAAGTTCATTTAGTTGCTTATGATTATGATAATCCCTTAAATTTTCTGTATTTGGCGATGATATGTTTATAGTAAGATAATCTGCAATATTACAAAATTTTCTTACACAGATAATATAATCCTCTAATCTATTTTCACTATTTTTATTAGGACCAATATTAATACCTAAAAGACCATTTGGTTTATTTGAAGCAATTCTTGAGTAAATCTTTTCAGCTCCTGAATTATTAAAGCCCAATCTATTTATTAATGCTTTATCTTCTTCAAGTCTAAATACTCTTGGTTTTTCGTTTCCATATTGACTTTTGGGAGTTACAGTTCCCACCTCCACAAAACCAAAACCTAATTTAAATAATGGATTATATACTTCAGCATTTTTGTCAAAACCAGCAGCTATTCCAATTGGATTACTTAATACTTTACCAAAAATTGTAGTCTTTATTAGATTACTTTTTACAACATTTTTTTTTGGGAAAGAGTTTATTTTTAATGCTTTGATAGCTAATGAGTGAGCCATTTCTGGATCCAGTTTAAATATCAAAGATCTTAATTTTGAAAACATCAGCTGATTTTTTCTTCTATTAATTGTTTAGTTTCTTTAACTCCAAAAAAGCTAATAAAAAAACCCATTCTAGGGCCATTTTCTTCACCAAATACAACTTCATAAATTAATCTAAACCAATCTCTTAAATTATCTTTATAACCATTTTCTTTTCCAGTAGTATAAATTTTTGTTTGGATATCTTCAGGGGACATTTCATCATTACATTGATCTAATATTTTTATTAATTCATTGAGAGCTAATTTTTCTTGTTCATTTGGTTTTTTATATTTTTTGTTAATTTTTATTACATCGTTAAAATATTTTATTGCATATTCAATTAATTTATCAAAAATTGGATATTCCTTTTCTTCAATATTTTGTTTATATTTTTTTACAAATTTCCATAATAAATCTTTTGAATTTGCATTGCTTGTTTCAACTAAATTCAACAACATTGAAAAAGTCATAATCATTTTTTCTTTTGGTATTACTCCATTATGTACATGCCAAACTGGATTTAATAAAATTTGTAACTCACTTTGATTAATGCTTTTTTCTATTAAATCTAAATATTCATCAACTGCCTTGGGAACTATTTCTTTATAAAGTTTTTTTGCTCTTTTTGGATTCTGATACATAAACAGTGATAAGCTCTCAGGAGATGAATATTTTAACCAGTCATCAATCGTAATACCATTGCCTTTAGATTTAGAAATTTTTTCACCTTTTTCATCAAGAAATAATTCATAAGCAAATCCAGATGGGCTAGATTTTCCCAATAATTTTATAATTTTTGTAGATAATATTGCACTTTCAATTAAATCTTTACCATACATTTCAAAATCTACATCTAAAGCATACCATCTCATTGCCCAGTCGACTTTCCATTGAAGTTTACAATTTCCATCTAAAATACTTTTCTCTATTTTCTCTCCTTTATTATCAAAAATAATTTTAGATTTTTTTTCATCAATTTCGATTATTGGTATTTCTAATACTATTCCTGTTTCAGGACAGATGGGTAAAAAGGGAGAGTAAGTTTTTTGTCTTTCTTTTCCTAATGTTGGAATAATAATATTCATTATTTCATTATATTTCTTTAAAATTTTTTTAAGTGAATCATTGAATGTTCCAGATTTATATAATTCTGTAGAACTTTTGAATGTATATTTAAAATTAAATTGATTTAAAAATTTTTTTAACATTTCATTATTATGTTCTCCGAAACTATTATATTTTTTAAATGGATCTGGAATATTAGTTAGTGGTTTATGCAAATTTTTGTTTAATAAATCTTTATTAGGAACGTTGTCTGGAACTTTTCTCAAACCATCCATATCGTCTGAAAAAGTTATTATCTCTTTAGGAATATCTGTTAGTTGATTTAGAGCATTTACAACCATTGATGTTCTTGCAACTTCTCCAAAGGTGCCGATATGAGGTAGTCCACTAGGACCATAGCCAGTTTGTAAAATTATTTTACCCTTTTTTTCAATATCAATTTTTCTTTCTTTTAAAATTTTCTTTGCCTCAACAAAGGGCCATGCATTCGTTTTTTCTATGTTTGCTTTATCAATCACAACTTTGTTACAAAATAACTTATAAAAATAGCGTTTTTAATAATTCTTATAGAGTTGAAATTTATTTACCATAAAATAATGTTCATTCAAAATGTCCAATTATAAAACTGTTTTTTTTACACTAGGAGTTCTGCAAGTAATACTTGGTTTATCAATGGTTGTGCCCATTTTAACCCAAATTATTTTTTCTGAGTTAGACTCTTCATTCATAAGTTCGGGAATAATTTCAATTATTTTTGGAACATTATTCGTTATAACAAATTTAGATCACGCAAAAAAAATTAGTTTACCACAAGCATTTTTGCTAACGGCACTTTCTTGGATAAGTATTGCAATTTTTGGTTCTTTGCCATTTTTATTCTCAAATTTAGATTTAAGTATAACTGACTCATTTTTTGAAAGTATGTCCGGAATCACCACAACTGGATCTACAATAATTACAAACTTAAATGATTCACCTAAAGCAATTTTACTTTGGCGAGCAATGTTACAATGGTTAGGCGGTATTGGAATCATAGTTATGGCAATTACCCTAATGCCAATAATGAATGTGGGAGGAATGCAATTATTTAGAATTTCTGATCATAATTCAGGAGAAAAAATTTTACCTAAATCTAAAGAGATAACTTTAAGGCTAATTTTAATCTATTTGGTATTAACAACTATTTGTGCTTTATTTTATAATATTTTTGGTATGGGATTGTTCGATAGCTTAACTCATTCGATGACAACTATAGCTACAGGTGGCTTTTCAAATTACAATGAATCAATTGGATTTTTTAACAGTCAATCAATAGAAATTACTTCTATGATTTTTATAATACTTGGGAGTGTACCATTTATAAGTTATATAAAATTTGTTAATGGAGATAAGAAAGTTTTTTTTACTGATTCACAAATTAAATCATTTTTTAAAATAATTTTTATTTCAATATTAGTTTTATTTTTTTATTTAACATTAAAAAATGAAAATATATTTCAAACAAGTCTTATGTCTGTATCCTTTAATGTTATTTCAATTTTGACAGGAACAGGTTATGTTACTCAAGATTTTGACCAGTGGGGTAATTTCCCATTAATATTTTTTTTAATATTAATGTTCATAGGTGGATGTGCTGGATCAACTACTTGTGGAATTAAGATATTTAGAATTCAAATTCTTTATTTATTTATTATTAATCAACTAAAAAAGATAATTTATCCTAGGGGAATATTTGTTATTAAATATGAAAAGAATAATATTGATGATAAATTTATGTCATCAGTAATTTCTTTTATATTTTTATATATTATTATATTTTTTATATTAACTTCAATTTTGTCATTAACTGGTTTAGATTTTGTAACATCGATTTCGGGAGCAGCTACATCTATTTCTAACGTTGGTCCTGGTCTTGGTGATATAATTGGACCAAATGGAAACTTTTCATCACTATCTAATACTTCTAAATGGGCGCTAAGTTTAGGAATGATATTGGGTAGACTTGAGCTTTTTGCTATACTAGTGTTGTTTATTCCATCATTTTGGAGAAAGTTTTAATGATTGAAAAAAAACAAAGTTGGATAGATTCTCTTTTAGTTTACAGAGACATAAGAATGTTGAGAATTTTACTACTAGGAGCAATAAGTGGTTTTCCTTGGGTATTAATAGCTAGTAGCTTAAGTCTTTGGTTAAAAGAAGAGGGATTGAGTAGATCAACCATTGGTTGGGCAGGTCTAATTTTTGGAGTATATGCATTTAATTATTTATGGGCACCGATAATAGATAGAATTCAAATACCATTATTAACAAAAAAACTAGGTCATAGAAGAGCGTGGATAGTTTTAATGCAAATTATAATTTTACTAAGTTTAGTAGTTTGGAGTTATATTAATCCTACAGAAAATTTAGCACTAATAATTTCAGTTGGATTAATTATTGCAATAGCATCTGCTACTCAAGATATAACTGTTGATGCTTTAAGAATTGAACAAATCAATGAGAATGAAGGGAAGTCTATGGCAGCAGGTGCTGCAATGGCTGTAGTTGGTTGGTGGACTGGTTATAAATTGGGAGGAGTAATAGCTTTATTCACAGCAGAATTTTTTGAAAATATGGGTTTTACAAATTATTGGCAAACTACTTTTTTAATTTTAGGTATTGTAATAATTTTAATGAATATTGGTTTGATGTTTGTCCAAGAACCAGTAGAAACTAATAGACAATCAAAACAAAGAGAAACTGATAAAATAATTAAAGGAAAGCTCGGATCTAATAATGTTATAACTAATTTTATTGCTTATATTACGGGAACTATTGGCGGACCTATAATTAGTTTCTTCAAAAAAAATGGATTTAATATTGCTATGGGTATCCTTGGTTTTGTTTTCTTGTTTAAAATTGGAGAGGCTTTCTTGGGACGAATGTCGATTGTTTTTTATAAAGAAATTGGTTTTTCAAAAGGTCAAATTGCAATTTATTCTAAAACATTAGGTTGGATAACAACTGTTGTTTTTACATTGTTAGGAGGAATATTTGCAATGAGATCAGGAACAATAAAAACAATGTTTGTTGCTGGGGGTTTTATGGCAGCTACAAATCTTTTATTTGCTGTTCTTGCCTGGACAGGTAAATCTGAGTGGTTATTTGCAGTCGCTGTGATCGCTGATGATATTTCAGCTGCATTTGCTACAGTAGCGTTCGTTGCATTTATTTCTTTATTAGTTGATAGAACTTATACAGCAACACAATATGCATTACTTGCATCTATTGGAACCGCAGGAAGAACAACTCTAGCGTCATCATCTGGAGCACTTGTTGACTGGTTAAATGGAGATTGGGGAACATTTTTCATATTAACAGCAATTATGGTTATACCTTCATTAATTTTTTTATGGTTTATCAAGGATAAAATAAAAATCAGTGCAAAATAATCGTTACTCAATATATCCATGTATAAACATATACGAGCGTCCATCAATTAGTTCTAAGATTAGCTCTCAAATTATTTATGGAGAAAAATTTAAAATTCTAAAAAAAGTTAAAAATTTCTTAAAAATAGTTACAGTATATGACAAGTATGTTGGATATATAAAAAATAAAAAATTTATTAATAAATTTAAACCTTCACATAAAGTAAAAGTTTTAAAAACTAGAATTAACAAAACAAATACTTATTTACCATTTTCAACTGAAATAGAGATCAAAAAAAGAAAAAAAAATTATGTTATGTTTGAAAAAGGTAAATGGATAAAAGAAAAAGATATCACTTTTTTAAATAAAAAAGAAAAAAATTTTATTAAAGTTTTTAAATTATTTTTAAATAGTAAATATAAATGGGGAGGTAAAACACATCAAGGTATTGATTGCTCTGCATTGGTGCAACTTTTTTATAAATTTAATAATAAGTTTTTTCCAAGAGATACTATTGATCAAATAAAAACTAAAAAAGGAACTACAAATAAAATTTCATTTAGAAAGGGATACATTATTTTTTGGAAAGGACATGTTGCAGTTTGTATTGATGCAAAAAATTTAATTCATGCTTATGGACCTGAAAAAAAAGTAATTATAATGTCAATTAAAAAGACAATTAGAAGAATAGAAATAACTGCAAACTTAAAAGTTAAAAAAATTTTTAAAATATAAATTATTCTCTTCCAAAATCAGGTTTTGCAACATCTTGTTTTAACTGAATGATTTGTGATCTTACTTTTTTGGAATTAGATAATCTAGACAAAAGTTTTTTATCATTTTTATTCTCAATTATTTTTTTAAAAGAGTTTAAATTTTTAGTAAATAAATTTATTGCTTTAATAATATTATTATTATTAAAAAATATATCTCTCCACATAATTTCATTTGAAGCAGCTATTCTAGAAAAATCTCTCAAGCCTCCAGCACTATATTGAATTAAATTTTTTCGTTGAGTTTTTTGTGAGTCTTGAGCTGTTTTAATTAAATTATATGCAATTAAGTGAGGCAAATGGCTTGTAATAGAAAAAATTTTATCGTGGCTAATTGAATCCATTAAAACTACTTTTGTACCAATTTTTATCCAAAATTTTCTAAGTAAATTTATTTTTTTTAGATTTTGTTTTTTTTCCTTTATGATTACACACCATTTATTTACAAATAAATTTTTGTTTCCATGTTCTGGGCCACTAACTTCTGAACCAGCTATAGGGTGACTTGATATCCAAGTTAATTTTTTGCTAAGAAATTTTTTTTTTAATTTAATTATATTATGTTTTGTTGAGCTTACATCGGTAATAAGGCAGCTTGTTTTTAAATTTTTATTTAATTTTGGAATTATATTTTTGTACTGACTCATAGGTGTTGATATAATTACTAAATCAAAATCATTTATTTTATTATTTATATTTTTAATAAAAATACAGCCAGAATTTATTTTTTTAATCTTAAAAATATTTTTTTTTGATTTTTCCAAAACAAAAATTTTCTTCGCTAGTTTTTTATTCTTTATTGCTCTTAGTATTGATGAACCTATTAAACCACATCCAATAATTAATATTTTTTTAAACATTTTTAAATATTCTTTCTATAGTTTTTAGAAATAATTTGTTTTCCAAGTTATTTCCAATCGTTAATCTTAAGCAATTGTGTATTCCATAGGTTTTGGTTTCTCTTAATATTAAACCTTTTTGTAAAAGTTTTTTTTCTACACTGTCAGCTGTCAGCTTACATTTATTAAAATTAAGTAAAAGAAAATTTGCACTTACTTTATTACAAAAGATATTAAATCTCTCTAATCTGTTTTTAATTTTACTGCTCCAAAATAAATTATGTTTAACAGATTTTGATATAAATTTACTATCCTTTAATGACTCCATTGCACATAGCTGGGCAATTTTATTTACATTAAAAGGTGGTTTAATCATATTTAATGCATCAATTATTTTTCTATCACCATAACCCCATCCTACTCTTAAAGAGGCTAGGCCATATATTTTAGAAAAAGTTCTTAATATAAAAACGTTTTTTTTATTTTTAAATAGATTCAGTCCCGATGAATATTTTTCATCTTTCATATATTCATCATAAGCATCGTCTACAACTAATAAAATTTTTTTATTTAGTTTTTTTCTAAGATTAATCATTTCTTTTTTTTCTAAATATGTTCCAGTTGGATTATTTGGATTTGCTAAAAAAACTATTTTTGTTTTTTTACTAACTTTTTTAATTATATCTTCTACAGAAGCTTTAAATTCTATTTCTTTAGAAAAAATAACTTTAGCACCTACAATTGATGAATATATTCTATACATTAAAAAACTATATTGTGTCACTATTACTTCGTCTCCTGGCTTAAGAAATAGTTGACATAACATTTGGATTACTTCATCAGATCCTGATCCACAAATAATCTTATTAAAATCACATTTAAATTTTGAAGAAATTAAACCTCTTAAATCTATAGATTTACTCTCTGGATATTTAGAAATTTTATAATTTTTGCTTCGTAATATTTTGAGAACTTTTGAACTTACCCCTAATGCTGACTCATTCGCGGATAGTTTTATTATTTTTTTCTTTTTTTTTAATATAGATCTTCCTGGCTTATAAGCTTCTATATTTATTTTTTTAAATTTTAGCGAAGTCATATTTTTTCAATATTTTGTATCTTTATAGATAAAAAATTACTTATTTACATATAATAAATAATGATTTTCAAAAAAATTGACATATAAAAATCTATAATGTAAATAATCATTGCGCTGATTTAACTGAATTGCGAGCGCTTTAAAAAAACCGCTAAATAAGTTTTTTTTACCTCTCAATTCATAAATAAAGGAAAAGATGAAAAAAATTGAAGAGTTAAAAACTATTATTGTAGAAAAACCCTTAAAATTGGATTGTGGTAAAACTATATCAAATTTTCCTTTGGCTTACGAAACTTATGGAAAATTAAATGAAAAAAAAAATAATGCAATCCTAGCATTTCATGCATTAACAGGTGATCAATTTGTGACAGGTAAGAATCCAATAACAAACAAAAGTGGATGGTGGTCTCATTTGGTTGGTCCTGGTAAAGCAGTAGATACAAACAAATTTTTTGTAATATGTGCAAATGTTATAGGGGGCTGTATAGGATCTTATGGTCCTAATAGTATTGACCCTAATACCAAAAAAAAATATGGAACGAATTTTCCAATTATTACTATTAACGATATGGTTAATGCTCAATATAATTTATTAGAATATTTTAAAATTGATCAATTGTTTAGTGTAATGGGCGGTTCAATGGGCGGTATGCAAGTTTTACAGTTTGTTGCAAATTTTCCTAATAAATCTAAAACTGCAATACCAATTGCTTGTACAGCTAGCCACTCTGCGCAAAATATAGCACTCAATGAATTGGGAAGACAGGCAATAATGGCTGATAACAATTGGAATAAAGGAGACTATCTAGAGGGAGAAAATTCTCCAGACAAAGGTTTGTCTGTTGCAAGAATGGCAGCACATATTACTTATCTTTCAAAGAAAGGTTTACAAGAAAAATTTGGAAGAAAATTACAAGAAAGAGACGATTTAAAATTTAGTTTTGATGCAGATTTTCAAATTGAGAGTTATTTAAGACATCAAGGATCAGCTTTTGTTGATCGTTTTGATGCTAATAGCTATCTTTATATAACTAGAGCAATGGATTATTTTGACTTAGTAAAGCAATACGATGGAAATCTTTCAAATGCCTTTAAAGATAGTAAAGTAAAATTTTTTATAATTTCATTTACATCTGATTGGTTATATCCAACTTCAGAAAATAAAGAAATTGTTATAGCTCTAAATGCAGCAGGAGCAAATGTTGGATTTATTGAAATTGCTAGTGATAAAGGTCATGACTCTTTCCTTCTAGAAGTTCCTGAATTTTTAAAATCTATAAATAATTTTTTAGAGGCAAACTATATAAACTTATGAAAAAAGAATTTCAAATAATTTCAGAATTAGTTAAAAATAATTCTAGAGTTTTAGATGTTGGGTGTGGGGATGGAATATTAATGAAATATTTAAAAGATAATAAAAATGTAGATAGTAGAGGCTTAGAGATATCAAAAGAAAAGGTTCAGATGTGCATTGCTGAAGGTTTATCTGTTATTGAAGGGAATGCAGAAGATGATCTAAAACAATTTCCAGATTTATCTTTTGAATATGCAATTTTAGGGCAAACGCTTCAAGCGTTTTATAAACCAGAAAAAGTAATTGATGATTTATTAAGAGTCTCAAAAAAAGCTATAATTACAATTCCAAATTTTGGTTATTGGAAAATTAGAATACATTTATTACTAAAGGGCACAATGCCAGTAAATAAACATCTCCCAAATGAATGGTATAATACTCCTAACTTGCATATGTGTACAATTAAAGATTTTGTAAATTTTTGTAATAAAAAAAATATTAATTTAGTTAGATCAATAGCACTTCATGAAGAAACAGTTTCTGAAATAAATAATAAAAATTTAAATGTAAAAAATTTATTTTCTGAATTAGGAATTTTTTTAGTAGAAAAAAAATGAAGGTAGAAATAATTAAATGTCTAGAAGATAATTATTCTTATTTAATAATTGATGAGGATTCTAGACAAGCTTGTGCTATTGATCCAAGTGAGCCTGAACCAATAATTAATTTTGTAGAGAAAAATAATATAAACCTCAAATTTGTATTAAATACCCATCATCATTTTGATCATATTGGAGGAAACAAAGATTTAAAAAAAAAATATAATGTAAAAGTGGTGGGTTTCATTGAAGATAAAAATAGAATTCCTGAGATAGACATTCCATTAAAAGATAAACAAGTTTGGAAATATGAAAAATTTGAAGCAAAGATTTTTCATATACCTGGGCATACTTCAGGACATATATGTTTTAACTTTTTTAATGAAAAATTATTATTTACTGGAGATACATTATTTTCTTTAGGATGTGGAAGAATATTTGAAGGTACTTATGAACAAATGTTTAACTCACTAAATTTAATTAAAAATTTTCCCAAGGAAACAATGATCTTTTGTGGTCATGAATATACAGTTAAAAATTCTGAATTTTGTTTAATGTATGATCCAAATAATGAAAAATTAAAAAGAAAAATAAGTGAGAATAAAAAAAAAATAAAGGAGGGTTTTCCAACTATTCCTGTAACTTTGCAAGATGAAATAGATATGAACATATTTTTAAGATCAGATCAAAAAAATATTCAAAGAAATTTAAGTTTAATTGAACCAACTCCACTTGAAACCTTTTCAAAACTCAGAGATTTAAAGGATAATTTTTAATTTATTCAGCTTGACTATGTAGAGTCTAGCTCTATATTGCAGATCAAATAAAAAGGAAATAATGTCATTTGCTATAATACAAACGGGTGGAAAACAATATAAAGTCCAAACCAGCGATATAATTAAAGTTGAAAAACTAGATAAAGATAAGCCTGGTAAAATTGAATTTAATGAAGTTTTGGCATATGGGGACGAAAATGTAATAGAGATTGGCTCACCTACTGTAAATGGAGCAAAAGTTGAAGCAGAATTAATTAAAAATGCAAAAAATAGAACAGTATTAATATTTAAAAAAAGAAGAAGAAAAAATTCAAGAAGAAAAAATGGTCATAGACAACAGTATTCTCTGATACAAATTAAAAAAATATTTGCTAAAGATGGAGAGGTATTTGCCGAAGCAAAAAAAGATGATAATAAAGAGGATAAAATTAAGATAGAAAAAAAAGAGTAATTTATGGCAACAAAAAAAGCTGGTGGATCGTCACGTAACGGAAGAGATAGTGCAGGTCGAAGACTAGGTGTAAAAAAATACGGTGGACAAATAGTTAATCCAGGAAATATAATTGTAAGACAGAGAGGTACTAAGATTTTTCCTGGAGAAAGTGTAAAAATGGGAAAAGATCATTCTATATTCTCTTTGATAAAAGGAAGAGTAGAATTTAAGAAAACAAAATCAGATAGAACATTTGTTTCTGTAAAACCCAATTAATCTATACAACTTAAAAACACTGGTTGTATCATGAAATTTTTAGATCAAGTTAAGATATTTATCAAAGCCGGAGATGGGGGTTCTGGATCTCCTAGTTTTAGACGTGAAAAATTTATCGAGTTTGGAGGACCTGATGGTGGAGATGGTGGAAAAGGTGGATCGATTATATTAAAATCAGAAAGAAACTTAAATACCCTTATAGACTTCAGGTATCAACAGCATTTTAAAGCCCAGAGAGGTGAAGATGGAAAAGGCAAAAAACAAACTGGTAAAGGAGGAGAAGATTTGCATTTAAGAGTACCGGTAGGCACACAAATTTTTGAAGAAGATAATAAAACTTTAATATTTGATTTTAAAAAAGAAAATGAAAATTTTGTAGCTGCATTAGGAGGTAAAGGTGGGCTTGGAAACACAAGATTTAAATCTTCTACAAATAGAGCACCAAAAAAAATTACAAAAGGTATAAAAGGTGAAGAATTCTGGATATGGCTGCAATTAAAAACAATCGCTGATATTGGGATAATTGGATTGCCAAACGCAGGTAAATCTAGTTTATTAGCATCAATTACTAAAGCTACACCTAAAATTGCAAATTATAAATTTACAACATTAAATCCCAATTTAGGAGTTGCTATTTATGACAATAAAGAAATAATTTTAGCAGATATTCCTGGAATAATCGAAGGTGCTCATTCTGGGACCGGACTAGGAATTAAATTTCTTAAACATATTGAAAGATGCAAAACTTTGTTACACTTAATTGATGTCACTGAAAATGATTTATTTAAATCATATAAACAAATAAGAGAGGAATTGGGTAAATATAGTAAGGATTTATTAAAAAAAAATGAGTTAGTGGTTTTGAATAAAATTGATTTAATCAATAAAAAAGAATTAAAGGAGAAAGAAGAGAAATTTAATAAAAAAACTAAGAAAAAAGTTTTATTATTATCAACAATAAAAAAACAATATATTTCTAAAATCAAATCTAAAATCATTAATTATGCATCTTAAAAATTCAAAAACGATTGTTATAAAAATAGGATCATCATTGATTATAGATGATAAAAAAGTAATTAGAAAAAAATGGTTAGTAGAATTTGCTAAAGATATCAAAAATTTATTAAATCAAAAAAAAAATGTAATTATCGTAAGCTCAGGAGCAATTGCTTTGGGCTGTAAAAAATTAGAATTAAATAAAAAAAACCTTAAATTGGATAAAAGTCAGGCTATAGCATCCATTGGACAAATAGAGTTAATGAACTTATTTAAAAAAACATTTAATTTAATGAAAATTAATTTATCTCAAATTTTATTGACATTAGAAGATACTGAACAAAGAAGAAGAGCGATTAATGCAAAAAGAACTTTTGAAAACTTATTTAAATTAGGATTTGTCCCAATTGTAAATGAAAATGATAGTATTGCTACTTCGGAAATTAAATATGGTGATAATGATAGACTTGCATCACGTGTGGCTCAAATATCAGGAGCAGATTGTTTAGTTTTGCTATCAGATGTTGACGGACTATATACAAAAAATCCTAAAATTTATAAAGATGCAAGAATGATAAAAGAGATAAATAATATTGATTTTCAAATAGAGAAAGTTGCTACAAAAAGTGTAGGTGAGTATGGAACAGGCGGCATGAAAACAAAAATTGATGCTGCAAAAATTTGTCAACACTCAGGTTGTGTAATGGCAATTGCAAATGGATTGACCTTGAATCCAATTAAGAAAATAATAAAAAAAAATTCATGCACATGGTTTTTACCAAAAATATCTAAATTAGATGCGAGAAAAAAATGGATAATTAGCTCAGTTTCTCCTAAAGGAGAATTAGTTATAGATGACGGAGCTATAAAAGCACTTACAAAAGGTAAAAGCCTACTTGCAGCAGGCATTAAAAAGATCAATGGAAAATTTAACAAAGGAGATCATATAAAAATTCTTGATAAAAATATGAATGAATATGCAAGAGGTTTAAGTTCTTTTTCTTCAGACGAAATATCAAAAATAAGAGGTCAACATTCAAATAAAATAAATGATTTATTAGGATATATAACTAAGTCCGAAGTAGTTCATAAAGATGATATGGTGGAAATTTAATGGATAAAAATTTAGTAAATATAGGTAAAAAAGCTAATAGGGCATTAACTGTAAAAATAGACCAAAAATTAAAAAATAAAATTTTATATAAATTTGGAAAATTAATTAATGAAAATAAATCGAAAATAATTAAAGAAAATAAAAAGGATATTAAATTTGCAATTAAAAAAGGTCTTAAAGAAAATTTAATCGACAGATTATTACTTAATAATTCTAAAATAAATCAAATAATTAAATCGATAAATAATATTGCGAAACTTAAAGACCCTACAAATATAACTTTAAGTAAATGGAAAAGACCAAATGGATTAGTTATAAAAAGAGTTACAATACCTATAGGTGTTATTGGGGTAATATATGAAAGTCGACCGAATGTTACATCAGATGTATCAAGTTTGTGTTTTAAATCTGGGAATAGTGTTATTTTGAGGGGTGGTTCAGAAGCATATTTTTCAAATCTAATAATTTCAAAATTATTTAGAAAAGCTCTTAAGGAAAATAAAGTCGATGAAAATTATGTACAATTTATTAAAAATAGAAATAGGAAAGTTGTAGATATACTTCTTTCTAAAATGGAAAAATTTATTGATGTTATTATACCTCGAGGAGGAAAAAACTTAGTTTCAAAAGTCCAAAAAATTTCTAAAATTCCAATAATTGGTCATTTAGAAGGCAATTGTCACACCTTTATAGATAAAGATGCAAAATTAAATCTTGCTGAAAAAATTGTATATAATGCAAAGTTGAGAAATACGAGTATATGTGGCGCAACTGAGACTGTATTATTTCACGAAAAAACTCTAAAAAAATTTGTTAATCCTGTTTTAAAAAAACTTGAAAAAAATAATTGTATTATAATTGCAGATAAGAAAATAAAAAAAATTTTTAAAGGAAAAGCGAAAAATGCTACTGAAAAAGATTGGTCTAAAGAATATTTACTACCAATGGTGTCTGCCAAATCTGTAAAAGATGTAAAAGTTGCTGTTAATCATATAAATAAATATGGAACAATGCACACAGATGCAATTTTGACACAAAATAAAAAGACCGCAAATTTTTTTTTAAAGAATGTTAAAAGTTCAATTGCAATACTTAATTCCTCAACACAATTTGCAGATGGAGGAGAATTTGGTTTTGGAGGAGAGGTAGGAATTTCAACTAATAAAATACCTCCTAGAGGTCCTGTTGGATTGAATCAACTAGTATCATATAAGTATGAAATAATAGGTACTGGACAAATAAGAAAATAAATTGAAAAAAAATTTTAAAAAAAAAATTGGTATATTAGGAGGAACTTTTGATCCAGCGCATAATGGTCATATTGAAATTTCTAAAATAGCAAAAAAAAAATTTAAACTAGATAAAATAATTTGGTGCATAACAAATCAAAATCCATTTAAAAAAAAAAGTAACTTAAGTTTATTAAAAAGAATAAAATATGCAAAAAAAATAAATTTAAAAAATAAATTTATAAAAATTAAATATTTTGAGAAAAAAATAAAATCCAGAAAAACAATCGATCTTATAAATTTTATTAAAAAATATGAAAAAACAAATGGTTTATATTTTATTATGGGTGCTGATAATTTAATTAATTTTCATAAATGGTATAAATGGCAAGAAATTTTCAATGAATGTAAAATTTTAGTCTTTGATAGAAAAGGATATAAACATAGATCAATGAAATCATTAACCTATAAAAAATTTAATAAAAAAGGTTTGGTTTTTATATCTTTTAAAAAGGTCAATATTTCATCTTCTCAATTGAGAAAAATTTGATAGTCTCATCGTATTAATGGAAAAAATTTCCAACCTTAAAAAAGATATAATTAAAATCTTAGACTCAAACAAGGCTTTAGATATAGTTTCTATAAATTTAGAGGGCAAGTCATCAATTGCTGATTATATGATTGTAGCTAGTGGTACTTCTTCAAGACACATACAAGCTTTATCTGAGCAAGTTTTAGAAGGATTTAAAAAAAATGGAATTTTAAATTGTAAAATAGAGGGAAAAGATAGTAATGAATGGAAGTTAGTAGATGGAATAGATTTAATAGTTCATATCTTTAATCCAGATAAAAGAAAATTTTATGAATTAGAAAAAATGTGGTCTGAACTAATGCCTAAAGAAAAAGTTATGATATGAAAAAATTCTTATATTTAATTATTCTAACAATTTTTTTTACATTAAATATCAGCTTGTCATTCGCTGATAAAGAAGAAGATATATATAGTAAAGTTGATTTATTCAGTGAAGTTTTAGATAAGATTAATAAAGAATATGTTGATGATATTAATCAAAGTGAGGCCATGGACGCAGCAATAAATGGGGTTCTTCAATCTTTAGATCCGTATTCTGCCTATATGTCTCCTGAAATGTTTAATGAAATGCAGACTGAAACAAGCGGTGAATTTGGAGGACTCGGCATCGAAGTGGGAATGGAGGCGGGCGTTGTGAAAGTTATATCTCCAATTGATAGCTCACCAGCAGATAGAGTTGGAATTAAAGCTGGTGACTACATAGTCAAAATTGGTAATGAACAAGTACAAGGAAAATCACTAACTGAAGCAGTTGAATTGATGAGAGGACCTGTTGGTTCAGATTTAGAAATTACGATAAGAAGACGAGGTGTAAAAAAGTCATTAATATTTAATATTACTAGAGAAATTATAAAAATAGAGTCTGTTAAGTCAAAAATTATAGATACAAATTTAGGATATATAAGACTAACTTCATTTAATGAAAATAGCAGTAAACAAATAAAAGAAAAAGTTTCAAAATTAAAAAAAAATAAAAATGTTGAGTATTTTATTTTAGATCTAAGAAATAATCCTGGAGGACTATTGTCCCAAGCAATAAAAATTGCAGATTTTTTTCTTGATAATGGAGAAATAGTTTCAACAAAAAGTAGGAAAGAAAGAGAAAATAGAAAATGGTTTGCTAAGAAAGGTGATATTATTAATGGAAATCCACTTATTGTTCTAATAAATTATGGTTCTGCGTCTGCAGCAGAAATAGTTGCCGGAGCTTTAAAAAATCATAAAAGAGCAATAGTCATTGGAGAAAATAGTTATGGAAAAGGTTCGGTTCAGTCAATTATTCCATTAAAGAATAGAGGTGCAATAAGATTAACAGTTTCCAAATATTATCTTCCATCAGGAAAATCTATTTCTGAAGTTGGAGTATCCCCTGACATAATTGTTGCGGAAGGTTCTGAAGAATTTAGAATAAATACTGATACTGATAACCAGCTTGAATATGCTATTAAGTTACTAAACGGTTAGTAAATGAAAAAAAAATTAGATAACTTGCCATTGCGAGATGGCGTAGGAATTGTAGTTTTAAATAAATCTAATAAGATTTTTGTTGGAAAAAGAATAGATAATCCAAAAAATTTTTGGCAAATGCCCCAGGGCGGGATTGATCCTGGTGAAGAATATTTATCTGCAGCATTAAGAGAGCTCAAAGAAGAAACAGGAATTGAAAGTGTTGATTTAATAAAAGAAATTGATGAATTGTTAACATATGAATTGCCTCAAAATTTATTAGGAATAATATGGAAAGGAAAATATAGGGGACAAAAACAAAAATGGTTTATAATGAGATTTAATGGAAATGATAAAGAAATAAATTTAAATACTCACAAACCAGAATTTATGGATTGGAAGTGGATAGACATAAGTGATATAACTAAAGTTGCAGTCAGTTTTAAATTAGAAGTTTATAAAAAAATACAAAAACATCTAAATTTAATTTTTTAATTTATTGATAGAGATTTAAGAACTTCTATTTTTTGATCAATTAAATATTTTTTTTGATCATTAATTTCAGTATTTTTAATTTCTTTTTCAGCTTCCTCGAGAAGATTATTTAATCTGCTTTTTTCAAATTCAGATGTTTTTACAACAAAGCTTGTTAAAATTGATAAATTATTATCCTTAAATTCAACAATTCCATCTTCTAAATAGTATTTTTCTTCAGAAGATTTGGTAATAACTTTTATTATACCAGGTTTTAAAAATGAGATTATTGAAATATGATCTTTTAATATTCCCATTTCTCCCTCAAAAGCTGGAACAACAACTTCGATTACATCTTCTTTAATCAAGAAAGACTCTTCTGGATTAATTATCTCTAATTTATATTCTTCGCTCATTAAGCAGCTGCTTCTTTGGCCATTTTTTCAGCTTTTTCAATTGCTTCTTCAATAGTTCCAACCATGTAAAAAGCAGCTTCAGGTAAATGATCATATTCACCTTTGCAAATTGCATCAAAACCTTTAATTGTTGATTCTAAATCAACAAGTTTTCCTGGTGATCCAGTAAATACTTCTGCTACGAAAAATGGTTGTGATAAAAATCTCTGAATTTTCCTAGCTCTTGCAACAGTAAGTTTATCTTCTTCTGACAACTCATCCATTCCTAAAATTGCGATAATATCTTGCAGAGATTTATATGTTTGAAGAATTTTTTGAACTTCTCTTGCAACTCTATAATGTTCATCTCCAACGACTCGGGGGTCTAATATTCTAGAAGTAGAGTCCAATGGATCAACCGCAGGATAAATCCCAAGTTCTGCAATTTGTCTAGATAAAACTGTCGTAGCGTCTAAGTGTGAAAAAGATGTAGCAGGAGCAGGGTCTGTTAAGTCGTCAGCTGGAACGTAGATGGCTTGTACCGATGTAATTGATCCTTTATTAGTTGTGGTTATTCTTTCTTGCAAATTTCCCATATCAGTTGCTAGAGTAGGTTGATACCCTACTGCTGAAGGAATTCTTCCTAATAAAGCAGAAACCTCAGAGCCTGCCTGGGTAAATCTAAAAATATTATCTACAAAGAATAATACATCCTGTCCTTCTTGATCTCTAAAATATTCTGCTACAGTTAATCCTGTTAAAGCAACTCTAGCTCTAGCTCCTGGAGGTTCATTCATTTGTCCATACACTAATGCTGCTTTGGATCCAGAACCTTCAGGTTTAATAACTCCTGACTCCATCATTTCATGATAAAGATCATTTCCTTCTCTAGTTCTTTCTCCAACTCCAGCAAATACTGAAAACCCACCATGAGCTTTAGCGATATTGTTAATAAGCTCCATTATTATAACTGTTTTGCCAACACCTGCTCCACCAAATAAACCTATTTTACCACCCTTTGCATAAGGTGCTAACAAATCAATTACCTTAATTCCTGTGACCAATATTTCTGTTTCGGTCGATTGATCATTAAATTCTGGTGCAGCTCTATGAATAGGCCAACTTTCTTTAGTTTTTACTTCACCTTTTTCATCAATAGGTTCTCCAACAACATTTATTATCCTTCCTAATGTCTCTGGGCCAACTGGTACTTTTATTGGTGCTCCAGTATCTATAACTTCATCTCCTCTTTTTAGTCCCTCCGTTGCATCCATTGCAATAGTTCTAACACTTGACTCTCCTAAATGCTGAGCAACTTCTAAAATTAGTCTGATATCTCCATTTTTACATTCTAGTGCTGTTAAAATTTCTGGTAATTCTCCGTCAAATTTTACATCGACTACAGCTCCAATAACTTGTGTAATTTTTCCTTTTTTCATAATTATAAACTTTCTGCTCCTGATATAATTTCAATTAGTTCTTTAGTAATTGCTGCTTGACGACTTCTATTATACTGAATAGTAAGTTTATCAACCATTTCACCTGCGTTTCGAGTTGCATTATCCATTGCTGTCATCCTTGAACCTTGTTCGCTAGCTGAATTCTCTAACATTGCTTTAAAAATCTGAGTGGATATATTTTTAGGTAACAAATTACCTAAAATCTCATCTTCTTCTGGCTCAAACTCATAACTATCTCCATCACTTGTGGACGAGACACTTTCCTTTGTTTCAGAATTTTTTAAAGGTATTATTTGTTGCTCCTGTGGTATTTGGGTAATAACATTTTTAAATTGATTGTAAAAAATTGCACATACATCAAATTCTTTTTTTTCAAACTTTTCGATTATAATTTTTCCAACTTTATCTGCATCAAAATAATTAGTATTTTTTGATTCTTTAAAAGAAATATTTTCAATTATATTTTCTTTATAAGCTCTTTTTAATTGATCATACCCTTTAGAACCAACTGTTATTATTTTTAATGTTTTGTTCTCATTTAAGATTTTTTGAAAATACATCTTTGCTTTTTTTATTATATTGGTATTGAATCCACCACAAAGTCCTCTATCAGAAGTCAAAACTACACATAAATGAATTTTTTCTTCACCGTTGCCTATAAGAAGCTGTGGAGCACTTTCTTTATCAGAAACTCCATTAGATAAATTAAGTATTATATTATTCATTTTTTCAGAGTATGGTCTTCCTTTTTCAGCATTTTCTTGTGCCCTTCTTAACTTTGCTGCAGCAACCATTTTCATAGCTTTTGTAATTTTTTGTGTGGATTTTACACTTGAAATTCTTTTTTTTAAATCATCTAAACTTGGCATATCTTAAGTACTACTATTGGTCTTTAAATTTTTTATTACTTCCACTAATAATTTTTCTGTATTATCGTCTAATTTTCCTGAACTAGAAATAGCATCTATTATTTCAGGCTTTTCACTTTTACATTTTTCGATAATTTTGGACTCAAATTCAGAGATATCTTTAAGTTCAATATCATCTAAATAACCTCTGACTCCACAAAAAACTGAAACTACCTGTTCAGCAACAGTCATGGGGGTATATTGGTTTTGTTTTAAAAGTTCTGTTAGCTTAGAACCTCTATTTAAAAGTTTTTGAGTCGATGCATCTAAGTCAGATCCAAATTGTGCAAAAGCTGCCATCTCTCTATATTGAGCAAGCTCAAGTTTCATTGAACCTGATACTTTTTTCATTGCTTTAGTTTGTGCTGATGAACCAACTCTAGATACAGATAGGCCTACATTTATTGCAGGTCTAATTCCTTGGTTAAATAAGTTAGTTTCAAGAAATATTTGTCCATCAGTGATAGAAATTACATTTGTAGGAATAAAAGCCGATACATCACCACCTTGGGTTTCAATAATTGGAAGAGCTGTTAAAGATCCTCCACCATGCTCATCACTTAGTTTTGCTGCTCTTTCTAGTAGTCTACTGTGTAAATAAAATACATCTCCTGGATAAGCTTCTCTACCTGGTGGTCTTCTTAATAATAAAGACATTTGTCTATAAGCTACTGCTTGTTTCGATAAATCATCATAAATAATTAATGCATGCATTCCATTATCTCTAAAATATTCTCCCATGGCACATCCTGTATATGGTGCTAAAAATTGAAGTGGCGCAGCATCTGAAGCTGTAGCAGCTACTATTGTTGTATATTCCATCGCACCAGCTTCCTCTAAAGTTTTTTCAATTTGTCTAACTGTAGATCTTTTTTGGCCAATTGCCACGTAGACACAATATAGTTTTAATTTTTCATCATTCGATTCATTTATTTTTTTTTGATTAATGATTGTATCTATTGCAACAGCAGTTTTTCCTGTTTGTCTATCGCCAATTATTAATTCTCTTTGTCCTCTGCCAATTGGCACTAGACTATCTACTGATTTAAGTCCAGTTTGCATTGGTTCATTAACTGATTTTCTAGGAATTATTCCAGGAGCTTTTACTTCAACTCTACTTTTTTTAACACCTTTATCAAGTGCTCCCTTGCCGTCTATTGGATTTCCCAATCCATCAACTACTCTTCCAAGTAATTCTTTTCCAACTGGAGTATCAACAATAGCTCCAGTTCTTTTTACAGTATCTCCTTCTTTGACTGCTTTATCATCTCCAAAAATTACAACTCCAACATTTTCACTTTCTAAATTAAGTGCCATACCTTTAGATCCATCTGCAAATTCTACCATTTCTCCAGCTTGAACATTATCTAATCCATATATTCTTGCTATACCATCTCCCACTGATAAAACTTGACCCACTTCTGTAACTTCTGCTTTATCACCAAATTTTTTAATTTGTTCCTTTAATATTTTTGTAACTTCTGAAGGATTTATTTCCATTTAAGCCTCTATCATTCTATTTTCAATTTGTTGTAATTTATTCTTGATTGATGTGTCTACCATTAAACTTCCCACTTGTACTACCAAGCCCCCAATTAAACTCTCATCATATTTATAGTTTAGTTTTATTTTAGAACTAAAATTTTTAGATAATTCATTTTTAATTTTCTCTATTTCAACTTCTGAAAGTTTTTTTGCAGATATTAATTCAGCTTTAACCTCGCCTCTTTTTTTTGAACATGTATCAACAAAATTTTTTAGTATTTTGTCCAAATAAAAAAATCTTCTTTTTGAGATTAAAAAATTTATAAATTTAAATAGTAAATTATTTAAGTTATAATTTTTATAAATATTTGATATTACCGCTAATTGATCGTTTTGATTATTTGTTGGATCTTTTATTAATAAATTAAAATCATTATTTTCTGATATTAAATTAATTATTGCATTAGAATGAATTTCGACTTCATTTATACAATTCATTTCTTCAGCCAGCTCGTAAAGCGCCAGTGAATACCTGCCTGCCGATGTATCAGAAAATTGTTTATTAGCGCTCAATTTTACTCCTTAAAATATAGAAGGTTTTATAAATTTTGGATTTGTTAACATATGAGTTTACCGTCTTCAAGAAGCAGTTTGTCAAATAATAGCTTTTTTTTGTAATTAATTAAAGGTAATTGGATCAACATCAACTGTCAGTTTTATTCCAGTGGGAAGTTTATAATTTTCTAGAATTTTAGATAGTGAATTTTGAATTTTGAAAGATTTCTTAGACCTAATTAAAAGTCTATTTCTAAAATTTTTTCTAACTCTGTAAATTGGTGCATTTATCGGGCCTAAAACTTTCCCATTTAGTTTTGATGCTAATATTTCTTTTAAAAGATGGGACTCTTTTTCAAGTTTTTTTTCATTTTTGGAAGTTAAAATTAAAGAAATAAATCTCTCGAATGGAGGTAAATTATTTTTTTTTCTTAAATTTAATTCATTATCTAAAAAAATAAATGGATCTTTATTAGTAATTTGATTAATAAGATTTGGTTTTAAATTGTAAGTCTGAAAATATACTTTAGCTGGCTTTCCATCTCGACCAGCTCTTCCTGATAATTGATGATAAAGTTGTAAATTTTTTTCTGCGGTTCTTAAATCATGCCCTTGTGATGTTAAATCAATATCAATCACTACAATACAGTTTAAATTTGGGAAATGGAAACCTTTAGATATTAGTTGAGTCCCAACAAGTATTTTTATTTGATTATTAATTATTTTTTCTAAAATATTGTTTGAAGATTTTTTATTCATAGTATCACTTGAAAAAATTACAGAATTAATTTTAGGGAATAAATTTTTGACTTCCTCTGCAATTCTTTCTACCCCAGGACCACTAAAAATAAATTCACAAATATCTTTTTTTTCACATTTTTTATTTAATAACGATTTAAATCCACAGTAATGACAAAGAAGATTTTTTTTTTCTTTATGATAAACAAGATTTATTGAACAATTGGGACAAGAATAAATCTTTAAACAGTTTTTACATAAAGCTACTGGAGCAAAACCTCTTCTATTAATAAAAAAAAGAACTTGATCACCATTATGTAAATGTTCTTTTACTTTATCAATAGTTTTTGATGATATCCAAGAGTTATTTGCTAATCTATATTTATTTAAATCTATTATTTCATGCTGTGGTAAATCTGCATTTTTAAATCTTTTAATCAATCTAGAATATGAAAACTTATTCTTTTTAATATTTTCATAAGTTTCTATTGAAGGTACTGCAGTTACTAAGTTAATAGGAATATTTTCAAACTTTGCTCTAGATATTGCCATATCCCTAGCATTGTATATTATTCCTTCATCCTGTTTAAAAGATTGATCGTGTTCTTCATCAATTGTTATTATTCCAAGTTTAAAAAATGGAAGAAATAAAGAAGATCGAGCTCCAATAACTACTTTTATTTTTCCTGATGCAAGCCCGCTCCAAATTATTTTTTTTCTTTTAGGTGTAATTCCTGAGTGCCAAATCGCTGGTTTAAAACCAAAATAATCTATAAACTTTTTTTCAAATTCTTTAGTAAGTCCTATTTCAGGTAGTAAAATTAAAGCCTGATATCCATCTTTAATTTTTTCTTTAATTGCTTTAAAATAAACAATCGTTTTACCTGAGCCAGTTGTACCTTGTAGCAAGTGTACTCTAAAATTCTTATTTTTTTTTGAAATCTCATTAAATGCATTCTCTTGTTCTTCATTTAACTCATATTGTTTAATCTTAGTTTTTAAAAAATATTTTTCATATTCTAATTCTTTAAAGTTTTCAATTGCTTCTCCACTTATTAAATGCATTTTTAAGGCCATTCCTTTGGGAACCAAATTATATTCTGAGAACCAATTCAAAAAATTTATAGTCTCTATTTTTAACGGATTAATATTTAATTTTTTTTTTATATTTTTAATTTTAAAATATTTTTTTTTATCTTTTTCAAATTCGTTCCAGATAACTCCAATTTTTTCTGATTTTCCAAAAGGAACTGTTACATATTCTCCAGGTTTTAATTTTAAATCAGACTCATATGTAAATGCATGGTTAATAATATTTGGAATCAATACTGGAAATTTCATAAAATTTTATGAAATTATATTAAGAGTGAATTTGTCTTTTTTCTACTGATAATGCAGATTCTTTTATAGCTTCAGAAAACGTCGGATGTGCGTGGCATGTTCTGGCTATATCCTCTGAACTTGCGCCAAATTCCATAGCTAATGTCATTTCAGCAATTAATTCACCTGCATGAGGTCCTATAATATGAACACCTAAAACTCTATCAGTTTTAGAATCTGCTAACATTTTTACAAAACCTAATGGTTCATCTATGGCCTTGGCTCTTGAGTTTGCTGTAAACGGAAATTTGCCTACTTTATAATTAACATTATTTTTTTTTAATTGCTCCTCAGTTTTTCCAACTGAAGCTACTTCGGGTGATGTATATATCACTCCAGGTATAATATCATAATTAACATGTCCAGCTTTTCCACTAATTAACTCTGCAACTGCAATTCCTTCTTCTTCTGCTTTATGAGCAAGCATTGGTCCATCTATAACGTCCCCAATTGCATAAATATTTGAAATATTAGTTTTAAAATTTTTATCAACTTTTATTCTACCTTTTTGATCTAAATTGACTCCAATTTTTTTAAGATTAAGTTTGTCTGTATAAGCTCTTCTTCCAACTGAAATCAGTACTACATCAGAATTAAGTGTATTTTTATTTCCATTTTTTTCTGAAAAATTAACTATCACTTCACTGTCATTTTTTTTAATTGTCTCTACTTTTGAATTTAAATGAAAAATTATTCCCTGTTTTTTTAATATTTTCATGAATTCATCTGAAATTTCTCTATCCATACCAGGTGTTATGTGATCTAAAAATTCTACAACGTGTACTTCTGATCCTAATCTTGACCATACGGAGCCCATTTCTAGTCCAATATATCCTGCTCCAATTATAATCATTTTTTTTGGTACTGAATTTAAAGATAAAGCCCCTGTTGATGACAATATTTTCTTCTCATCAAAATTTATTCCTGGCAAAGAAACTGGTTCAGAGCCTGTACAAATAATTGTATTATTTGTTTGTATTATTTTTTCACTTTTATTTGAATTTAAAATAGAAATTGTATTTTTTGATTTAAAACTTCCTACTCCATTAAAAAAAGTTACTTTATTTTTTTTTAAAAGGAATGCTACACCTTTAGTTAAAGTATCAATTGCCTTATCTTTATTTTGCATAATTTTTGATAGATTTAATTTTAGTTCTCCAATTTCAATACCACTTTTTTCAAAGTTTTTTGCTTTACTAAAATTTTCTGAGATATTTAATAAATTTTTAGAAGGTATGCATCCAATGTTTAAACAGGTTCCACCTGGTTTAGTTCTTGAATCAATACATGCTGTTTTTAAACCTAGTTGAGCTAATCTTATTGCACATACATATCCACCTGGTCCACTTCCAATAACTGTAACATCAAATTTATCAAACATTTAAATATTTTAGTAACCTTCCAGGATTTTCTAAATTTTCTTTTATTGTTTTTAAAAAAGAAACTGAATCTTTTCCATCTATAATTCTGTGGTCATATGATAATGCAAGATACATTACTGGTCTTATTTTTACCTCGCCATCTACTACAATTGGTCTTTCAGTAATATTATGCATTCCAAGTACACCAGACTGGGGCAAGTTCAGTATTGGTGTAGATAGCATTGATCCATAAACTCCACCGTTACTAATTGTAAAAGTTCCACCTTGTAAATCTTCAATTGTAATTTTTCCTTGCTGAGCTTTGTCTGACAGAGATTTTATACTTTTTTCAATATCAGCAAATGAAAGTTCATCTGCATTTTTGATTACTGGAACTACTAAACCTTTTTCTGTTCCCACAGCTATGCTAATATTGTAGTAGTTTTTGTAAATAATATCTTGGTCTTCAATCTCAGCATTTATTGCGGGGAAAAGTTTTAATGCTACAATGGATGCTTTTACAAAAAAAGACATAAATCCCAATTTAACTCCAAACTTATTTTGAAAATCTTCTTGGTTTTCTTTTCTCATATTAATTATATTTGACATATCCACTTCATTAAATGTTGTTAACATAGCTGTAGTTTGTTGAGCTTCTTTAAGTCTTTTTGCAATAGTTTGTCTCAACTTAGTCATTTTGATTCTTTCTTCAGGTCCAAATTTAATTTTCCTTTGATTAGGCTCTGGAGAAACATCCATAAGATTTATTACATCGCCTTTAAGTATTCTTCCATCTTTTCCAGTACCTTTTACTTTATTTACATCTATTTTTTTTTCAGTGACCACTCTTCTAACGGCCGGAGATAATTTATTATTTTCTGTTTTAAAATTTTTTATACTTTCATCGTTTCTGACTTCATCCGTTAATACCAATGGTTCTTCTTTTAATATTAATGGAGGTTCTTGGAGGTCCTCCATCTCATTTTTTTGATCATTAAATACTTTTATTTCTTCATTTTTTTTATCAGTTTGGTTGATTTTTTTTTCAACAAGGGTTTCTTCCGCTTCTTTTATAATTTTTTCTGTATCAGCTGGAATATTTTCCTTAACTTTAGTTGTTTTTATTTTTTCTATTTTTTGAATTGAATTTTTTTCTTCTGTTTCTGAAATACTTCCAAGGACAGAACCAACCTGAACTGTTTCACCATCTTTTGAATTTATTTCAGAAATTACTCCTGTTATAGGAGATGGAACTTCAATATTTACTTTATCTGTTTCTAATTCAACTACCGGCTCATCTGAGTTAACTGAGTCTCCTTTTTTTTTTAACCATTTAGTAATGGTTGCCTCAGTTATACTTTCACCTAAAGCTGGCACTACAATATTTTGCGACATTATTTAAAAACCTCATCTATTATTTCTTTTTGTTGAGCCAAGTGTCTTTTAGCATAACCAGTAGCAGGTGTAGCAGCTGTATTTCTTCCAATATACATAACTTCTTTATTCTTAGCTTTAATATTATTTAATGTCCATTGTATATAATCCCTCACTGCAAACCATGCTCCCATATTTTTTGGTTCTTCTTGGCACCAATAAAATTTAGCATTATTTTTAAATGGTTTAATCTCTTTTGCTAGAGATTTAATTGGAAATGGATAAAGTTGTTCAATTCTTAGTAAAATAACATCGTTTTTTTTAATTTTTTCCCTTGCGGTAAGTAAATCAAAATACACTTTTCCTGAACATAATATTACCTTCTTAATATCTTCATTTTTTTTTAATTTTATGAAGCCATTATTGCTATCAGAAGCGTGATCCCAAAGAATCCTGTGAAAAGAATTGTTTTTACCAAAATCATCTAAGTTTGATACACAAAGTTTATTTCTTAGAAGAGATTTTGGAGTCATAATAATTAATGGTTTTCTAAAATCACGATGTATTTGGCGCCTCAAAGCATGAAAATAATTTGCGGGAGTAGTGCAATTCAAAACTTGTAAATTTTCTTTTGCACAAAGCTGAAGAAATCTTTCTAATCTGCCAGATGAATGTTCGGGTCCTTGACCTTCATAACCATGGGGAAGTAACATTACTATTCCAGAAGCTCTTGACCATTTTCTTTCACCTGATGCAATAAACTGATCAATTATAACTTGTGCACCATTTGCAAAATCACCAAATTGTGCTTCCCATATTGCTAATGTATTCGGCTCAACTAAAGAATATCCATATTCAAATCCTAATACTGCAAACTCAGAAAGTAAACTATCAACAATTTCAAATCTTTTTTGATTTTTTGAAATATTATTTAGTGGTATATATCGTGAATTATCAATCTGATTTCTTAAAACGGAATGTCTTTGACTGAATGTGCCTCTACCAGAATCTTGTCCAACCAATCGAACAGGAAATCCTTCATCTAAAAGCGACGCAAAAGCTAAAGATTCTGCTGTCGACCAATCTATATTTTTTTTATTTTTTACTACCAAATACCTATTATCAAATATTCTACTAATCGTTTTATGAACATTTGCAGTTTCGGGTAATAAGTTAATTTTTTCTGAAATTTCTAATAATTTTTTTTCATTTACACCACTTATTCCTCTTTTATCTTTACCTTTTTCAGGTCTATAACGGCTCCATGTTCCTTCGAACCACTGTAATTTTGGCTTATAATCTTTTGATGTCTTATATTGGTCATCAAGCAATTTTTTGAAATCATTATTTTTATTGTAAAAATCTTCTTTGGTTATTATCTCTTCATCAATAAGTTTTTCCCCATAAATATTTAGTGTTGTTGGATGAGATTTAATTTTTTTATACATTAAAGGCTGAGTAAAAGATGGCTCATCTCCTTCATTATGACCAAATCTTCTATAACAAAAAATATCTAGAACTACATCTCTATTGAATTTTAATCTAAATTCAGTTGCAATTCTTGCAGCATAGACAGTGGCCTCTGGGTCGTCTCCATTGACGTGTAAAATAGGAGCCTCAACCATTTTAGCTATATCTGAAGGATATGGAGAAGATCTGGCAAACCTTGGGCTAGTAGTAAATCCGATTTGGTTATTGATAATAATATGAATAGTTCCACCAGTATTATGTCCTGGCAATCCTGACATTGCAAAGCATTCTGCCACTATACCTTGTGCAGCAAATGCAGCATCTCCATGAATTAAAATTGGTATTACTTTGTTTCTTTCTAAGTCTTTATGGAAAAATTGTTTTGCTCTTGTTTGGCCTAATACAACTGGGTTAACTGCTTCCAAGTGTGAAGGATTATCTGTCAAACTTACATGAACTGAGTTTCCATCAAATTCTCTATCAGATGATGCTCCTAAATGATACTTAACATCACCAGCACTGTCTTCTTTTGAAGAATTGTGAATTTCCCCTGCAAATTCATTAAATATTCTTTTATATGATTTTTGGAGTAGATTGGCTAAAACATTTAATCTACCTCTATGAGACATGCCAATCTTTACTTCTTTGATTTTACTATGACCACCAACTTTTATTATTTGTTCTAATGCAGGGATTAAACTTTCACCACCGTCTAGGCCAAAGCGTTTAGTTCCAATATATTTTTTGTGCAAGAACTTTTCAAAGCCTTCAGCGTGTATAAGTCTATTTAAAATTGCAAGTTTTCCATTTTTTGTAAATTTAAGAGCATCTTGATCTTTTTCTATCCTATCTCTAAACCATTTTCTTTCAGTTGAATTTGATATGTGCATAAACTCATAGCCTATTGGTCCGCAGTAAGTTTTTCTTAAAAAACTCAGTATTTCCCTAACTGTTGAATATTGTCTATTCATAATACCATCTAAAAAAATTCTATGATCATAATCTTCTTTTTGAAATCCATGATACGAAGGATGCAGTTCATCTATATAATCAGTATTTTTAAGACCTAGAGGATCAAGTTTAGCTAATAAATTTCCTTGAGTTCTATAAGCTCTTATTAGGGTTACAGCTCTAATTGAGTCTTTTTTTAATTTTTCAGTATCTTGTCCATTATCATTTTTACTATCAAAAGAAATATTTTCTTTATTAATGTTATGTAGATTAACTTTTTGATTTTTATGCCAAGAAGGTCCGTTGATCTCATTAATGATTATATTTGAGTCTTCATTTAGTTCTAGAAAATAATCTTTCCAACTTTCAGGTAATTGTGGATCTTTTTTAATAAATTTTAAATACATCTGTTCAATAAATTCACTATTAGATTTACTTAGAAAAGACGTTTTTTTGTTATATAGATTTTTTGAAGCAGACATTAATATTAATATTATAATATTTGAGAAGTTTTTTTCAATTAGACAATTTATTTAGTAAAGTTTTGCCTATTTCTGCAGGTGATTTTGCGATTGTTATGCCACAATCTTCCATTGTTTTTATTTTTTCTTTTGCTCCACCTTTTCCTCCAGAAATTATTGCTCCCGCATGACCCATTCTTCTTCCTGGTGGAGCCGTAATTCCAGCTATAAAGCCAACCATAGGTTTTTTTATTTTATGATTTTTAAAAAATTCAGCCGCTTCCTCCTCAGCTGTTCCACCTATTTCACCTATAATTAATATAGATTTTGTTTCTTCGTCACTTAAAAATAAATCTAAACAATCTATAAAGTTTGTGCCATTGATAGGATCGCCGCCAATCCCTATGCAAGTTGACTGGCCCAATCCATTATCTGTAGTTTGTGCCACAGCTTCATAAGTTAAAGTTCCAGATCTAGATACAATTCCAACAGACCCTTTTTTGTGAATATTTCCTGGCATTATTCCAATTTTGCACTCACCCGGAGTAATAATTCCAGGACAATTTGGGCCAATTAGTCTTGACTTAGAATTAATTAATTTTTTTTTAACCTTTAGCATATCTAAAACTGGTATTCCTTCAGTAATACATGTTATTAATTCCATGGAAGCCTCTATAGCTTCTATAATAGCAGAAGCAGCAAACTTAGCAGGTACATAAATCATGGAAGCATTTGCACCAGTTTTTTCTTTTGCTTCCTTAACAGAATTAAAAACTGGTTTTGATAAATGCATTTGACCACCTTTTTTAGGTGTTACTCCTCCAACTAAATTAGTTCCATATTTAATTGCTTGTTCAGAGTGAAATGTACCATGTTTTCCTGTAAAACCCTGACATATTACTTTTGTATTTTTGTTAACTAAAATTGACATTTTTTATTTTATAGAATTAACAACTTTTTTTGCTGCATCAGCCAAGTCAGTTGCAGATATAATTTCTAAACCTGAATTATCTAATATTTTTTTACCCTCTTCAAATTTTGTTCCTGCCAATCTCACAATTAATGGAACTTCAATTTTAATTTCTTTAGCAGCATCTACAACTCCTTGTGCAAGAACATCACATCTCATTATGCCACCAAAAATATTTATCAAAATCCCTTTTACATTTTTATCTGATAAAATTATTTTAAATGCTGCTGAAACTTTTTCTTTTGATGCTCCTCCACCTACATCTAAAAAATTTGCTGGTTCTTCTCCATGTAACTTAATTATATCCATTGTTGCCATTGCTAAACCTGCACCATTGACCATACATCCTATGCTACCTTCTAATTTTATATATGACAAACCATGTTTGCTTGCTTCTATCTCTGTCTCTTCTTCCTCATTTAAGTCTCTTAAATTTAAAATTTCTGGATTTCTAAATAATCCGTTGTCATCAAAGCTCATTTTTGCATCTAGACATATAATTTTGTTTTCTTTAGTTAAAATCATAGGATTTATTTCAACTAGATTTGCATCTATATCAATAAACATTTTGTATATTGATTTAACTAAATTTATTGCTTGTTTTCTTGCATCTGGACTTAAATTAAATATTTCTACAATTTTTTCACAATCCTTATCCGATATTTCATCATCTAAATTAATTTTTGTAGTTACAATTTTTTTTGGATGATTTTTCGCAACATCCTCAATATCCATTCCACCTTGATCGCTTGAAATAAATGCAATCTTTGAACTTACTCTATCAACTAAACATGAAAGATAAAATTCTTTTTCAATTTTAGAAGATGTCTCAACGTACAGTCTTTTAACTTCTCTTCCTTGGGGTCCCGTTTGATGAGTTATCAACTTTTTTCCAAGCATTTCTTTAGCTGCTGAATTTAGCTCTTCTATTGTATTTACGATCTTTATCCCTCCTGCTTTTCCTCGTCCACCTGCATGAATCTGCGCTTTTAAAACAAACTTTTCTGTTTTTAATGATTTTGCTTTTTGTAATAGTTCTTCGACTGAGTGTGAAAAAACGCCTTCAGGTACAGCTGCACCATATTTTTTTAAAATTTGTTTAGCTTGATGCTCGTGAATATTCATTATTATTTAGAAAGATCTTTATCTATTTCTGAGGCTACTTCCCATAATTTTTTTACTGCATCTATTGAGTGCATAAATTGACTTTTTTCTTTTTCATCTAAATTTATTTCTTCAATCTTCTCTACACCATTCTTTCCAATTATGACTGGAGCTCCTGCAAAAATATTTTTAACGCCATATTCTCCGTTAAGCTGAACAGCGCAAGGAAGTAATTTTTTTTCATCTTTTAAGTATGCTTCAGCCATTTGAACTCCTGATGCTGCTGGAGCATAAAATGCTGATCCTTTTTCTAAATATTTAACAATTTCAGCACCACCATCTCTAGTTCTTTGATTGATTTCCTCTAGTCTTTCTGATGATAATTTCCCCTCTTTAACTAAATCCAATAGAGGTTTGCCTGAAACTCTTGTAAATCTTGGTAATGGAACCATTGTATCTCCATGACCTCCCATGACCATTGCTTCTATTTCTTTTACAGGAATTTTTAGTTCAAGTGACAAAAACAATTTAAATCTAGAACTGTCTAATATGCCTGCCATACCAACGACTTTATTCGCTGGAAGTCCCGAGTATTTTTGAAACGCCATGACCATAACATCTAATGGATTAGTAATACATATTACAAATGCATTAGGTGAATTTTTTTTTATACCTTCTGCTACTTGTTTTATAATTTTTAAATTTATTCCTAATAAATCATCTCTACTCATACCTGGTTTTCTAGGAACTCCTGCAGTTATAATAATTACATTTGAGTCTTTAATATCTTCATAATTATCTGTTCCAGATAATTTAACATTAAAGCCATCAACCGATGATGACTGGGCTATATCTAGTGCTTTCCCTTTAGCAATACCACTTGCAACATCAAACATTACAACTTCGTCTACCAGTTCCTTTAAACCAATTAAGTGTGCAAGTGTTCCACCAATTTGTCCAGCACCGATTAATGATATTTTTTTTGACATATTCTTACTTCATTGTTGGCATAACAAACTCAGGGTCTGATCTTAATCCAGATGGCCATCTCGAAGTTATGGTTTTAAGTTTTGTGTAAAATCTTACACCTTCTGCTCCATGCATATGTTGATCTCCAAATAAAGATCTTTTCCAGCCACCAAAACTATGGAATGCCACTGGCACAGGTATGGGTATATTTATACCAACCATTCCAATTTTTATATTGCTGGCAAAAGTTCTACCAACATCTCCATCTCTAGTATAAATACTTGTTCCATTACCAAACTCATGTTCGTTAATTAGTTGAGTAGCTTCATCAAAATCTTTTACTCTCACAACGGAAAGTACAGGTCCAAAAATTTCTTCTTTATAAATTCTCATATTTTTTTTAACATGATCAAACAAACATCCACCTATATAGTAACCTTTTTCATAGCCTTGCAGTTTTAAGTTTCTTCCATCAACAACTAATTTTGCTCCTTCTTTAACTCCTAGGTCAACATAACCTTTAACTTTTTCTAAGTGCTCTTTTGTAACCAGGGGTCCCATTTCAGATTTTTTATCCATACCTGGTCCAACTTTTAATGCTTCAACTTTTTTTGATAATTCATTGACTAAATTATCTCCAATATTTCCAACTGCAACTGCTACCGATTGAGCCATGCATCTTTCACCAGCAGATCCATAAGCTGCTCCCATCAAACCATTAACAGCTTGATCTAAATCACAATCAGGCATTACTACACAGTGATTTTTTGCACCTCCCAATGCTTGAACTCTTTTTTCATTTTTAGCTGCATTCTCATATATATATTTTGCAATTGGCGTTGACCCTACAAAGCTTACAGCTTTAATATCTTTGTTGATTAAAATTGCATCAACAACTTCCTTATCACCATTTATTACATTAAATACTCCATCTGGCAGTCCAGCATCTTGGAATAGCTCTGCTAACTTAATTGAAATAGAGGGATCCTTTTCTGATGGTTTCAATACAAAAGTATTCCCACACGCAATAGCCATCGGAAACATCCACATTGGAACCATTGCTGGGAAATTAAATGGAGTAATACCCGCACAAACGCCAAGTGGTTGTCTAATTGACCAACTGTCAATATCTGTTCCAACGTTTTCTGTAAATTCTCCTTTTAAAACTTGAGGAATTCCACAAGTAAACTCTACTACCTCGAGTCCTCTTATCAACGAACCTTTTGCATCGTCATAAACCTTACCGTGTTCAGAGACTATCATTTTAGTTAATTCATCAGAATTTTTTTCTATTAATTCTTTAAATTTAAACATAATTCTTGCTCTTTGAATTGGTGGTTTTAAAGACCATGTCTCAAAAGCTTTTTTTGCTACATCAACAGCTTCATCTAAATCTGATTTTAAACCTAATATTACTTCTGACTCTTGCTCGCCAATTGCTGGATTAAATACTTTTCCTCTTTTCTTTGATTTTCCCGGAATTATTTTTCCATTTACAAAATGTTGAATTAAATTCATGGCCAAAATTATTTAATTAAGTAATTAGCCTGTTGCAAGCATTTTCTTTATAGAAGCTATTGCTTTTGCAGGATTTAAGCCTTTTGGGCATGCATTAGTACAATTCATAATAGTATGACATCTATAAAGCTTTAGTTCATCAGCAACTTTCTTCAATCTCTCTTTTCTATCTTCATCTCTGCTGTCTATAATCCATCTATATGCTTGTAATAAAACTGCCGGACCTAAGTATTTATCTCCATTCCACCAATAACTTGGGCATGAAGTTGAGCAGCATGCACACATTATACATTCGTAAAGACCATCTAATTTTGATCTATCTTCTATAGATTGTAAGTTTTCTTTACCTCCATTTTTTTTTGAAACCTTTAACCATGGCTCAACTGACTCATATTGTTTATATAAGGTGCTTAAATCTCCAATTAAATCTTTTTGAACTTTTAGATGAGGTAGAGGATAAATGTTAATATCACCTTTAATTTCTTTATGAGGTTTTGTGCACGCTAATCCATTTTTTCCATCCATATTCATTGCACAAGAACCACAGACGCCATGGGCACAAGATCTTCTATAAGCAATGGATGGATCTATTTCATTTTTAATTTTATTTAAAAGATCTAACACTTTTGATGGACAATTATCCATATCAACTTCATATGTATCTATTCGAGGATTTTCACCACTAGAAGGGTCCCATCTATAAATATTTACTTTTCTAATATTTTTTGAACCTGTTTTGTCTTTATAAAATTTACCTTTTTGAACTTTAGAATTTTTAGGTAAGTTTATTTGTACCATTAGTAAACTCTTTCTTGAGGTGGAAAATATTGTACATCATTTGTTAACGTCGATCTATGCACTTCTCTATAAGAAATTTTTGTTTCACTCCCATTACACCAAGATAATGTATGTTTCATAAAGTTATTATCATCTCTTTTAGGGTGATCTTCTCTTGCATGAGCTCCTCTGCTTTCTTTTCTTTCATATGCAGAGTCTAGTGTAACTATTGCTTGTCTTATTAAGTTATCAAATTCTAACGTTTCAACCAAATCAGTATTAAAAATTAATGATTTATCTTTTACTGATATTGATTCCATTCCTTCAAATGGTTTTCTTATTTCTTCTACCCCTTCTTTTAAAGTTTTTTCAGTTCTAAAAACTGCGCACTTTGATTGCATAGTTTTTTGCATAGCCAGTCTTAGATCGGCAGTTCTGTTTGTTCCATTTCCATTTCTTAATTTTTCAAATCTATCTAAACATTTTTCAGTTTCTGAATCTGAGATTTTCTCATGTGGAGTTCCTGGTTTAACAAGTTCTGCAGCTCTTTTAGCAGCAGCTCTTCCAAAAACTACTAAATCAATTAATGAATTTGATCCTAGTCTGTTAGCTCCATGAACTGAAACACATGCTGCCTCGCCAATTGCCATAAGTCCAGGTACAATTTTTTCTGAACCATTTACAGTTAAAACTTCAGCTTTATAATTTGTTGGAATACCACCCATATTATAATGAACTGTAGGAACAACTGGTATTGGTTCTTTGGTAACATCAACGTCAGCAAATAGTCTTGAAGACTCCGATATTCCTGGAAGTCTCTTCTCAATTACATCTGGATCTAAATGATCTAAATGAAGATGAACATGATCTTTTTCTTTTCCAACTCCTCTTCCCTCATTAATCTCAACTGCTATCGATCTACTTACAACATCTCTAGATGCAAGATCTTTAGCTTTTGGTGCGTATCTTTCCATAAATCTTTCACCTTTAGAATTCAATAAATATCCTCCTTCACCTCGAACTCCTTCGGATATTAAAGTTCCATGTCCATAAATTCCTGTAGGGTGAAATTGTACAAATTCCATATCTTGTAAAGGTAAACCAGCTCTTAATACCATAGCATTTCCATCACCTGTACAAGTATGGGCTGAAGTAGATGAGTAGTATGTTTTTCCATATCCACCAGTTGCTATAATTGTTATATGAGATCTAAATCTATGAATAGTTCCATCATTTAAATTCCAAGCTATTAAACCTTTACATTCACCATCTTTCATTAATAAATCTAATGCAAAATATTCAATAAAAAATTCAGTATTATGTTTTAGAGCCTGGCCATACATTGTGTGAAGTATTGCGTGACCCGTTCTATCTGCTGCTGCACAAGTTCTTTGTACAGTTTCATTTCCATAATTTTTTGTCATTCCTCCAAAAGGTCTTTGATAAATTTTTCCATCTTCTGTTCGGCTAAATGGAACTCCATATCTTTCTAATTCTAAAACTGCTCGAGGAGCTTCTTTACACAAATACTCAATACAATCCTGATCACCCAGCCAATCTGATCCTTTTACAGTATCATACATATGCCATCTCCAATCATCTTCACCCATGTTTCCAAGAGCAGCTGAAATTCCTCCTTGTGCTGCCGATGTATGGCTCCTTGTTGGGAAAACCTTAGAGATACACGCTGTTTTTAGTCCAGCCTCACTAAGACCGACTGCAGCTCTCAAACCAGCTCCTCCTGCTCCAAGAACTACTACATCGTATTCATGATCTATAATTTTATAAGAACTCATAAGCTTAATTTATATAATATTAATATTGTTAATATTGGCATTATTATAGCAAATAAAAAGAGAGTTTTGTTTGCGACATTTTTTAATTTTTCACCTTCGATATAGTCTTCAAAAACCTCACTTATGCTTAATGCAGAATAAAAGTAAGCAAAAATTATAAATAATGAAAATAGTAGTTTTGAAGGCTGGCTAGTAAAAAATAAAATAACGTCCTGATAAGATTTATCGTAAAATGAAACTAGGTTAAATAAAAACCATATCATTAATGGTAATAGTATTACTGCACTTAGCTTTAAAAATATCCATTTTTTTGTTGCACTAATCATTAAATTAAACCTCTGCCTAAAATAAAAATAGCTATAGTTGCTATAAAAGATCCAAAGATAACTAAAAGACCAGTTATGTTTGCAGTTTTTAATTCAAATCCTAATCCCATGTCCCAAAATAAGTGTCTAATTTCACTTAAAATTTGAAAAGAAAAAGACCAAATTGTTCCGATAATTATAAATTTACCGAAATAAGTTAATAAGAATTTTTGTATTAATTCGTAATTAGAACTACCCAAGAGTAAAAAAGTTAACCATAAACAGATGAAAGTTATTATGATTATATTTATAATTCCAGTTATTCTATGACAAATCGAAACTAAAGATGATATATGCCAATTATAAATTTGAATATGTGGTGATAAAGGATTATTTTCTCTCATTATTTAATTTTAAATATGCTTCAGCAATCTCTACTGCATTTAATGCTGCACCTCTTAGTAAATTATCAGAAACACACCAAAGATTTATAGTATTTTTATTGCTATTATCTTTTCTAATTCGAGAAATGAATGTGTCATCTTTTCCTTCAGCCTCAACTGGAGTAATATAACCTCCATCTTTTCTTTCATCAATAACTTTACACCCATCAGCATTACTCAAAACTTCACTTATCTTTTCTAAAGTGAAAGATTTTTCAAATTCAATATTTAAAGATTCTGCATGAGATACGAGTACAGGAATTCTGACACATGTTGCTGTTAATTCTATTTTTTTATCTAAAATTTTTTTTGTTTCATTAATCATCTTTACTTCTTCTTTGGTATATCCATCATCAACAAACATATCAATATGTGGAATTGCATTAAATGCGATTTGTTTAGTAAAATTTTTTGAACTAATTTCTTTATTATCTAGTGAAAGTTGAGTTTGTTCTAGTAATTCATCCATTGGTTTTTTTCCCGCACCAGATGTTGACTGATAAGTAGAAATTACCACTCTTTTAATATTAAACAAATCATGCAATGGTTTTAAAATTAAAACAAGCTGTGCTGTAGAACAATTTGGATTTGCGATAATATTTTTTTTTAATTTTTTTAAATCATTTGAATTAACTTGAGGAACAATTAAAGGTACATCAGGATCCATTCTAAAATAACTTGAATTGTCGATAACAACTGAATGCTTTGCTGCTATTGGAGCGTATTTTTCTGAAATTTTACCACCAGCTGAAAAGAATGTAATTTTAGCTTTTGAAAAATCAAAGGTTTCTAAGTTTTCAACTTTAATTTCCTTACTATTAAATTTTAATTTTGATCCAGCGCTTTTAGAAGATGCTACTAAATATAAATTATCGATAGAAAAATTTTTTTTTTCTAGAACTTCTATAATTTTTCTGCCAACATTTCCTGTCGCTCCAACTATTGCTATATTCATGATGATTTATTTATACTAAATGAAAGGTAAATCGCAAACTTTTCCCTCAAAAACTTCATCATTTATTGATATTTTAAATTTCTGAGAAACTTCATAATATGGCTTATTAAGCATTGCAATTCCTATTACCTTTTTAAAATGAGGCGAATAACCCCCCGACCTTAATTCACCAATTATTAAATTTTCATCATTAGTTAAATTTATAGATTTTGAAACACTAATCTCATTTGTATCTATAATAACTCCCATTAACTTTTTATTAATACCTTTTTTTCTTACCTCTTTTAATTTTTCTTTTCCAAGAAAATTAATATTTGAATCTAAATGAACAAACTTATCTAATCCACACTCGAATGGATTATCATTATTATCCATATCGTTACCATATGATAATAAAGCACTTTCTATTCTCTCAATCAAATTTGGACATCCTGGCTTGACATTAAATTCTTTACCAAGTTCAAATAATTTATCATATAACGCAAGACCTGACTTTGTATTTTCAACATAAATTTCAAAACCTCCTTGTTTAGACCAGCCTGATTTTGCAATTAAATGTTTGACTCCTTCAAATTCAAAATAATCAAAACCAAAAAATTTCATTTCTGTAGTTTTTGTTCCAAATATTTTTTCCATAAGTCTAAAAGATTTTGGTCCTTGTACTGCTAATATATCAACATTTGGTTCAAATATTTTAACATCAAAATTTTTTCCTATGGCCAGTCCCTTTGCAAATAAAATCACATCTGAATCAGCTACTGAAATCCACCAACGATCTTCTCTCAGTTTTAAAACCACAGGATCATTTATTAAACCAGCTTTATCATCTATAATCGGACAATAATAACATCTTCCTATTTTAGATTTTGAAAGATCTCTGCAAGTCATTAATTGAACTAACTTTGCTGCATCTTTTCCAATAATTTCAACTTGTCTCTCGCCAGCTACATCCCATATTTGAACGTGTTCTTTTAAATGGTGATAAGAATCTTCAAGTGAACCGAATGCAGCAGGTAGCAACATATGGTTATAAACAGAGTATGCTGTCACACCCTGATTCTCAATTCTTGAAGTGTAAGGAGTACTTCTAACTCGTCTAGATTTTGCAACATAATAATTTTTCATTAAATTATTTACCTAAAAATTCTTTGACAAGTTTTCTCATTTCCAAAGCTTTTTCAAAAATTATCATGTGTCCACAATTAGAAATTATTTTTTTTTCAGAATTTTTTATCATCGATGCCATTTTATTAGCCACTTCTAAAGGAACCATCTTGTCTAAATCTCCAAATATACATAATGTTGGACAAGTAATTTTTTCTAACGATTCTTTGCCAGCTTTATAATTATTACAAGCGTTTAAGTCTACTGCTAAAATTTCTCTAATATCTCTAGATGAATTAATTATTTTCTTTACTGGATTTCCACCTATAAATGCTTTTGATCCCTCGTAGCCCCATTTCATCATTAATAGTACTGCTTTTTCATCGCCTGCTTCTGCATATTCTATGAGATCTTGATTAACTGGCATTCTATAAGTACCTGCAACGAGAACTAATCTTGAAATTAATTTTGGATACCTTGCTGCAAAATCTATTCCTACTAAACTGCCCTGAGAATGCCCAATAATAATAATTTTTGTAATACTAATTTTTTCCATTAAAGATTTTATCCAATCTGAAATATCTTCAATTGACTTAAGAGATGGGCCTTCAGAATTTCCATGTCCTGGAAGATCTACAGACAAAACATTAAATCCTTGCGTTGAATAAAACTGTTCATGAAATGACCAAACAATATGCGTCAAACCACTACCGTGCATTAACAAAATTGTTGGTTTTTCCTTGTCAAATTCCATGCCGCCAGTAGAGACGAACACGCTTTTTTCGTTAACGTCTAAATTCAGTTTAGCTCCTTGGCCTTTTTTCTTAATTCAAATTTTTGAATTTTTCCTGTAGATGTTTTAGGTAGTTCACAAAATTCGATTTTTTTTGGAACTTTAAATTTAGCAAGTGTTTCCTTACAAAAATCGATTAATTCTTTTTCGGTAACAGGTTTATCTTTCACTGCTTCTATAAATGCACAGGGCACTTCTCCCCATTTTTCATCTGGTTTTGCAACAACTGCAGCTATAGATACTGAGGGATGTTTTGCTAAAGTATTTTCTATTTCAATTGATGAAATATTTTCACCGCCTGAAATAATTATGTCTTTTGATCTATCTTGTATCTTAACATATCCATCAGGGTGTATTACTGCCAAATCTCCTGTATGAAACCATCCACCTTTCATTGCTTTATCTGTTGCATCTTTATCTTTAAAATAGCCTTTCATAACCACATTTCCTCTTATCATTATTTCCCCAATAGTTTTTCCATCTCTTGGCACTTCTTTCATTGAGTCTGGATCCATAATTGTTACCCCTTCCGTGTTAGGATACCTAACTCCTTGTCTAGCTTTAATTTCGTTTTGTTTTTCCTCTTCAAGTTCATTCCATGAATCATTCCATGCACATTGTGTTACATGTCCATATGTTTCTGTTAATCCATATACATGCATTACTTCAAAACCAAGACTTTTCATTTTTTTAAAAATAATGCTTGGAGGAGGCGCACCTGCAGTTAATACATAAACTTTTTGTTTTAACTTTTTACGATCACTTTCTGGTGCTCCAGTAATCATATTAAGTACAATTGGAGCTCCACCAAAATGTGTAACGTTATATTTTTCTATTAGTTCAAAAATTTTCTTAATATCTATATTTCGAAGACAAATAGTTCTTCCATTTAACATGGGAACTGTCCATGGGTAGCACCAGCCATTACAATGAAACATTGGAACGATAGTTAAAAAATTTAATCTATTTGGCATATTCCATGCTGTTGCACTCCCTGTTGACATTAGATAAGAACCTCTATGATGGTATACTACTCCTTTAGGATTTCCTGTTGTTCCTGAAGTATAGCTTAATGAAATAGCTTGCCATTCATCTTCTGGGAATTTCCATTCATAATTTTCATCTCCAGTATTTAAAAATTCTTCGTACTCTAAATCACCTATTTTTTCTAATTTTGACTGATCGGCATTTTTATCATTGATATCTATTATAGTAATTTTTTTGTTGATTGTGCTTAATGCTTTTTTAACTTCTGTGTGAAGCTGTCTATCGACTACCAATACTTTAGCATCACTATGCTCTAAAATATATGCAATTGTTTTAGCATCTAATCTAATATTTATTGTGTTTAATACTCCTCCAGTCATGGGTACAGAATAATGTGCTTCAAAAATTTCAGGTGTATTAAAAGCCAAAAAAGAAACAGTATCTCCTTTGCCAATACCTATTTTCTCAAGTGCGCTTGCAAATTTAACACATCTTTTATAAATCTCAGCCCAAGTATATTTTCTATCTTCATAAACTAATGCTTCATAATTTGGATAAATATCTTTTGCTCTTTGTAAAAAAGATAACGGTGTTAATGGAACAAAATTAGCTTTATTTCTCTCTAGATTTGTATCGTAATGGCTCATGATTAACTAAATTTAAAATCCATTATATATTTACTTCCCGTTGTTGCAGATAAATAATGGCTTTCAACTCTTGGTAATATTCTATTAAAATAAAAGTTGGCAGTTTGAATTTTATCTTCATAAAAATCTTTATTGCTTGAATATTCCTTGAAACTAACTTCTAGCACTTTAAGCCAAGAATATCCTATTGAAACATATCCAAGAACCCTTAAATAATCATTTGATGCAGCATTAGCGTCATCCTTAGAAATTTTTATCTTATCTTTCATCCATTTTGAAAAAGCATCCAGTTTATCTAAATAAATTTTTAATTTTTCAATAAATGGTTTTAAATTTTTATCATTTTCATTCAAGTCACCTTTTATTAAATTTATATATTTTTCAATAATATCTCCATTTTTATTGACTAATTTTCTAAAAACCAAATCTATAGCCTGAATAGAGTTAGTGCCTTCATAAATTGGAGTTATTCTATTGTCCCTATATATTTGTTCAATACCTTGATCTTTAGTGTAACCATATCCGCCATAAATTTGCATCGCATCACTTGTAATTTCCATACCCATGTCAGAAAACAATGATTTAACAACTGGTGTCATTAATGAAACCATATCTATTGCATCTTGTTTAATTTTCTCATCTGTGTGGTGCAAACTCACTTCAGTTTGTTGTGATAGCCAAAAACATAAAGCTCTCTCACCTTCAATAATTGACTTCATGGTCAATAGCGATTTTCTAATATCTGCGTGTTCAATAATAAAATCTGCACTTCCATTCTGAGAAGTATTATTATTACTTTTTCCTTGCCTTCTCTCCTTCGCATAACTTAATGAATTTTGGTATGCTATTTCAGATAGTCCCAAACCTTGTATTCCTACAACAATTCTCTCTAAATTCATCATTGTAAACATTTGGCTTAAACCTTTATTCTTTGGTCCAATCATATAACCTGTTGCTTCATCAAAGTTAAGTACGCAAGTAGCTGAACCCTTTATACCCATTTTTGTTTCTATTGAGCCAGTAGATATTCCATTTTTTGGACCAATTGTTCCATCATCCTTTACAATAAATTTTGGAACTAAAAATAGACTTATTCCTTTTGTACCTGAAGGTGAGTCAGATGCTCTTGCGATTACTAAATGAATTATATTTTCAGTTAAATCATGGTCTCCAGAAGTTATAAATATTTTTTGACCAGTTAATTTATAAGTACCATCTGGCTGTTCCTTAGCTTTTGTTTTTAATAATCCAAGGTCTGTTCCACAAACTGGCTCTGTTAAACACATCGTTCCGCTCCATTTTCCTTCAACCATTTTGGGTAAATATTTATTTTTAATTTCATCAGTAGCATGATGATGAATACAATTATAAGCTCCTAAAGTTAATTCACTATATAATTTAAAAGCTAAACTTGCAGACGATATCATCTCATCAAAAAATGCACTTACAGTTTTAGGCATTCCTTGTCCTCCATACTTTGGATCACAAGATAATGATGTCCATCCATCATCTATAAATTTTTTATAGGCCTCTTTATATCCAGGTGGAGTTCTAACAACTCCGTTCTCTAGTTTTGTAGGATTTTCATCACCTGCCTTCGCAAGGGGCAAAATTAAATTTTGATTTATTTTAGCTGCTTCCTCTAAGATATTTTTTACAAGATCTGTTGATACTTCTTTATATCTATCAATTTCTCCATAATTTTTATTATTTCTTAATTTTTCATAAAGAAAAAGCATATCTTCAACTGGTGCATTATATGTGGGCATATTCTTATTTTATTTTAATTATATAATTATTTCAATTTTGAAATGATTGCATCTCCCATTTCTTTTGTTGACACTTTTTTTAACCCTTTTTGAGCAATATCTTTTGTTCTAAGACCATCATTTAACACTTCTTGAACTGCTTTTTCTAAGTTATCAGCCTCCTTGTCTAAATCTAATGAATATCTTAGTGACATTGCAAAACTTAAAATAGTTGCAATTGGATTGGCTTCTCCTTTTCCTGCTATATCTGGGGCAGAACCATGTATGGGTTCATACATAGCTCTCATTTCACCATCTTTATTTTTTGCACCAAGGGATGCTGAAGGCAAAAGACCTAATGATCCAGTTAACATAGAAGCTTGATCTGAAAGCATATCTCCAAACAAATTGTCAGTTACAATAACATCAAATTGTTTAGGATTTCTTAGCAATTGCATTGAGCAGTTGTCTGCAAGCATATGTTTTAACTCCACTTCATTGTATTCATCATCATGTAATTTCTGAACTTCTTCCCTCCAAAGTTGACCTGCTTCCATGACATTTGATTTTTCACAAGAAGTAACTTTATTTGATCTTTTTTTTGCCAAATCAAAAGCTACTCTAGCAACTCTAATAATTTCACTACTAGTATAGGTGTGGGTATTAATACCTTTTCTTTCTCCATTATCTATTGGTTTAATTCCCCTAGGTTCTCCAAAATATATTCCACCTGTTAACTCTCTAACAATCATAATATCTAAACCTGAAACAATTTCTGGTTTTAATGTTGATGCTTCTACAAGCTGTTTAAAACATATTGCCGGTCTAAGGTTGGCAAATAATTTTAATTCTTTTCGTAATTTTAATAACGCCCTCTCAGGTTTTTTAGAAAATTCAAGATTATCCCACTTTGGCCCACCTACAGCACCTAACATCACCACTTCACTTTCTAAAGCCTTGTAAAATACCTCATCGGTAATTGGTGTACCATGCTCATCATAAGAAGCTCCACCAGCTAGATCTTGATCAATTTCAAAATCTAAAGATTTTTTTGAATTAAACCATTCAATAACTTTTTTTACTTCATTTATAACCTCTGGTCCTATCCCATCTCCAGGTAGAAGTAATATTTTTCTTTTTTTAACTTTGATCATTAAACAACCATGGTTTTTTAATTTTTAATTTATCTTCGAAAGATTTTATTTTATCTGATTTTTCTAGTGAAAGTGCAATATCGTCCAATCCTTCCATTAAACATTTTTTTTTAAAGGGATCAATTTTAAAACTTACTTCATTGTTACCGTAAGTAATTTTTTCATCTTTAAGATCTACAAGAATCTCTTCTTGTCTATTCGAGTATTCTGACAATTCTTTAATTTTATCTTCATCAAGAACTATTGGTAAAATTCCATTTTTAAAGCAATTATTATAGAATATATCAGCGTAACTTGTGCTTATTACACAGGTAATTCCAAAATCTAAAAGAGCCCAAGGTGCATGCTCCCTTGATGAGCCACAGCCAAAATTATTGCCAGCTATTAATATATTAGAATTATTATATGGTTTTTTATTTAGAACAAAATTTTCAATAACTTTTCCATCATTGTCATATCTCATTTCATAAAATAAATTTTTTCCTAAACCAGTTCTTTTAATTGTTTTTAGAAATTGTTTAGGGATAATCATATCTGTATCAATATTTACAATTGGTAAATAAGCAGGAATGCTTTTTAATGAAGTAAACTTTTTCATTTAATTATTATATTTCCTTACATCGTCAAGGTTTCCTGAAATAGCTGCTGCTGCTGCCATTCCTGGGCTAACTAAATGAGTTCTTCCACCTCTACCTTGTCTTCCCTCAAAATTTCTGTTTGATGTTGAGGCACATCTTTCCTCTGGTTTTAACTTATCTGCATTCATTGCAAGGCACATCGAACATCCTGGCTCTCTCCACTCAAAACCAGAATTTATAAATATTTTATCTAATCCTTCTTGCTCTGCTTGCTCTTTAACTAGTCCTGAACCAGGGACAACCATAGCATGAACATGTGAAGCTTTTTTCTTCTCTTTTAAGATTTTTGCAGCTTCTCTTAAATCTTCAATTCTACCATTTGTACAACTTCCAATAAATACTTTATCAATTTTGATATCCTTAACAGCAGTATCTGGCTTAAGACCCATATATTTAAGCGATCTAATGATAGAGTTTTTTTTATCCAAATTACTTTCATTTTCTGGATTTGGAATTTTGCCATTTATTGGTATTACATCTTCAGGAGAAGTTCCCCAAGTAACCATGGGTATAATGTCTTTTCCATTAAGATTTATTTCTTTATCAAATTCAGCATCATTATCAGTTTTTAAATTACTCCAATAATTTAAAGCCTTATCCCAATTTTCATTTTTTGGTGACATAGGCCTTCCTTTTAGATAATTAAAAATTTTTTCATCTGGCTGGATTAATCCAGCTCTAGCACCACCTTCAATTGTCATATTGCAAATAGTCATTCTTTGTTCGACTGACAAATTTGAAATTAAAGTACCAGCATATTCAATTACACTTCCTGTTCCTCCTGCAGTTCCAATTTTTCCAATTATTTGCAAAATTACATCTTTTGAAGTGACGCCAAGTGCTAACTTTCCATTTACATTAATTCTAAAATTTTTTGCTTTTTTTTGAACTAAAGTTTGTGTCGCTAATACATGTTCTACTTCTGATGTACCTATGCCAAAAGCTAAAGATCCAAATGCTCCATGTGTTGCTGTATGACTATCACCGCATACAATCACTGTCCCAGGTTGAGTAAAGCCTTGTTCAGGACCAACAATATGAACTATGCCTTGTCTTTTGTCAGTCATGCCAAATAATTTTATGCCGAAGTCTTTACAATTTTTTTCAAGTGTTTCTACTTGAATTCTAGATTCTTCATCATCAATACCCTTAGATCTATCTGTTGTGGGAATATTATGATCTACAACTGCTAAAGTTAAATTTGGTTGTCTTACTTTTCTATTTGTATTTCTAAGACCTTCAAAAGCCTGGGGACTTGTTACCTCATGAATTAAATGTCTATCTACAAATAATAAAGATGTTCCATCAATTTGCTCATGAACAAGATGCTCATTCCAAATTTTATCGTATAATGTTTTAGACATTTAGAAAAAAATTATTTTTTCTTTTCTGAGCTTTCTATTTTTGGCTCTTCTTTAGGTGCTTCATTTGAGCTGGTATTTTCATCTGAAGGTTCTTCCTGTTTTACAGGAACTACATTTTCTTCAGTCACTTCTTCAGGCTTAACATCTACCTCTATACCAATTTTCTTTTTAATTTTTTCAGCAATTCTTGCTGACTTTCCAGTTCTTTCACTTAAATAATAAAGTTTTGCTCTTTTAACCTTGCCCGATCTTATAACTTTAATTGAGTCTACTACTGAGCTGTATAAAGCAAATGTTCTTTCTACTCCTTCTCCAAAAGAAATTTTTCTTACTGTAAAAGATGAATTCAAACTTCTATTTTTCTTTGCAATACAAACTCCCTCAAAATATTGAATTCTATCTCTTTTACCTTCAGTTATTTTAACTCCTACTTTAATAATATCCCCAGGGAAAAATTCTGGTATCTTTTTCTCCGATGCTATTTTTTTAACGCTAGCTTGATTAATTTCTTCAATTGTTTTCATTTTTAAATTTATCAATTTAATTCTTTTTATATTTTTGCCACATATCTGGTCTTCGGTCGCGTGTTATAGCCTCAGATTTGGATAAACGCCAGTCTTTAATTTTGCTGTGATCACCTGATAATAGCACCTCTGGGACAGTTTTTTCTTCCCAAACTTGAGGTTTTGTATATTGAGGATATTCTAATAGTCCATTTTCAAAGGTTTCCTCAACGACTGAATTTTTGTTTCCGATGACACCTGGAAGTAATCGTAAAATTACATCTAAAACTACAAATGCAGCTGTTTCACCTCCTGATAAAATAAAATCGCCAATACTTAGTTCTTCTATATTTCTTGTATCAATAACTCTTTGGTCAATACCTTCGAAATGCCCACAAATAAGATTTAATTTTTTTTTTTTAGAAAGTTCTTTTGCAACATCTTGATTAAACAATTTACCTTTTGGACTAAGATATATGACTTTTTCATCTGGATTTATTTTTTGGTCTAGTGAATTGGCAATTACATCAGGCCTAATTAACATTCCAGATCCCCCTCCATATGGAGCATCATCAACAGTTTTATGCTTATCTTTTGCAGAGTCTCTTATATTTACGATCTCTAGATTCCACTTTTTTTCATTAAGTGCTTTCCCATATAATCCTTCACCTAAAGGACCTGGATATAAATCTGGATACAAAGTAAATATTCTAGCTTCAAACATATTTATTTTTTCTCTTCTGCTTTAGGAGCGTCTGCTTTTTTCTCTTCTGCTTTAGGAGCGTCAGTCTCGTCTTTTTTCTTTCTATCTTTTTTAGGTATTGCTTTTTGGGGATTATTTCCTTTTTCTGGCATTGAAATAATTTGATTTTCTCCTAAAATCCTTGCTACTCGTGTTGTTGGTTGAGCTCCTTGACTTAACCAGTATTTAATTCTCTCAGATTCAAGACCAACTCTTTCTTTTTTTTCTTTTGGTAGTAGAGGATTAAAAAAACCCAATTTTTCAATAAATCTACCATCTCTTGCAAATCTACTATCTGCAACTACAATTTTATATACAGGTCTTTTTTTTGTTCCACCCATAGATAATCTTAGTTTTAACATTTATTCTCCTTTTATTATTTTAATTGATTAAAAAGTTCTGGCGGAATTCCTTTGTCTGCCATCCCTTTGGTATTTCCTTTTGACATTTTCTTCATCATTTCTGACATCATTTTAAATTGTTTTAACAATTTATTGATAGTGGCTATGTCTGAACCAGAGCCATTAGCAATTCTTTTTTTTCTAGATCCATCTATAATTTTAGGATTTTCTCTTTCTTTTTTTGTCATTGATAATATTACAGCTTCATTTTGTGTAATTATTTTTTCATCAATTCCAGATTGATCCATTTGTGATTTAATTTTTGATACACCGGGCAAAAAAGACATAACACCTTCAATGCCACCCATTTTTTTCATTTGTCTTAATTGAGTTAAATAGTCTTCCATAGAAAAACTACCTTTTTTTAAATTTTCTTCAGTTTTTTTTATGTTTTCTTCACTTAAATCCTGTGATGCTTTTTCAACAAGAGAAACTATATCGCCCATTCCAAGAATTCTATTTGCAATTCTATCAGGATGGAAAATTTCTATATTTTCAATTTTTTCTCCTATACCTAAAAACTTAATAGGAACATTTGAAACATATTTCATACTTACAGCAGCACCACCTCTTGCATCTCCATCTGCTCTTGTTAAAATAATACCAGTAAGATTTACTGTATTTTTAAATTCTTTAGCTACTTCTGCTGCAACTTGTCCTGTTAAAGAATCCGCAACAAGAAATGTTTCTGTTGGTTTAATTATGCTTTCTATTTGTTTAATTTCACTCATCATCTGAAGATCAATTTGAGTTCTTCCAGCTGTATCAAATAAAATTACCTCTGCACCATTAAGGTTTGCAGCACTAATTGCTCTTCTGCAAATATCTTCTGGCAATTGTCCCTCAATTATAGGTAATGTTAAAATATTATTTTGTTCTCCAAGAGATTTAAGTTGTTCTTGTGCTGCAGGTCTATAAACGTCAAGACTAACCATCATAATTTTCTTCTTTTTATTTTTTTCTAAAAATTTTGCCAATTTTGCAGTTGTAGTTGTCTTTCCTGATCCCTGTAACCCTACTAACATCATTGGAACAGGTGGAACTGCATTTAAATTAATATCCTGACTATTTTCGCCAAGGAGTTTTACTAATTCGTCATAAACTACTTTAACTACCATCTGTCCTGGTGAGGTAGATCTAATTATTTCTTGACCTAAGGCTTTTGGTTTAACATTTTCAATAAATTTTTTTGCTACATCTAATGAGACATCTGCTTCTAATAAAGCTTGCCTAATACCTCTTAATCCTTCATCAACTTGTTTTTCATCAAGCGAAGGTGTTTTTTTTAGAGAAGAAAAAACTTCTTCAAATTTAGTTGTCAAATTTTCAAACATAATTCTATCCAGCAGCTATCGCACCAGTGGGCGAACCCTCGCAGACTGGTGTCGATCTCTTTGTTGCCAAAGACACCGCAAATTGCTTATTTTGCGGAAACTGCGATAAACTATAATAGAGGTTCAAAAAGTCAATAAATAAGTTAAGTATTATTATATGGAATTCAAAGCGTTAAAAATGGATGGCTTAGGAAATGACTTCGTAATAATTGATCAACGAAATAGTCAATTTGCGTTGACCAATGATCAAATCAAAAAAATATGTAACAGAAATTTTATTGGCTGTGATCAACTTATTTTTATAAGAAAAAACAAAAATACTGATGCTGATATCGAATTTTATAATTCAGATGGAGGTAGTTCTGGTGCGTGTGGAAATGGAACAAGATGTGTAGCTTATTTTTTATCAAAAGAGATGAATAAGGATAAAATTATACTTGGAACAGAATCTGGAAATTTAGAATCAAAAATTTTAGGAGAAAAATTGGTGGAAACAAACATTGGTCCAGCAAAAACTAAATGGAATGAAATTCCACTATCAAAAGAATTAAATACTATTAATTTAAATTATAAAATTATTGATAAAAATAATAATAAATATTTTGGTGGCACAGCAATAAATGTTGGAAATCCACATATTATATTTTTTATAAAAAATATAGAGGATTTTAATTTAGAAAAAATTGGCCCAGAAATTGAAAATGATAAATTATTTCCTGAAAAATGTAATGTAACTTTAGCGAAAATAATTAACGAAAGTAATATCAAAGTAAAAGTATGGGAGAGAGGTGCTGGACTAACAAAGGCTTGTGGTACAGCTGCGTGTGCAACAGCTTACGCTGCGAAAATAAATGGCAAAATAAAAAATAAAACTGAAATAGAGTTTGAGTTAGGAAAACTATCAATTTTTATAGATAAAAGTGAAAATATTTTAATGAGCGGACCTGTTTCAGATATAAATCCAATTGAAATAAAAATTTAATGGGAATTTTTGAAAAATTTAAAATTGGTTTTAAAAAAAGTGCTTCTACTTTTACATCGGGGTTAAAAGAAATAATTATAAAAAAAGAAATTGATGACAAAACATTGAGTGAAATTGAGGATTTTTTGATTCAATCTGATGTTGGGGTTGCGTCATCAGAAGAAATTAAAAATATAATTGCAGAAAAAAAAATTGATCCTGGTAAAAATAAAGTTGATGAAATTAACTCAATACTTAAAAAATATATTATTGATTTAATGTCCCCATTAGAAAATGAAAATTTTTTTAAAAATAAAAATGATTTAAGTGCTATTCTTGTATCGGGAGTTAATGGAGTAGGAAAAACTACTACAATAGGAAAGATGGGAAAAATTTTAAAATCTAATAGTAATAAAGTTATTTTTTCAGCATCAGATACATTTAGAGCTGCTGCAATAGAACAATTAGAGAATTGGGCAAAGAAAATTGACGTAGATATAATTAAATCTTCTCAAGGGTCAGATCCTGCTTCTGTAGCTTACAAAGCAGTTGATGAAGCTATAAAAAAAAAATTTACTCATGTTTTAATAGATACTGCAGGAAGATTACAAAATAAAAAAAACTTAATGGAAGAGTACAAAAAAATTGCAAATGTAACTAAAAAAATTGATCCTAATGCCCCTCATGAAGTATTGTTGGTTTTAGATGCAACTTCAGGACAAAATGTAATTAATCAAGTTGAAGAATTTAATAAAATAATTCCAATTACAGGATTAGTTATGACAAAATTAGATGGAACTGCAAAGGGAGGTATTTTAATTGCAATTGCAAAAAAATATAAATTGCCAATCATTGCGCTTGGTTTAGGAGAAAAAGAAGATGATTTACAAATCTTTAAAGCAGAACAATTTGCAGATGCTTTTGTTGTATCTAATTAATTAAATTATTAGAAATAAGAGGTTTATAAATTTTACATTTATATTTTTCATTTAGACTACTGTATCCACAATTTTTAGCATAGGTTGAAATAACAAAATCCAACTTTCCAGTTTTATCAAATATTTTTAGTTTTTTTTTTTTAATATCAAACTGTAAGTTTTTATTTACATTTTTCATTGCACTTACCATTATTAAAGTATTGTTGTCACTTAACAAATAATAAGCAAAATCCTCAGGAAATACAGGAAAGTTATAATTTCTTAATATTTGTTTTGCACTACTTGGAAACCACTCGTATGAAATTAAAGGTTTTTCTGTTTTTGTTTTATTATTATAGATGTAAAGATCTTGGGGATAATCTGTAATATAATTATAATTCTCACCCTTTGCTAAAACTGATTTTTGTCTAGTTTTAAAATACAAGGTAAAATCTTTATTATAGGAATCCATCTTTCCAATATAAAAATATTCATCTTGAAAATAATTATTTTCTGAGTTTGCTGATGATGAGATAACTAATAATATAAATAATGTAAAAAATATTCTCATATTAATTAATATAATTTAAGATTCTGAAGAGTATTTGTTTAAATTGTGACCTAATTTAAACTATTAATGAAAGATTTAATTGAACTTAGCAAGTCCTTATCAAATTCCATCATATGGTCGTCAAATTTTGAGAAATAAGAATACTTAGGTTCATTTGCAAGTTCAAACATTTTTTTCCCCATCCAAAATGGAACTATTTTATCTATTTCACCATGCATAATTAAAATAGGAGAATTGATATTTTTTATTTTTTTGTCACTTTCATATTTATCTTTAAGAAGTAGTTTAATAGGAAAAATTGGATATTTAGATTTAGCTGCTGCTATCATTGAAGTAAAAGGTGATTCTAATATTACACCTGCAAATTTTTTATTTTGTGCAATTTCAGTTGCGACTCCTGTTCCGAGAGATTCACCATAAATAATTATATTTTCTTCTTTGACTCCCTCATTAATTAACCATTTAACTGCACTCCTTGCATCTATGTAAAGACCTTGTTCGGTTGGTTTTCCTGGGTTATTGCTAAATCCTCTCCAAGCAAGTAATAAAAAATTAATATCTATATTATTAAAGTGATTAATTTTATGGATTCTATTTTCTAATGAGCCTGCATTACCATGGAGGTAAAGAATGGTTTTAAATCTTTTAATATCTTTTTTATGATACCATGCTAAAAGTTCAATATTATCTTCTGTTGAAATTTTAACTTTTTTAACTTCTACAGTCATTTTATCACCGTAATAATTATTTTCTATTGGATGATACAAAAGACTTCTCTGATAAATATATAAACCAAATGTAACCGATAAATAGACTAGTAAAACTAAACCAACTAGAAATAAATTATACATGCTTTTTTTACTCATTTTTATTTTTCATAATAAAATATGAATAACTTAAAATACAAATTATTAAATAAACAGTAAAAGAAATTTGAAAACTCTGAGTTTCATCATTTTTTAGATATCGAGACAAGTCAATTACTAAACCAATTCCCCATTGCATTATAAAAGTACCTACAAAAATAAGTAAATTGAATGAAGTAAGTGATTTACCAGCTAAATTAGTTGGAAAAGATAGCGCCACAGCAGGTTGGGTAAGTGTCAATACAATTGAAGTGAGTATATAAATTGTAAAGTGAATAGTTCCTGCATTTTCACCAGAAATAATAATAACAAGTAACGATAAATAACTAATTGGCAGTCCAATCTTCATTAATTTCATCGTTTTAAAACCAAGTTTTGTAATTTTAGGTAAAATGTAGCCAAAAATAAAAAAAGATACCAACATAGTTCCATTTATCCAAAATAGTCCTGTTGCACTTTCTAAAGGTGTATAACCAGAAATTCTTACCATCCATGGACCTGCCCATAAAGTCTGGATTGCAATCATTCCTCCGTAATTAAATAAACCAAGAGGAATTGTACTAATAAAAAATTTATTTTTCCAAACGTCAGATAATGATCCATTATTTTTTTTTTGATCATTATTAATTTTATTTTTCCAATGAGGAATAAAAAGTAATGTTAAAAGTATAATAATTAATATTAAAATAGCTATTCCACTAAAAATCCATCTCCACCCAATAATTGGCAATAGAATTTGAACTGGTAGTGTTGAAAAAACAAAACCCATTGAAAGTATCATTAACATCCAAGCATTTGCTCTTTGTTGATATTCATCAGCAAACCAAATTCTGTATCCTGTTAAAGGACCCATTAAACATGCGCTTACACCAACTCCAATTAAAATTCTTGATATTAGTAAGCCAGCAAAACTTTCGGCTAAAGAAAAAGCTGTTGTACCAATTATTGCAATTAATAAGAACGAAGAAACAATTTTTTTAGGTCCATGCTTATCTAGTAAATATCCAAGAGGTATCTGCATTGAAGCAAAACCTAAAAAATAACCTCCAGCTAATAATCCTAAATCTCCAGCTGTTAAATTGAATTCTGAAGTTAACAAAGGAGATAAGGTTGCTGTAATTGCTCTTAAAAGTGCAGATATAAAATATCCACATGCAAATACAAAAAAAATTAACACCGCTTTTTTGATCGGCAAAATATTTTTTTCCATTTATTTTAAATTAGAAATTTAAAGATATATCACGATGAATGGAGTTACAACTTGCAACAAATTTAGCTTGTTCTTTTGTTAAACGTGACTGTAATCTTAGACCTATATTATTCTTTATAATTAAATTATATTTTTCAAGTTTTGGTAGTAAATTTTGTGAAGCATCTTTTCTCCATTTTACTTCTTTATCAAATAAATTTAATGCTTCTGAGCTTGCATCTAAAATTTTATTTTTTTCTATTTCTTCACTATCAAGTAAAGAATATAAATCATCAAGTCTATTAGCAAGTTCTTCTGTACCTGAAATTTCCCCAAACTTCTCAAATAGACTATCTATAATTGAGATTGAATTTTTATAATTTTCATTATTAATATCTATTCTTAAATTATTAATATCTGGAGAAAGTTCATTTAGTTTTTCATGATCTTTTATAAACGTAGCAATTTGATCTAAATTATCATATGCCTCATCTACATTCTTTTTATATCTTTTTGTTTGTGTATTTTTAGCTTTCTTAATAATTTCAAATTCTTTATTTTTTGATGCCCAATTTTCTGGAATTTGTTTTTTTATTTCATCAATTTCTAACTGATAATCTTCGATCTTAAGTTCAATTTTATTTTTTTGAGACACTTTGTCTTTTTCTAATCTTCTAATTTCTGATTTTAATTTTTCTATTTTATTATCTATTTTCCTAATCTTTTTTTGTTTTTTTCTTACACTAAAGTGAAGATCTCTATAGTCTTCAGCAAATAAGTCATACTCTTTCTCTGTTTTTTGAAGCTTTTTAACTAAAGAAAAAGTACCTAGTGCATTCTCAAAATGTTCATCAAAAATATCTAGTTTATCAATGGGAAGATTAGAAGGAACTAGTTGTTCAAAATCTTTTATAGCAGCTTTGATTTTTTGTTCTTCATTATTGTAAATATCAAATTTATATTCTTGTAAACAATGTTGAAGTTTAGGATTCATTGGAGGAGGAGCCACATGAGACGTCAAATATGTTCTAGCAGGTAAATAATTTACTAGAGATGGATAAAAACCTACAATTCCAAGTCCTATTAATTGTAGTACTATAAAGGGAACAACGCCTTTCCAGATATTTAAAGTAGTAATAAATTTTGGTGCAACTCCTTTTAAATAAAACAAAGCAAAACCAAATGGGGGAGTTAAAAAAGATGTTTGTAAATTTACTCCTATCATTACTCCTAGCCAAATCGCGCTAACATTTGCTCCTGTTTCAGCTAACAATATTGGAGCAATAATTGGAACAACAACTACTGCGATTTCAATAAAATCAAGAAAAAAACCTAATAAAAATATTACTGCCATCACGACAATAAATTGAGTCCAAAATCCACCTGGTAAATCCTGTAAAAAATCTCTTACTAATTCCTCACCACCAAAAGCTCTAAAACCTGACGTTAACATGGCAGCTCCAAGAAGAATTATAAATACCATAGATGTTGTTACACAAGTCTCTGTAACAACTTCTTTTAGGACATTATCAACTTTATAAGATCTCCAAAAACTCCAAATGATACCTGTTAAAAAAACTATAGTAAAAAAACCTGTAACTAAAATTGCTCCTAAGTTTCTAGTTTCTACAGCTTTAATGTTTAAATTAAAATTTTTTGATAATATAAAAATAGGAATTAAAGCTACAACTGTTATTATCAAAGGATAATAAGCATCTTTTTTACCTTTGTGAAGACGGTAACCCGCCATTATAGTTGCCCCTATAGCGCCAATAGAACCAGCTTGGTTTACCGTTGCTATTCCCATTAATATAGATCCAAGAACTGCAAATATTAATGCAAGTGGTGGAATTATTACCATTATAACTTTCATCCAAAATTTAAAATCAAATTGACCTTTGAATGGAACTGGAGGAGCTGCTTTAGGATTTAATCTTGCATATATGAATACATATAACATGTATAATCCAACTAATACTAGTCCAGGTAATAATGCTCCAAGGAACATATCTCCAGCACTAGTAGAACCTACTCTAAACTCACCAGGCATGTTAAAATCACCAGTTAATAGTTTATAGTCTGCCTGTCTCATTGTATTTGCTACATCGGCAGCGCTAGCTAATTGGTCAGCAATAATAATTAAAACAATTGATGGTGGTATAATTTGGCCTAGTGTTCCAGATGAACAAACAATTCCACTTGCGAGACTTCTATCGTATTTGTTATTTAACATGGTAGGTAGTGAAATTAAGCCCATAGCAATTACGGTTGCCCCAACTATTCCAGTAGTTGCCGCAAGTAATGCACCAACAAAAATTACTGAAATTCCAAGTCCTCCAGGTATAGGGCCAAACAATTGACCCATCGTTACCAAAAGATCTTCTGCAATTTTAGATTTTTGCAACATTATTCCCATAAATATAAACAGAGGAATTGCAATTAAAGTATCAGTTTCTACATCCCAATAATTACTCCTGAAATTTGTAATCCCTGCTGTTAACCATTCTATTGGTCCATCGGTTGCATAATATGCACCTGCATCTCCTTCAAAAAGATATCCAAAAAAGGCAGCAGCTCCAATTGAAATAATAGCAGATCCTGGTAATGCAAAAGCAACAGGGAAACCTGATGCCAATGCAACTATCATAATTATAACAAGTAGAGTTAAAAATAAATGTTCCATAATTTAACTTTTCAAAATTTTATAACTGCTACTCATAAAATAGCTTGTAAATTGAATTAACATACTTACAGCAAATACAGCTAGATATACCGCCATTAAATATAGTAAATATAATCCGTTTGATCCTTGTTGAGTAATTTCAAATGAAATAACGGGACCATTAATAATGCTTGCCTTACCGCCCATTCCTAAAAATAAAACAATTAGACATAGTGGAATTCCTAATAACAAAGATCCAATTGAATTTGTCCAAGCTTTTTTTCTTTCACTAAAGCCAGTGTATAAAACATCAACTCTCACATGACCTTCGTGCATCAATGCATATGCGCTAGCAAAAAGATAAAGGGCAGAATACCAGAAACGAACTAAATCCCCTTGAAAAGCTTGTTCATATTCAAATATGAATCTTGAAACTACAATAAAAAATTCACTAGCTACAACTAAAACGGCAAGCCAAATAAAACCTACTGATCTTGTAAAATAACCAATTACAAAAGAAATCAATATTAATGGAAAATGAACAAAGGTAATTCTAAAGGCTGGAATAACTAATTTAATTTTTAACGTTTCACCAAAAATTGGTTCGACTAATTTTTCTACAACCATAAATGAAACTATTAAATCTGCTATTCCTACAATTAAAACTGCCCAAAAAGATGAACGTATAATATAAGCAGTAAATTCAGTAAGAATTTTTGAGTCGGTTTCTAGAGTTTGTTTAATAGATTTAAATACATAAAAAACTGCTAATAATATTGAAACAAAATACAAAAATAATTGTATATAAGCTGTTGTTAATAATGATCCTACTAAAGGGTTGTTTAATTTTTTAAATCCAAATAAACCATAATGTGAAAATAACTTTTTAACACCAGGCCATTCAAACCAAACTGTTAAAATATTATTAATTAGGAAAATAAAAGTAATAGCTAGTATCGAATAACTAAATATTCTAATAATTATTGGCAGATTACTTTTTGAAACCATAAAATAAAACAATTTTATCTTATTAAAAAAGGGCCCTAAAAAGGGCCCTTAATATTTAATATTATCAAACTTTAAGTGTTATAGTCCTAAAGCTCTGTTTCTTTGACTAATGTATGGTGAGTCTGACAAGTTAGTCCAAGCACCAATCTCTTTACGCGCTTTAACGAACGCTTTGTGCGTTCTAGCAGCAAGATCGCTGTGTTGTTGAACTTCATCATAAACCTCAGCAGCACCTTTAGCAAAAGCGTCATAAACTTTGTCATTAAACTTCTCAAGTTTAACACCATGATCGTTTATTAAACGAGATAATGCTGCACCATTTTTAGCATTGTACTCAGCCATAGTAATTTCGTCAGCCCAAGCACATGCGGTTTTGATAGTCGTTTGATCTGATTTAGTTAAGCTTGTAAACCAAGATTTATTAACACCACAAGCTAACATCGAACCAGGTTCGTGCATACCAGGGTAATAATAATATTTAGCAGCTTCATGGAACTTCATAGCTTCATCATTCCAAGGACCTACCCACTCAGTTGCATCAATTGCACCTGAAACAAGGTTTTCATAAATTTGTCCACCAGGAAGTGATATTGGGGAACCACCAAGTTTTCCTAAAACTTGTCCTCCTAATCCAGGCATACGCATTTTTAAACCTTTTAGGTCATTAGCTGATCTAATTTTTTTGTTAAACCAACCACCCATTTGAACTCCAGTGTTACCAGCTATGAAACTTTGGGTACCAAAGTCATCAGTTAGCTCATCCCAAAGTGCTTGTCCACCACCATGGTGTATCCAAGCATTGATTTCAGAATATGTGAAACCAAATGGGCACGCTGTAAAATATCCAAATGCAGGGTGTTTTTTAACCCAGTAGTAATCTGCACCGTGATACATTTGTGAGTTACCAGAAGCAACTTCATCAAATGAGTCAAATGCTTTAACTCTTTCATTTGCAGCATAATAAGTAACCTGTATTCTTCCGTCACTCATATCGCTAAGTCTTTTTGCAAGTCTTTGTGCACCTGTTCCTAGACCAGGAAAATCTCTTGGCCATGTAGCTACCATTGCAGCTTCTACTCTTTCTTGAGCAACAGCTGGAGCAGCTAAAGTTGATGCAGCTACAGCAGCAACACCAGTTGCAGCAGCAGCTTTGAAGAACTTACGTCTTGAAGGTGATTTGTTTACCTTCAATGATTTTTTTTCTTTAATCATTTATTTCTCCCTTTAAGTTAATTAACTATGATTATTTAAACATATTATGATCATAGAGTCCTTGATAATCTGTCTCAGGTGAAAAAAATTAGCAAATTATTCGAAAATTTAATAAAAAATACAATCTGAAATTGTAAATCTAGTTTAGATCAAATACTTTTCCAGGATTCATTATATTGTTTGCATCTAAACTTCTTTTAATTGATTTCATTACAGGCAAGTTATCAGGGTGTTCTTTTAACAAATATCCCTTTTTTTGTAATCCAATTCCGTGCTCTCCAGTTATTGTACCTTCAAGTTCTAAAGCTTTTTCGATAAGTTTATCACTGTATTCTCTTATTAGTTTTTGTTTTTCTTTATCTTCAGGATCATACAAAATAATAGAATGAAAGTTACCATCTCCTACATGCCCAACCATTGGTGCTATTAAGCCATTATCTTTAACATGTTTTTCAGCCCATGAAACACATTCTACAAGTTTGGAAATTGGAACACATATATCTGTAGAATAAACTTTCATGTTCTTCCCTAATGATTTAACTGAATAATAAACATCATGTCTTGCTTTCCACAATTTGTTTCTTTCTTCAATTGTATCGGCCCACTTAAAATCACTTCCTCCGTTATTTTTTGATAATTCTTCTACAATTTTTATTGACTCTCTATTTGATTCTTCACTACCATGAAATTCAAAAAAAAGTGTTGGGGAAGCTTTTATATTATCTAATTTTGAATATTTAATACTTATTTCCATTTGGTCTTTATTTAACATTTCAATTCTTGCAATATTAACTCCATATTGGATTACTTCTTGTGAAGTTAAAACAGCCGAATCTAGATCAGGAAAATAACATACTGCACTCATTATACTTTCAGGAATTGGAGACAATCTTAATTGTACTTCAGTAATGATTCCAAGTGTTCCTTCTGAGCCGATAAATAAATTTGTTAAATTATATCCGGCAGAAGATTTTTTTGCTCTAGTGCCAGTTTTAATAATTTCTCCATTAGCTAAAACAACTGTTAAACCTGAAACAACTGTACGCATCGTTCCATATTTCACTGCCATAGTTCCAGAAGCTGACGTAGCAGCCATCCCTCCTAAAGCAGCATCTGCCCCTGGATCAATTGGAAAAAAAACTCCATCTTCTCTTAAGTATTCGTTGAGTTGTTTTCTTGTTACGTTTGCTTGAACTCTACAATCAAAATCACTAGCATTAACATTTAACACCTTGTTCATTTTTTCAAGAGATATTGTAACTCCATTTGCATTACCAACCGCATTTCCTTCTAGGGAAGTTCCTGTTCCAAATGGAACAACTGGAATTTTATTTTCATTACATAATTTTAAAAATTTTGAAACTTCTTCATTTGTTTCTGGAAAAACTACTGCTTGAGATAGCACTGGATCATAAGTATCTTCTCCTCGAGCATAATTTCCTCTTGTTGACTCAGAAGTAGAAAACCTACCATTAAAAATTTGTTTTAATTCTTTATGTACTTTTTCATTCATTAATTAATAAGATAACATTTATTTTAATATAAAAAATACTTAAATTAGCCCACAATTTTCCTTATATTTTCTAATGCATGAGAGATATTTTCTTGAGACGCTGCGAAGCTAAATCTCACATAATCTATAGCTTTTTTTCCAAAAGAAATACCTGGTACAACTGCAACTCCAGCTTCATAAAGGCATTTTTTTGCAAATTCTTTTCCATCCATTCCTGTTCCTGCAACATTTGGAAAAGCATAAAATGCCCCTCCGGGTAAACTACACTCAATCCCCTTAATACTATTTAATCCATCGAAAATTAGCTTTCTTCTTTTGGTAAATTTTTCCATCATAAAATTAATTGTATCGTCTGGGCCATCTAGAGCAGCTATAGCCCCATATTGGATAGCTGCATTAACACAAGAGTGATTATTTACACAAAATTTTAAAATATGATCTACGAGTTTTTCTGGCCACACTGACCAACCTAATCTCCAACCTGTCATAGAATAAGCTTTACTCCAACCATCTAGCACAATTAATCGATCATATAAAAAAGGATAGTTAAAAAAAGTTGGCATTTTTTTTCCATCAAAAATTTGTCTGCTATAAATTTCATCACTTAAAATAGCAACATGAGGAAATTTTTTTAATCCTTGAGCTAACTGGTCAATTTTATCTTTTTCTGTGAATGCTCCAGTAGGATTATTTGGATTATTAATAATTATTAATCTAGTTTTTTCATTAATTAGAGATAATATTTTTTCAGGATTTATGGAAAGATCTTTATTTTCAAGCATATTAATTGGAACTGCTTTTGCTCCAGTGTAATTAATCATTGATTCATAAATTGGAAAACCTGGATCTGGATAAATTATTTCTGCACCAGGTTCTCCAAACAAAGTTATTGCATAATAAATTGTTGGCTTGCCGCCAGGCATTATAATTATTCTTTCTGGTTCAATATCTGTGTTATATAATTTTTTAATTTTTCTATTTACTGCTTCTCTACACTCAATTATTCCATTAGGTAAAACGTATCCATGATGGCCATCATCTAAAGCCTTTTTTGTAGCATCTACAACATGTTTTGGTGATTTAAAGTCAGGCTGACCTAAACTTAAGTGAATAATTTTTTTTCCATCTGCTTCTAATTTTTTTGCTTCAGCTAAAATTTTAAAAGCAGATTCTGTTCCTAATCTTTCAAGGTTTTTAGCTGTTTTCATTCTTTATTTTCTGTAAATTAGTTTTGACCTATTTAATTCATTTACACTTTTACAACCCATTAAAATCATATCTCTATTTATTTCATCGTGTAAGTTTTGTAATACTTTTTCAACTCCTTTTTGACCACCTACACTTAAACCAAATAGAAACATTCTGCCAAAACTACATGCTTTTGCACCAGCTGCTAAAGCTTTTAGGACATGAGTTCCTCTTCTAACTCCACCATCTAATATAATTTCTAATTTATCTCCTACTGCATCTGAAATTTCCTTTAACTGATCAAAAGGTGATCTAGATCCATCTAATTGTCTTCCACCATGATTTGATATCATTATTGCTGTACAGCCTATATCGATTGCTTTTTTTGCATCTTCAACAGACATAACTCCTTTTAAAGCAAATGGACCATCCCATTTTTTTACAATATATTCTGCATCTTTCCAATTCATTGACGGATCATATTGTTCATTTACATATTGTATAACTGATGTTGTAATATTAGTTCCCTTATCTGTTTTTTTTGAAACATTTGATAATTCAAACTTCTCATGAGTTAAATAATCAAATACCCATTTGGGATGAAAAGCAAAACTCATCAGACTTTGAAGTGTTAATTTTGGTGGCGTAGTAAATCCTGTTCTATGATCTCTTTCTCTATTTCCGGCAACTAATGTATCAACGGTAAGACACATTCCATCAAATCCTGCTCTTTTGCTTCTATCAATTAAATCATCAGTTATTGCTTTATCTTTATGAACATAAAGTTGAAATAATTTTGGACCACTTGATATATTAGATATTTCTTCAATTGATGTATTTGCCATGGATGACATACTATAAAAAGTGCCAAATTTTTCTGCTGCCCTTGCTGAAGCTTTATCACCTTCATGATGGTATAATCTTTGCATAGCAGTTGGTGATAGAAAAACTGGTAGATTAATTTTTTTTCCAAAAATTGTTGTTGATAAATCTGGTTTACCCACGTTTGCGAGTACATTTGGAACTAAATCACAATTGTTAAATGAATCTGTGTTTCTTTTTAATGTAATCTCATCATCTGCTCCTCCATCTATGTAGTGAAAAATTGGAGATGGTAATTTTTTTTTTGCGAGATTTCTAAAATCTTTATAATTATAACAATTCTTTATACTCATTTGATAATTTAAATGTTTCTAAATCTTAAATTATTTCTACTAAGATCACTTATTTTAGTACAGCCCATTAGTTTCATGTCTCTTTCTAACTCAGCCTTATACTGACCTAAAGCTCTTTCAACACCAGCTTGACCAGCGGCTGCTAAAGCATAAAGATATAGTCTACCACCAGCACATGCTTTAGCTCCTAAGGATAAAGCTTTTAGCATATGAGTACCTCTTTGAAATCCACCTTCACAAATAACATCTATTTTGTCACCAACCGCATCTACTATTTCTTGCAATTGATCAAATGGAGATCTTGAACCATCTAGCTGTCTTCCTCCATGATTTGAAACCATTATACCAGTACATCCAATATCAACTGCTTTTTTTGCATCTTCGACACTCATAATCCCTTTTAAAGCAAAGTGACCATTCCATTGTGAACATAATTTTTCAGCATCATTCCAATTCATAGATTGATCCAACATAGTAGAAAAATAATTACCAATAGAAGTATTGGTGCTAGTTCCTTCTTTCACATAATCTTGTAGATGGGGTAATTCAAACTTGCCCTTTGTTAAATAGTTTATTCCCCACATTGGCTTCGTAGCAAAACTAAACAAACTTGATAATGTTAGTTTTGGAGGAGACGTAAAACCAGTTCTTAAATCCCTTTCGCGATTTCCTCCTGTTATTGTATCTACTGTTAAAGCCATTACATCAAATTTGGCAGCTTTAGCCCTTTCCAAACAAGAGTCATTTAATCCTCTATCTTTATGAAAATAAAATTGGAACATCTTTGGAGTATCAATTATTGAAGATATTTCTTCCACGCTTACAGTAGCTAGAGCAGAAACTCCAAACATGGTATTAAACTTTTGAGCTGCTTTTCCTACTGCTCTTTCTCCATCATAATGAAAAAGTCTTTGTAAAGCTGTTGGTGCACAATAGAAAGGAAGATCTAATTTCTTTCCAAATATAGTAGTTGATAAATCTATATTTTCTACACCTCTTAATACATTTGGAACCAAATCAACATCATTAAAAGATGAAGTATTTCTCCTATATGTGATTTCGTCATCTGCAGCTCCATCAATATAGTGAAAAATTGGAGATGGTAATTTTTTTTTTGCTAATTTTCTAAAATCACTAAAATTGTAACAATCTTTAAGATTCATATTAAATTAAATCTTAAAACTGCTTCATAAAATTGAACATATAACTATTTGCCCCAGGGTTCTTGGATCCTAAGCTTGCATTTGATATATGATTATATGAAAAACCAAGTTGTGTGTTTGAAAATAAATCAACAGAAAATTGTAATTCACTTTTAAATTCTAAAGAGTGCCCAAGATCTTTACCGTCTCCCTTGTTATAATACCCAGGAGTAAAGCTTGGAGTAAAATTTATTTTACCTATTTTATACTCAGCTTGCACACCAGTGTATAAATAACTTGCATTATCTTGGGTAAGAATAAATCCAGTTATTGGTGATAAGTTTCCTAAAAAACTCTTTCTATTTAAACTAACATTTTGATGTTGAAATCCAAATAAACCAGATTTTTTACCATCATCACTATAATCAAATGTTCCAGTGTGAAAATTTATTTGATGATCATTAAAAGCTTCTTGTTTTTCTTCACTGTTACTCACTCCCGTAAATAAAAATATCAGCAAAAACGAAAATACAAGTTTAAATTTTTTGTTCATTTTATTAAAAATTGCTTTAATCTAATTAATATATTTTAATAAATAAACACTTTTCTGAAAATTAAAATACCCCCAAAAATGAATAATATTAGTGGAATGCCCCATAGTAAGAGAGTTTTTTTATCAAATTTTGGATCATAAACTATCCAATCGCCATATTGATTTTTTAAAAAATCATAAATTTCTTTTTCAGTATTGCCTTTTTCTAATTTTTCATTGATTAATAACTTTATGCTTAGAGCAAATTCTGATTGTGAGTCATAAACTGATTGTCCTTGACAAATTAAACATCTTAAATTTTTTGAAATTTTATCAACCAATATTCTATTTTCGTTTGAAAAGGCTTTTGTTAAAGAAAAGTTTAAAATTATTAATAGAAGTAAAAAATATTTAATTATTTTCATTCGATAAGCTCATTATTTCTAAATAATTTTTCTCTTTAAGTGGTCCAATATACTTTTTAAAGATTTTTTTATCTGCATTAATAATATATGTTTCTGGAACTCCATATGCTCCTATATTAATTGATATTAAACCATTTTTATCAATTAAAATATTTGAAAATGGATTTCCAAAATCATTAAGAAATTTTTTGGAATTTTTAATATTATCTTTATAGGAAATACCAATTAAATTTATATTTTTATCATCTCCTAATTTCATAAGAAAAGGATGTTCGTCCCTACATGGTTGACACCACGAAGCCCAAATATTAATTATTGTTAATTTATCATTTTTAACTAGGCTATTAAAATCTATTTCCTTATTAGAAAATAAATCTTTGGCAGAAAACTTAATTGTACTTTTATTGGTAATTTTTTCAGGAATATATATTTCAACTTTATGTAAACTAGAATATAAAATTATAAAAGTTATTGAAAAAAATATTAATAATAAAACGAGAACAAATTTTTTTTTCATTTAATTTTTCTTACCAACCCAATTAATCCACCTAAAACGATAAGCAAAGTAGATATCCAAATCCAAATCATAAATGATTTTACTTGATATCTAACATTAAAATAATTTTCATTTTTTAAGAAATTAATAACAAAAAATTTATCTTGAAATATTGAAGTTTTTATATCTGCTTCACTAGTCATTATATTTGGTTGATTATAAATTCTAATTTCTGGAAAAAACTTTGATATTCTTTTATTTTCATCTTCTATAACAAAGCTAGCTATTATTGAATTATAGTTTGACCCCTTTTTTGACTCAACATTTTTAAATTTTATTAATTTATTATCGAATTCAATTTGGTCTCCAATTTTCATATTTGAAGAAAATTCTTTTGAAAATAACCCATTAAACAGAATACTAAGTATTAGTAAGCTAAAACCAAAATGAGATAATTTTTGAGATAAATTATTTCTTGATTTTATAAGTTCAATTAATGAAATTAAAAACAAGTAAATGCTAGCAAAGATTAAGATTGTAATTAATAAATTTTTTTGTCCTAATTTTTCATAAATTAATACTGAAATTAATATTGAAATAACAAAGAAGAATATTTTATCTAATTCCAACTTATTAAATCTGTCTTTTATCCATTTAAGCTTTGGTCCAAATGACATTATAAGTAAAAATGGTATTAAAAATGGAACAATTAATTTATTAAAAAAAGGGGGGCCGATAGAAATTTTATCACTTGTAATTACTTCTAAAAATATAGGATATATTGTACCAATTAATACCACAGATAAAAAATACATCATGAACCAATTATTAATTATGATGGATGAGTCTTTGCTTAACCAATAAAAATTCTTTTCATTTAAATTAACTATATTTTTACTAAAGAAGAAGAAGATAAAAACTGCCAAAAAAATTAAAATAAATAAAAAAGTTAATATAAACACTCCTCGTTCAGGATCGTTAGCAAAGGTATGAACAGAATTTAATATTCCAGATCTAACTAAAAAAGTACCACTCATACTTAGTGAGAATGTTGAAATTGATAAAATAATTGTCCAAGATTTGAGCAATTGTCTTTTTTCCAAAACTGAAATTGTATGTAATAAAGCAGTTAAAGAAAACCATGGCATTAAAGATACATTTTCAACTGGATCCCAAAACCAAAAACCTCCCCATCCTAGTTCATAGTAAGCCCAAATAGACCCCAAGAGAATTCCTAAAGTTAAAAATATCCAACTAACAAAAACCCAATTCTTTATATGCTTAGCCCAAATCTTACTAAAATTATTTTCTATTAATGCTGCTAAAGATGATGAAAAAATAATCGATGAACCAACATATCCTAAATATAAAATTGGTGGATGAATCACTAACGCAGGATCCTGTAAGATCGGATTAAGTCCTAAACCTTCTATAGGTATTGGGAATAAATAATTAAACGGATTTGAAGTAATTAATAAAAATAAAAAAAAACCTGTAATAATTATTTGTTGAAAAAAAATGCTTAATAATCGATAAAGTTTTGGTTGATTATTAGATTTTAAAATAAATATAAAAATAAATAATGTAAGTACTAATAACCATAATAATAAACTTCCCTCATGGTTTCCCCACGTTCCAGCTATCTTGTAAAAGAGAGGCTTAGTTGTATGAGAATTATAATAAACTGTCTCATTAGAAAAGTCTGATAAAATAAATGATATAATTAGACTAATAAAACTCAAAATAACTAAAAATAATTGTAATGATGAAAAATAATAAATATTTAAGTTTAGCTGATTATTTAATTTACCTTTAAGATACAAAAACATAGAAAAAAATAATAAATATAAAGATATAAAAAATCCGAAAACTAAAGAGTAATACCCAATATGATTAAAAATCACTTTTTACTCTCCAAAGCTTTTTTTACTTCAGGTGGCATATAATTTTCATCGTGTTTTGCTAATATTTTTTTTGCAGTAAAATAATTTCTATCTTTTAAAAATCCTTCAGCAACTACACCTTTTTCTTCAGCAAATAGATTGGGTATTGATCCACTAAAAGATACTTTAATCTCACTTTTATAATCAGTTATAATAAATAAGATTTCTTTTGCATTAGTTTCGATAGAATCTTTTTTTACCATCCCACCTATTCTAATTTTTTTTTTACTTAATTCTGGTAGTACCTTAACATCAGAAGGAGAGATAAAATATACAACATTTTCTTCTAATGATTTTAATATTAAAAAGGTAGTTAGTAAAATTGCTAAAAAAATAATCGAAAAGAAAAAAATTCTTAATTTAACTTTTTTACCATACATTTATTTTAAAGTTAAATTTTATAAGCAGAAGTATTGGATAATATTTCTTTATATGCTTCTTGAACTTTAACTTTGTCAGCTTTATCAATAACTAAATTAGAAAATTTATTTTTAAATTTTAATTGTTCTTTCACTAACTGAGATTTAATTACATAGTACAGAATTACAAAGCTAGTCAATGTAAAACAGAAAGCCGACCAAACATAAAGTCCGTATCCATTCATTAAAATGATTTCATTAATCATAATCTATCTAGTCCTTTGTTTTTAATCTTTATCAGTTCTGTATTATATTTCATCAAAAATATCAAAAGAGAAAATAGAGCAAATGCCGCAGTCATAATTATTAAAGGTACTAGCATTGAGTGATGAATCGTTGATTTTGAAAGAATATTTATTGAAGATGGTTGATGTAAAGTTGACCACCAATCAACAGAAAACTTTATTACTGGAATATTAACCACGCCAATAATTGCAATAATTGATGTAACTTTATTAGCATTGTTTGGACTAATTACTCGCCAAGCAACAATATACATTAAATAAAAAAGTCCTAAAATAAGCATAGAGGTTATTCTAGCATCCCACGCCCACCAGGTTCCCCAGGTTGGCTTTCCCCAGATTGATCCTGTAACCAATGCAATAATACTAAATATGAATCCTGAAGGTGCTAAGCTTTTAGCAATTAATGAAAAGGTTTTATTTTTGAAAATTAATATTGAAATTGACAGCAATGCAATTAAAGAAAATATTCCTAAAGATATCCATGCTGCTGGAACATGCACATACATAATTCTTACGGAGTCACTCTGGATATAATCTTTAGGTGATAGAAAAAGTGCTTCAATTAGACCAACGGAAATAATCAAAATAAAAATAGCAAAAACATATTTTGTTGCTCTTGATGTTATAGAAAAAATTTTACTAGGTGAAAATATATTAAACATTTGAACTTAATATACCAAATAATTAAAAATTAAATTTTTTTTATAATAAAATTCTGACCAAGAATGGTTTTGAGGGAGATAATTGGAGAAATTAACACTCTTGATCAGAATTAGTTTAATAATAATAAATTCTTATGTCTAAGATTTGAGTTAAATGTGTTTAAATAGTGATAATTAACTAATTTGAGGGCTTAAAATATCCAGAGCCTTTTTTTCCTGAGAATATTTCGTTAATTAGAGGATGTTTGATTGGCTCCTCAGAGTCATCATTTAGAAGATTTTGCTCAGATACATAAGCTTCGTAAGTAACATCATCATTTTCAGCTAGCAGATGATAAAATGGCTGGTCTTTTCTTGGTCTTACGTTTTTTGGTATTGATTGGTACCATTCTTCAGAATTATTAAATTCAAAATCTACATCATAGATAACACCTCTAAACTCAAAATGTTTATGTTTTACTACATCTCCGATTGAAAATTTTGCTTTTTGAACAGTCACTACCTAAATATGGATATTTAATTTAAAAAATCAATAAAAAAATTTATTTGTTTAAGAATTCTGTTAATATCTTATAGTGAATAAATCTTTATTTAAATTTGTCACCGATATTGGCCCATTGGTGATATTTTTTTACTTTTATTATAACAGTGGCAAAGATTTAAAAGTAGCAATTCCTCCACTAATTGTCGCAACTATTATTTCTGTATTACTTGTTTGGGTTTGGGAAAAAAAGATACCGATGGTCCCATTGTTAAGTGGAATTTTGGTTACTTTGTTTGGTGGTTTAACTATATATTTTAAAAATCCAATTTTTATCTACATGAAACCAACAATAATTAACATTTTGTTCGCTCTAGCACTTTTCTTTGGAAAATATTTTACAAACGAACCTATGCTAAAAAAGATTTTAGGAAAATCTTTACCGCTAAGAGATGAAGGGTGGAAAATTTTAAACAACAGATGGATGTATTTCTTTTTTGGTTTAGCAATTTTAAATGAGTTAGTTTGGAGAACACAGTCTGAGGAATTTTGGGTTAACTTTAAAGTTTGGGGAATGTTGCCAATAACATTTACTTTTACAGCCTTTCAAATTGGATTAATAAATAAATACAAGTTAAATGAATAAAAATTTAAAGCTTGTAGTTAATAATATTTCTAAAGATGAAAATGAAAGATATTTTTTTGAAAAAAAAGAACTAAAAGTAATCCTTGATTTATATGCTAAAATGGTATCCGAAGGGTCTTGGAAAGATTATGGTCTCTCTATATCTAGTAAACAAATAAGCTTTATTGTTTTTAAACATACTGCAGAAAATGCTATGTACAAAATTTGTAAAAATTTTAAACCATCAAATAAAAATCTAAGATATCTGATTACTGATATAAATGGAAAAATTTTAAAAAATTCCTTTGAACTAAAAAATCTTCTAAAAAATACAGATTGGAAAAGATTACAGAGATAAACTATCTTCTTTGACCAAATAACCTTAGAAGCATTATAAACAGATTTATAAAATCTAAATATAAAGTTAAAGCACCCATCACAGCTTTTTTACCAATTAACTCTCCTGTATCTGATGCTGAATACATATTTTTGATTTTCTGAGTATCGTAGGCTGTTAAGCCAACAAAAATTAATACACCTAATATTGAAATAACAAAATACATCATTGATGATTTAAGGAATATATTTACTAGAGAGGCAATTATAATTCCTATTAATCCCATCATTAAAAATGATCCTAATTTAGTCAAATCCCTTTTAGTGGTATAACCATAAATGCTCATAGCTCCGAAAGTTGCTGATGTTATAAAAAATACTCTTGTTACACTTAAACCTGTATAGACCAGTAATATAGAAGATAAAGAAAGACCCATTAATGAAGCAAAAATCCAAAAAGTAGTTTGGGCTTTAGCAGAACTCATTTTATTAATTCCAAAGCTCATATAAAAAACTATTCCCAAAGGAGCTAACATAACAATCCATTTTAAACCTGATAGGTAAATTGCATTTCCAAATTGAGTCAATCCAACTATTGTTCCACTAGTATCTGTAACAACTGACATTTTAAATGTTAAAAGAGCAATAATTCCAGTTAGCAAAATTCCTGTTGCCATATAATTGTATACTTTTAGCATGTAGGCTCTTAGGCCTTCATCCATTGCAACAGTTGTTTGTTGAGCAGATTTTACTTTGTTTAGTATATTTTCTTTATTAAATTCCATACCATTTATATAATAGCCTTTTACTATTTATTCAAGATATCATAAAAACTTTAAAATTATTTAATATTTAATGAATTATAAGAAATTAGGCACTACAGAACTCAAGGTTAGTACTATTTGCTTAGGAACAATGACTTGGGGTGAGCAAAATTCTCAAGAGGAGGGTTTTGAGCAGATGGATCTTGCATTTGATAGAGGTGTAAATTTTTGGGATACAGCTGAACTTTATTCAGTTCCTCCAAGAGCAGAAACTTTTGGCCATACAGAAATAATAATAGGTAATTGGTTTAATAAAACCAAAAAGAGAGAGAAAATTATACTAGCTACAAAAATAGCCGGACCTACACGACCCTATGTAAGAGGTGGTGGTTACCAATATGATATTAAAAATATTACCGAAGCATTAGAAGGAAGCTTAAAAAGACTACAAACAGATTATGTTGACTTATATCAACTTCATTGGCCTGAGAGAAATACTAATATGTTTGGAAGATTGGGATATGAACACAATGATAAAGGTGATTGGAATAAATTTGAAGATGTTTTAGGAAATCTTAAAAAATTTATAGATCAAGGAAAAGTAAGATATGTTGGATTATCTAATGAGACTGCATGGGGTGTTAAAAAATATTTAGAAATTTCAAAGGATAAAAATTTACCAAGAATGATGTCCGTTCAAAATCCTTATAACTTGTTAAATAGAACTTATGATATTGGTCTTGCTGAAGTTTCTATAAGAGAACAAATTGGCTTATTAGCATACTCTCCATTGGCGAGTGGATACCTGAGTGGAAAATATATAAATGAAACATATCCAAAAGGATCAAGAATGGAAAAACACTGGGATTTTTGGAAATATAGATACAATACACCTCATTTAAAAAGCGCGGTAGATGAATATTACAAAATAAGTAAAAAATATAATCTTGATATGAGTCAAATGTCTCTAAAATTTTGCGAAATCCAACCATTTATGACTAGTGTAATCATTGGCGCCACAACATTGGAGCAGTTGAAAACTGACATAGAAAGTGTAAATGTAAAACTATCTGATGAAATTATTAAAGAAATTAATGAAATTCAAAAAATTTATCCTAACCCATGTCCTTAATTAAACAAATAATACTTTTATTTTTTATTTTAATTTTTAGCAATCAGGCCTTAGGTGAAGAATTAAAAAAAATTGGAAAATTTAAGGATTGGGAAGTAATGACAGTATTAAATGATTCTGGAAAAGTTTGTTTTGCACAATCTAAACCTGTTTTACAATCTCCTAAGAAAAAAAATAGGGAAGCAAGACTTTTTGTTACTTTTAGACCAACGGATAAGGTCTTTGATGAAATAAGTACTACATCTGGTTATGAATATAACCTTCAAAATTCAATATATGCAAAATCTGGGAAACGAAAGTATAAATTTGATATAGCTCAGGAAAATTTTGCGTGGATAGCAGAAAACAAAATTGAAAAAAAAATGATTAAAACAATGAAGAAAGGTTCGAGAATTATGGTTACTGGATATAATAGATCTGGATCTCAAACAATTGACCATTATTCTTTAATGGGTTTTACAAAAGCATATAATTCAGCAAAAAAAAATTGTAGTTAAATGTCAGAAAATAAAATTCACAATATGTGGCCTGTACAAATTGGAGAATTTTATAATCCTGAACATGATGCAATTAAAAATGAATTATTAAATTTTTTTAAAGAATACGAAAATAAATACCCTGAAGGTAATCCACATAGAAAAGCAAAAGGAGAGTATGAAAATTATAATTTATATGAAAGTAGTTATAGCGTTCATCAAGAAAAAAATTCTGCATTTAATAAACTCTTAAAGTTTATATCCCAGGGCTTCATGGCAATGTCTAATAATTCAAACAAAAAATTGATTGATAATATGGAACAAAAACCCAAATTTAATGTAGAAATTACAGAGTCTTGGTTTATTAGATATAACAAAGGGGGAGTTGTATTTCCACATAATCACGGTGGAAGTTATAGTTGTGTGTATTATGTACAAATTGGGAAAGATTCAAAAAAAATTAATGGCTCAACTTATTTTTTAAAACCTTATACAGCAGGATCAAATATCGATTTTGGGAGCCAAACTTACAGCACAGATTTAACTGCAATTATGGAAGGCCAAGAAGGAAAGTTGGTTGTCTGGCCAAGTTATTTATATCACGGATCTCACCCATATTCTGGAGAAGAGAATAGAATAATTGTTTCTGCAAATTCAAAGATTGATTTAATTACAAATTAATGAAAAAAAAAATAGTACTTGCTTATTCAGGTGGGTTGGATACTTCTATTATTTTAAAATGGCTTCAAGAAAATTATAAAGCAGAAGTTATTGCTTACACAGCAGATATTGGTCAAGAAATAAATAAAAAAAAAATAATTAAAAATGCAAGAAGACTTGGTGTAAATAAAATAATTATAAAAAATTTAAAAGATACTTTTGTTAAAGACTATGTTTATCCAATGATAAGAGGACATGCTCTCTATGAGGGTATTTATTTATTAGGAACCTCAATTGCAAGACCACTAATCGCTAAAGATCAAATAAGAGTTGCTAAAAAATTTAAAGCTTATGCAGTTTCTCACGGGTCAACTGGAAAAGGTAATGATCAGGTAAGATTTGAATTAGGATATCATTATTTTGGGCCAAAGATAAAAATAATAGCTCCTTGGAGAATTTGGAAACTTAAATCTAGATCAGATCTAATTAATTATGCAAAAAAGCATGGAATATCAATTCCTAAAGATAAGAAAGGTGCTCCACCATTCTCTGTGGATGATAATTTATTTCATACATCAACTGAGGGAAAAAAATTAGAAAATCCAAAAAATTCAGCTCCAGAATATATATTTCAAAGAACAACTTCTCCAGAAAAAGCACCTAATAAAGCATCATTTGTAACTATTGGATTTAAAAACAGTAATCCAATAACAATTAATGGTAAAAAATTATCTCCTTCAAAACTTTTAGAAAGATTAAATTCTATTGCTGGGAAAAATGGAATTGGCAGAGTTGATTTGGTTGAAAACAGATTTATTGGAATAAAATCGAGAGGAGTTTATGAGACTCCTGGAGGAACTGTATTAGTTAACGCACATAGAGCAATTGAGTCTGTAACTTTAGACAAAGAAACGATGCATAAAAAAGATGAGATAATGCCTAAGTACGCAGAACTTATATATAATGGATACTGGTATTCAAAAGCAAGATTTAAACTTCAAAAAATTGTTGATAAAAAAAAAAATAAAGTAAATGGTTCTGTTAAACTCAAACTTTATAAGGGAAATATTATTATTGTCTCAAGACAAACAAAAAGTAATGCATACTCTATGAAAAAAGTTTCTTTTGAAGAAAACAAAACATTTAATAAAACTAACATAGAAAAATTTATTAATTATCATAAAAGAAAAATAAAATAGTTTATTCTTTTATTTTAATTACTTTTCTGGGGTCTGGAATTTTTCCAAGTGTGAATCTCATTGTATTTATTAAAACAAATCCCAATGCCATTGATGATAAAATGATGTAAATAAATTTCATCGTTTCACTTTTAGCAAAAGCTTCTAAATCGGCACCAAAATAAATTACATTCCAAAAAAGAAAGAAAAATATTTCATATAAAATTATAACTTTGAACATATCTAAGATTACCTATATATCATTTGATTTATTTCAAAATATTTTGCTTTTATCTTTTGTCGCATGTACCTTGAATAATCAGTGATTAATTGAGTGCGACAAAAAATATTAAAGACAAATAGCATTTTTAAAATACTTATATTTTTTAGTAATGGAAAAAATAACTAAAAATTTACAATTAATCTTATTATCAATAATCTTAATTAGTACTGTTATTGCCGTTGGTATTGAAATAAAGACAATGTTTCTAGAAAAGTCAGTAACTTTAGCTGACTTATTATTAATGTTTCTTTATCTAGAAGTTTTAGCAATGGTAAGAGTTTTCTGGGATCAGCAGTCAATAAGTATTACATTGCCATTATTAATTGCAATAACGGCCTTATCTCGTTTTATTATATTACAAGGTAAAGAAATGGATCCTTCTGGCCTGGTTTATGAAGCTGTAGCTATAGTATTAATTGCTGCCGCAATAGTAATTTTAAGGTTGCGACATAGCGATAAACTTGGAATTAGTCCAAAAAAAAAACGTAAGTAAATCATCTAAACATGAATGCTAAGTATTTAATTTTTGGTGCTACAGGCTCAATTGGATCTAGTTTAGCAAATCAATTAAAAAAATCGGGATACGATAATATTCACCTTGTAGCTAGGAAAAATACTGAACTAGAAGATATTGCAAAAAATTTAGATTATACATTTAGTGTAGCTGATGTTTTAGAGGATGGATTTGTAGAAAAAATAAAAGCTGAAATTGAAGATATAAAAGGTATCGCTTATTGTGTTGGATCTATAGATTTAAAGCCTATAAAAAATGTTACTGAAAAAGATTTTCACAAGTGTATGAAATTAAATCTGTATTCAGCATTTGATATTATAAAAGGTTTTCAAGAAAATTTAAAAAAAAATAAAGGATCAATTGTACTTTTTTCTACTGTAGCTGCTAAAAGAGGATTTTCAAATCACTCAATAATTTCTTCTACCAAAGCAGCTGTGGAAGGACTAACAGTTTCACTTGCGGCAGAGTTTGCGCCATACATAAGAGTTAATTGTATTGCCCCAAGTTTAACTAAATCAAAAATATCTGAACCTATTTTAAAAAATGCTCCTATAGCCGAAGGTATTGCAAAAGCTCATCCTATGAAAAGAATTGGAGAAGGAAAAGATGCTGCGGCAATGGCTAAGTTTTTACTTACAGATGAAAGTTCTTGGATAACAGGTCAGATTATTGGAGTAGATGGTGGGAGATCTTCTATAAAATGAAAAAAAATAAAAAAATAAATAAAAGTAATATTCCTGCATTGTTTACAAAAAAGTATATTTATTATTACTATGCTTTTTTCTGGATGTTATTAATTGGATATTTAATACTTAAATAAGATTTTATGCATTTTGAACCGTCAAGAGAGGCGGCATTAAAAAAGCTGAATAATTTTATTGAAAGTGGTTTATATAACTACTCAAAACTCAGAAATTTTGATTTTGGTCCAAATGAAAGATCAAATATATCCTGTTTATCACCATATATTACTCATGGAATAATTAGTGAAAAAGAAGTTATTAAATTATCATTAAAAAAATTTTCTTTTCCCAAAAATGAAAAGTTTATTCAAGAAGTTTTATGGCGAATATATTGGAAAGGTTGGTTAGAATTAAGACCAAATGTATGGTCAGATTACCTGACAGATTTAAAAAAGTTAAAACAAGAATACATAAATAATAAAAATTATTTTGATGCAATTGAAGGAAAAACTAAAGTTCAATGTTTTAATACTTGGGTAGAGGAATTAAAAAATTATAATTATCTTCACAATCACACTAGAATGTGGTTTGCAAGTATTTGGATTTTTACTCTTGGTTTACCTTGGCAACTGGGTGCAGATTTTTTTATGAGGTATCTTTATGATGGTGACTGCGCATCTAATACTTTAGGGTGGCGATGGGTTGCAGGTATCCAAACAAAAGGTAAAAATTATGTTGCATCAGAATGGAATATAAAAAAATTTACCAATAGTAGATTTAATAATATTAAAATTAATGAAAATCCAGTTCCAATAATAGATGAGAAAAATTACTCGATTATAGACAATAGTTTTTTAAGCTCAAATATATCAAATAATCAGAATTTATTAATATTTGAAAACAATCTCTGTTTTGAACAAAGTGATTTTAAAGATCAATCATTTAAAAATCTTTATTTTGTGTTTAACGAAAACAAGACAAGACAAACTAAATTAGATGAAAAAGTAATAGATTTTAAAAAATCTCTAATAAACGATCAAATAGAAAACTTAAATAGCAAATCCTTAAATTGTGAAATGATCGGTATAGAAGATCTAAAAGATGTTAAAGAAAATCTTTTGGCTTTATATCCTTCCGTCGGTGAAAATCTTGATTACTTGAGCTCAAACAATATAAAAAATATTTCATTTTTATATAGAAAAATTGATCAGTATTCTTGGAGATATTGTAATAAAGGTTTTTTTAATTTTAAAAACTATATACCTAAGATAGTTCAAGAATTTATTTAGAAGAACACTTTTTAGAGCAATACTTTACTCTATCCCAATTTAATCTCCATTTTTTTCTCCAAACAAACGGCCTACTACAAACTAGACAAATTTTTGAGGGTAAATTTTTTTTTTTCATTTTAATTGGTTTTTATTTTTCAAAAATAAGAAGTAAGCTACTATTTCATAAACATAATGAAATAAGATGAACAAAGGTTTAATTGAAAAAATTTTTGCTAAAAAATTATATTTTGGAATTTTTGACCAAATAATAATAAAAGCTTTAGCACCTCCTGTCACCCTTCCATTTTCGATCACATGAAGCCTTCTTAATAGTTCCTCTTGTGATTTTGATGTAAATTTTAAGGCCTCTTCATTGTTTGTAATATCTATCCATTCTAAATTACTATCGGAAATTTTTTTGTAGTGATTTATCTCTAATCTACAAATGCTACAGGAGTTATTAAAAAAGACTTTAATTGCCATATGTATTTTTGTTTATAAATTTTTCTGCTTCTTTCAATATTAATTTTTTTCGTTCTGTCTTCATTTTATCAAATATTCTTACCATCATTGAAAGTCTTGGATTTTTTAAAAAGAATGATCTATTTCTATTTATAAATCTCCAATACAGTCCATCCATAGTATTGCACCAATCACCTTTTTTAAAATCCATCATTTTCATAAAGTAACTTGATCCACATATATATGGTTTAGTTGAAAAAATTCCTCCATCGCTAAATAAACCCATGCCATAAACATTTGGTACCATCACCCAATCAGATGAATCTACAAACATTTCCATAAACCATCTATAAACAATTTTAGGTTTAAGTTCACATAAGTTCATAATATTCGAAAGTATCATCAATCTCTCTATATGATGTGACCATCCATGATTTAATGCATTTTTAATTGCGTAATCTAAAGGAGGTAAGCCTGTTGTGCCTTTATACCATGAGTCCTTCATCTTTCTATTTTGATTAAAGAAATTGCCTTTCTCCATTTCATTACTATGTTTTTGATAAATTCCTCTCATAAACTCTCTCCAACCTATTACCTGTCGTACGTAACCTTCTAAAGAATTAAGTCTAATTTTATTTTTTGTATGGAAGTCTAAAATGTTAGAAATTATGAATTCAGGAGTTAAAAGACCTAAATTTATATATGGGCTAAGTGCGCTATGAAATAGAATATTATTATCCTGATCTACCGCATCTTCATAATCACCAAATAAATTAGATTTTTCCTTTAAGAAAAAGTTAAATAACTTAATCACATCATTATGTTCTGTTGCAAACCAAAATTTTTGGGTAGTACCTGGGTGATCTTTAAACATTTTTTCAATAATAGGTTTTAGACTTTTGGTATGTTTCGTTTCATTTATGTTTGGAAACTTGGGAATTTTTATATTTTTAGGAAGTTTTTTTCTATTATCTTCATCAAAACTCCATTTACCTCCTTCTGGATTTCCATCTTTTTTCATTAATATATTTAATTTTTTTCTTGTATCTTTGTAAAAAGTTGCCATTAAGGGTCTTTTGTATTTTGATAAGAAATCACTAAATTCATCTCTGGTATTTAAAAACATTGGTGATTTAATTTTATTCCAAACTAGATTATTTTTTTTGACAAAATACTGCACTTTTTTTTCAAAAAATTTATCCTCTATTTCAAAACTTGTAATTTCTCTAATTTTTTTTAAATTAATTAATTTTTTTATTTTATCAAAATAATCTTTTTTAAAATCACTTGAATCAATTTTACTATATTCAATGTTAAATTTATTTTTTTTAAGTAAATCTAAATGTGATCTCATAGCAGATAAAAAAAGTAAAATTTTTAGTTTATGATGTTTCTCGTAAGTGCAAAGTTCATAATCTTCTGACATAAAAAAAATGTGATCTTTTTTAAAATCGTTTAGATATTTTAATGGAAATAATTGATTACCTAATATGAAAAATAACTTCATTATAAATTTGTAAATACTCCAAAAAAAATTATTTTTTTCATAAATTAATCCTCATCTTCTTCTCTCCAATTTTTTTCATACATTAAATAGGCAGCGTATACTACGGATACAGTTCCTACTATCATACCATAGTCAAAACCAGTTTGCTTATCATATAGGTACCAACCTAGTTGAGTCGCTCCTACCGGTGGGATAGTGAGTAGCAAAAATATTATTCCAAGCCTGTAGGGATATTTTGGTTTTTTCATAACTTAAATTAACAGATTAAATTTAGAGATTTAATATTTAAATTTGCGATCTTTTGAAACACTCAATGGTATTTTTCAATAAACAAGCGATAGTCATAGGGCCAACACCTCCTGGAACTGGTGTTAAAGCTTTTGCAACTTTAGAAACTTCATCAAATGCAACATCTCCAACTATACCTTTGTCAGTTTTGTTAATTCCAACATCAATAACTATTGCATCTTTTTTAACCCAATCACCTTTAACTAGTTCAGGTATACCAACTGCTGCAACTATAATGTCACCCTTTAAGCATTCAGCTTTTAAATCTTTTGTTTTAGAGTGGGTAATTGTAACAGTACAGTTCTCTTTTAATAGAAGTTGTGTCATTGGTTTTCCATTTAAGTTAGATCTACCAACAATGATTGCTTTTTTACCATTTAAATTTGGTTCAATTTTTTTTATTAATAAATAGCATCCAAGCGGAGTACATGGAACTGAGCTCTGGTAACCTGAAGATAAATTTCCAACATTCATTGGATGAAAGCCATCTACATCTTTACTTGGTAAAATTGCCTCAATAACTTTTTGCTTATCAATATGTTTTGGTAAAGGCAGTTGAACTAAAATACCAGAAACACTATCATCTTTATTAAGTTCATTAATTTTATCCAAAACAGTTTTTTCTTCCACTTTATCTGGGTATTTAATTACTTCTGATTTTAAACCAACTTCATTTGCAGATTTTTCTTTATTTCGAACATAGATTTGGCTTGGTGCTAAATCTCCTATTAAAATAACTGTTAATCCAGGAATTTTATTGTATTTTGCTTTTAATTCAGAAACTTCTTTCTTTAATTCTTCTCTTAATTCAGCAGCTGCCTTTTTTCCATCTATTAAAATCATAAATTAATTAAATATAATCGGTGCCACGTAGAGTTTCATACACATTTCTATGAACCATATCAATATAAGAAGAATGATTGGAGAAATATCAAATGCTCCTAGATTAGGCAAAATTCTTCTTATTCTGTTCAAAATAGGATCTGTTAGCTTGTAAGTAAATTCTAAAATTGAATAAACAAATCTATTTTGTGTATTTAGAACATTAAATGCAATCAACCAACTTATCACTACATTGGCTATTACTACGTAAGAATAAAGTTTTAACATTTGAAGTAATAAATAAAAAATCGCAATCATTTTTTTTCTACATAAATTGACTGGCTAGGAAATGCAAATGAAGCCTTATTTTTTTCTACAATCTCTTTGATAGAAATTGCAAGTCTTTCTTTAACTGCTAACCATTCATCCCAATCATCTGTCTTTGTAAAACAACGAATATACATATCAATTGAGCTATCTGCAAATTTGTCCACTCGAACTGCGTAACCAAGTTCAGGTTTGTAATCTTCATTTTTTTTAATGTAATCTTCAATTTCATTTCTAACTTTTTTGAGTTGATCAACTGTTGTGTCATACTGCAAATTGATTACCCAACTAATAATCCAGTTTGTTGTCTGGCTTATATTGATGACAGCATTTTCTGCAAATTGAAAATTTGGAATTATAGCAATAGATTTATCAAACTTCCTTATTACGGTAGATCTAAATCCTATTTTTTCAACAATGCCTTCGATTATACCTTCAACCAAAATCCAATCTCCAATTTTAAATCTTTTTTCAACTAAGACTAAAATTCCAGAAATTAAATTTTTAAAGAGATCTTGTGCTCCTAAAGCTACAGCAACACCAAATAATCCTAATCCTGCAATAATTGGTCCTATTTTGATACCCCAAAGCTCTAGTACTGCTGCTAAGCCAAGAATAAATATTAATATTTTAAGTGATTTAATAATCCAACCAATAAGTTCTCTTGTTAAAATTTTATTTAAACCGCTTAATATATATGAAATAGGTTCTATAATTTGATGCATAACCCAAAAGATAAATATGGTTATTAAAGTTCTGTTAATTGTATCAATAATTTCTCTGCTTTCTTCTGAAAATGACATGTAATAACTTGCAATAAAGAAACCAATAACTATTGGTAAAAATCTTGCAGGTCCTTCCATTGCGGAAACAAAAGAGTCGTCAAATTTATTTGTTGTTCGTTTCGCTATATTGTCTAATCTTTTAATAATTAACTTGCTAATTATTCCTCTAAATATTAAAAAAATTAGAAATATTCCAATACCAATTAATATTTCAACAATATCTACTCCTAAAATTCCTCTTTCCCATACAGAAAGAAATAACAACTTAAAATTATTAAATAATTCCATATCTAAATTTTATATAGCAAAAATTCTTCTTCTCCAGGACTAAAAATAAATATTTTTTTCCATTTAATTTTATTTAATACTGTAGAGGATTTTTCACTAATACACATCAAATTTGTATTCATCCAAAGATCATTTAATTTATAATTATCTATTAATTTTAAAAAACTAATAGCGCTGTTTTGGGAATAAATATAGACAATATCTGGCATATTTAATCTCAGATTTTCAATAAATATTTCATCTAATTGATCGTTTGGTTTAGACGTATAATTAATTATTCTTCTTACGTTAAAGCCTAGTGATATTAAATTTTTGTCTAGATCATTTGTGATAACTTCTCCACTAACATAAAGCATTTTTCCATCAGAAGAATTAAAATTTTGTATAATTAATTCTTTTAAATTTCGTACATTACCTTCTGCAGCTATAACATTTTGAAATCCAAAACTTAATGCTTTTTTTTCAGTAGAATTTCCTACACAAAAACAAATAATTTTTTTATCAATAAATTTTGTATCTAAAAATTTTAAAGCATTTGCACTTGTAAAAATTATAGCCTTATAATCTGAAAAATTGATCTTTTCATAATCTACTTTTTCAATTTTAATAACTGGCAAATGTGAAACTTTATGTCCAAGATCTCTAAATTTTAATATTAATTCTTCACTATCTTCCAAAGGTCTTGTAAATAAAACGTGCATACTATTTTTTATAATTTCCTTTTGATTGCTTTTTTAAATTTTCACCTATTTCTATACCTAATTCTGCTGCATATTTTATATCTTTTGAGGACTTGCAATAAAATCTTTCTCTTCCATCTAAAGAAAAAAGTTCTGCTTCGAGCGTTATATTATTCTCTTTTATTAATGATATTGCACCGACTGCAGTTTGGCAGTCACCTTCTAAAACTTTAAGAACATTTCTTTCAGCTTGTACACATTTAAATGTCGTTTCATGGTTAATCTTTTGTAAAATTTTTTCAATATCTTTATCATCACTTTTGCATTGTATTGCAATAACTCCTTGACCAACACTTGGAATAATTTGTTCAGTAGAAAATATTTCAGTAATATGTTCATTTAAATCTAAACAACTAATACCTGCTAAGGATAAAATAACAGCGTCATATAAATTTTTATTTAACTTATCAATTCTAGTATCTACATTTCCTCTGATTAATTTATAATTTAAATCATTTCTTTTATTTTTTAGTTGAAACTCTCTTCTGAATGATGATGTTCCAACTATTGAATTTTTATTTAAATCATTAAATTTTATTTTATTTTTAGAAATTAATACTTCTCTAGGATCATTTCTTTGCAAAAAACAATTTGTTTGTAACCCACCCGTCTCGTTGGATGGCATATCTTTTAAAGCATGAACAGCTATATCAATTCTACTATTAATTAATTCATTTTCAATTTTGCTTGAAAATAATCCCTTGCCTCCTATTTCAGACAATCGATCCTTTTGATTTTCATCTCCAGAAGTAACAATTTTTTTTATTTCTATGTCCTTAAAAAAAACTTCTGCTAATTTAGCTTTTACATTCTCCGCATAAATCATAGCTAACTTGCTGCCCCTAGAGCCAATTACAATTTTTTCTCTTTCCATAAATATTAATTTTATTACATTTTATTTTTATTACATTCTTATATTTTAATTGTATTAATTAGAAAAATTTTTTATGGCTAAAAAACCAATAATATTAGGTATTGAGACAAGTTGTGATGAAACAGCTGTGTCACTAGTTCAAGATAATGATAGTGGTGTACCTAAAATTTTGTCCAATGTGATTTCAAGCCAATTTGATGTTCATAAAGAATTTGGAGGTGTGGTTCCTGAATTAGCTGCTAGATCTCATATAGAAAAAATTGATTTGATTGCTAAAAAAGCAATAAAAGAAAGTGGTGTCAAACTTAATGATATTTCTGCAGTGGCTGCAACTGTAGGACCTGGATTAATTGTTTGTTTATCTGTTGGTTTAAATTTTGGAAAAGCGATGGCTTCTTCATTAAATATTCCTTTCATTGGTGTAAATCATTTAGAAGGACACGCTTTAAGTCCAAAGTTGCACACCAAGCTTGATTATCCATATTTACTTTTATTAATTTCGGGAGGACATAGCCAATACTTAAGTGTTAACGGTCTTGGAAATTATAAAAGACTTGGAACAACTATAGATGATGCTTTAGGAGAGGCATTTGATAAGACTGCAAAGCTTTTAGGTATTGAATTCCCCGGTGGTCCAAAATTAGAAAAGTATGCTAAAAAAGGTGATCCAAAAAAATTTCAACTTCCAATGCCAATTATAAATAAGGGTGGTTGCAACTTATCTTTCGCAGGTTTAAAAACAGCAATTTTAAGAATATCAAAGAACTTAAAATCTGAACAAGAAAAATTTGATCTTGCTGCATCATTTCAAAATACTATTGAAAATATTCTATTTATAAAAACTAAAAAAGCTTTTGAAGAATTTAAAAAAAATAATTTAAATGAAAAACAATTTTTTGTTGTAGCTGGTGGAGTTGCCGCAAATAAAGGTATAAGAGATAAATTAACCGAAGTGAGTAAACAGTGTAATTTTCAAACTATCTACCCTAATATAAATTTATGTGGGGATAACGCGGCCATGATATCAATGGTTGGTTTAGAAAAATATAAATTAAATCAATTTGATGAATTAGATTTGCCAGCAAGTCCAAGATTGCCATTGGATAAAAATGCAAAATTTTTAAAAGGTGCTGGTGTGAAAATTTAAAAAAATGATTAAGGAAAAAATAAAATATGGAAGTAATTTATATAAAATGTATTTATATTACCATTTATATATTAAAGAAAAATTTTATATAAAGAGAAGAACTTATTCACAAAATAAAGAAGATTTGTTTATTTCAGAATATTTTAAAAATAAAAAACAAGGTTTTTACCTTGATATTGGTGCTTATCATCCAATAAAATTTAGTAATACACAACTTCTTTATAACAAGGGTTGGCATGGAATGAATATAGATCTTAATCAAGTATCAATAGATTGTTTTAAAATTATTAGAAAGAGAGACAATAATATAAGAGCTGCCATATCAAATAAAATCATAAAAAAAAAAGTTTATAGTAATGATTTCTTTCACCCTACAAATAGTTTAGTGGAAAAACATTTTAAAAAACATAATGAACATTTTTCAGAAAAAAATATATTTTATTTAAAAACAAGAAGAATTAATAATTTAATATCAAGAAAAATTGATTTTTTAAATATTGACATTGAGGGTTTAGATTTAAAAGTAATAAAAGACATTAAACTTAAAAAGTTAAGGCCAGAATTAATTTGTGTAGAAATGTTAAATCTCAAAGAAAAAAGGGAATGTGTTAATTTTTTAAAAAAATTTAATTATAAAATAATAAAAAAAATCAAAGATAATCTTTTTTTTTCTAAAATTGATATATGAATTATTGGCTACTTAAATCAGAGCCTGATGTCTGGTCAATAGATCAGCAAAAAAAAGCAGGATTAAAAGGTGCGGATTGGGATGGTGTTAGAAATTTTCAAGCGAGAAATAACCTAAAAAAAATGAAAAAAGGAGATTTATGTTTTTTTTATCATTCAAATATTGGTAAGGAAATTGTTGGTATTGTAAAGGTTACTAAAACTGCCTTTTTAGATCCTACAGACAAAAAAAAACTATTTTTTGCGGTAAAAGTGGGTTTTGTAAAAATGCTTAAAATCCCTGTTTCCCTTGAAAAAATCAAAAAAAACAAATCTCTTGAAAATTTACCTCTGATAAAACAATCAAGATTATCAGTAATGCCTGTGGACACTAAAAGCTGGAAAATTATTTTGAAGATGGGTAGTATCAAATAAAAAAAAATGCCTAAAAAGAAAAAAACAAAAAAAAAATCTAAAAATCGAAAGTCTAAAATAAAAAAAAAGAAACAGACTAGCAAAAACTCAAATGAATTAATTTATAAAGTAAAGAAAGAGTGGGTTAAAAAAGCAAGTATTAATAAATCTGCTTATGAGAAAAAATATAAAAATTCTTTAAAAGAAAATGATAATTTTTGGAAGAAAGAAGGAAAAAGAATTACTTGGATTAAACCATATACAAAAATTAAAGATGTAAAGTATAGTAAATCAGATGTTCATATTAAATGGTTTTATGATGGAACTTTAAATGCTTCTTCAAATTGTATAGATAGACATTTAAAAAAGAATAAAGATAAAACTGCTATTATTTGGGTTGGTGATGATCCAAAAATAAGCAAAAAAATAACTTACAAACAGCTACACCAAGAAGTATCCAAAGCTGCAAATGGATTAAAAGATTTGGGTGTTAAAAAAGGCGATAGAGTAACGATTTATTTAACTATGATACCTGAGTTAGCATACACAATGCTAGCATGTGCAAGAATTGGTGCAATACATTCAATAATATTTGGAGGATTTTCCCCAGACAGTATAGCAGGAAGGATAAATGATTGTAAATCTGACTATGTAGTTACAGCTGATGAAGGAGTTAGGGGTGGAAAAAAAATTCCGCTTAAATCAATTACTGATGAAGCATTAGTAAGTTGTCCAAATGTAAAAAAATGTATTGTCGTTAAAAGGACTGGAAATAGAATTAATTGGGATGAAAGTAGAGATGTATGGTATCATAAAATAATTAAGAAAGCGTCTGCTGATTGTCCTCCAGAAGAAATGAACGCTGAGGATCCGCTGTTTATCCTTTATACCTCAGGCTCTACAGGAAAACCAAAAGGTGTTCTTCATACTACAGGTGGGTATATGGTTTATGCCTCAATGACTCATCAATATATTTTTAATTATAAATCTAAAGATATTTATTGGTGTACCGCAGACATAGGTTGGATTACTGGACATAGTTATATAATTTATGGACCATTATCTAATGGAGCTACAACTATAATGTTTGAAGGAATACCAACTTATCCGGATACTTCTAGATGGTGGCAAATTGTTGATAAATACAAAGTTAATATTTTTTATACTGCACCAACAGCAATTAGAGCACTCATGAGAGAAGGTGAAGGACCTGTTAAAAAAACATCAAGAAAAACATTAAAACTTTTGGGAACAGTTGGAGAACCAATTAATCCTGAAGCGTGGCAATGGTATTTCAAAACTGTTGGGGATTCTAGATGTCCAATAGTAGATACGTGGTGGCAGACTGAAACAGGTGGTATTTTAATTAGTCCACAAACTGGAGCTATAGATTTAAAACCTGGATCTGCTACAAAACCTTTCTATGGCATAAAACCTGTAATAGTTGACAAAGATGGAAATGTTCTTAAAGGAGAAGCTCAAGGAAGATTATGTATAGCTCAATCATGGCCTGGACAAATGAGAACAGTATATGGGGATCATAACCGATTTATTGAAACATATTTTTCTCAATTTGATGGAAAATATTTCACAGGAGATGGATGTAGAAGGGATAAAGATGGTTATTATTGGATTACTGGAAGAGTAGATGATGTTATTATTGTATCTGGACATAATTTAGGAACAGCAGAAATAGAAAGTGCTTTTGTAGCACATTCTAAAGTTGCTGAAGCAGCTGTAGTGGGTTATCCGCACGATATTAAAGGAAATGGGTTGTATTGTTATGTCACCTTAAATGTAGGTGAAAATCCAGATGGAGAGCTAGAAAGAGATTTAAAACTTTGGGTTAGAAAACAAATTGGACCTATTGCTACTCCTGACTTTATCCAGTTTGCTCCAGGACTTCCTAAAACTAGATCGGGAAAAATCATGAGAAGAATTTTAAGAAAAATTGCAGCAAATGAACATGATCAACTTGGAGACACAACAACTTTAGCAGATCCAAGTGTAGTCAAAAGTTTAGTCGATAATAGAAAAAATATTTAAATTTTAATCAATTTTATAAATTCATCTTGAACATTTTCCCATTTTAAGATCATTGAGTTCAAAACTATTTTCCTATCTAATGATTTTAATTCTTGTGCTACTGGCGACCATTCATATAAAGCTAAAGCACTTTCATTAAATGGCCAAGAATTATAATATTTCTTCCAATCTATTTTATTTAATCTTTCCTGAAATTTTTCTTTACCTCTTGATGCTAATTCTTCAGGCATACCATTTTTAATTTCATTAACAATGATTTCATCATAAATTTCTTTCGCCTTTGATGTATCATTATAATTATGAAAAACATTTAAGTATGAAATTGTATATAGAGTAAGATCTTGAAGTGCTACAACGTATATATTCCACTTTGCTTTATTAATTGATGATAAAAAAATTTCATCATCAAACATTAAAACATACTTTGTTCCCATTCTCGTTTTTAGGTAACCATATAAAGTAACTTGAGAGACCCAGGATGATTTTTTTTGAATAAATTCAGATAGTTCTTTAATATTTTTAATTTTTTTTTTAGGTACAAATGCTTTAAGTAAAGAAAACAAATAAAGTTTAAAATCTTCGAGTTTTATGTCTTTTAGATTAAATCTATACTTTAGAGCCATTTTCTAGTTGAAGTTGATTTATATTATATAAACCTTGATAATTCTAGGGTTTTTAAGGGTTTATTATTATTCAATTATAAGTATGCTCTCATCTTTTAACCTTAAGGGAGAATAAAAATGTCAAAACAAGCAAAACACTGGGAAAAGACTAGAGGTCTGCTATTCGTTACGCTGGCTATCTGGTTCGTTTTCTCAATAGGCATCTTTTTCTTCGGGGCCGAAATGGAATCATCTAGTATTAGACCTTTTGGATATCCGCTGTCATATTACATGACATGTCAGGGGTCTCTTGGAATTTTTGTAATACTTATTTTTTGGTTTGCAAATAGACAAGAAAAGATAGATGAAGAATTTGGTTTTACCGAAAGAGAGGATGACTAAATGATTAAAGGAAAATTTATAGATAATTTGCCTAAAGTTTATGGAATTTACACAGGAGGTTTCCTTGTATTTATCATATTGATGGCAATAGCTGAACAAGCTGGTATGTCTGCAAAACTGATAGGTATATTTTTTGTAGCATTCACAGTATCTATTTATGCAATAATTGGTTACTTATCACGAACACTTCAATTAGATGCGTATTATGTAGCTGGAAGACAGGTTCCAACAGTATTTAACGGAATGGCGACTGCAGCAGACTGGATGTCTGGTGCATCATTTGTTGCAATGGCGGGTGGAATTTACTTCAAAGGATATGGTTACATGGCGTTATTAGTTGGATGGACAGGTGGATACGTACTTGTTGCATCTTTGTTAGCACCATACTTAAGAAAATTTGGATGTTATACAGTTCCAGATTTTATAGGTACAAGATACGGTGGTAACTTAGCAAGAGTATCAGCTGTTATAGTTTTAACGGTAGCTTCATTTACTTATGTGACTGCACAAATTAATGCAACAGGAACAATAGCTTCTGTAGCGTTAGATATTCCATTTGGAATAGCTGTGTATGTTGGATTAGCAAGTATATTACTTTGTTCTATGCTTGGTGGAATGAGAGCTGTAACATGGACACAAGTTGCACAATATATTGTATTAATTATAGCATACTTGTTACCTGTGTTCTGGATTAGTAATAAAATGGGTGCTGGTGTATTTCCACACTTAATGTTAGCAGATGAAGTTGCTAGAATTGCTGATTTAGAAGCTCAATTTGGTTTAGGAACAGTTAAAAACTCTGCGGCTGATTTAGCTACAGTGCCAAAAGGTTTAGCTGGTATTACTAAAGCACACTCTGAAGTTAACACTACACCTTGGAAATTTATTTCATTAGCTGTGTGTATGATGGCTGGAACAGCCTCACTACCTCACGTTATGATGAGATACTTTACTACTCCAAGTGTAAAAACTGCTAGAAGATCAGTAGGTTGGTCATTATTCTTTATATTCCTACTTTACTCTTCTGCACCAATGTTAGCTACATTATCAAAACTATCTTTAATGGATCCAAACTTAACAACAGGAATTATTGGTAAGTCAATTGCAGAAGTTCAAGCAATAGATTGGTATCAAAACTGGAACCAAGCAAACTTAATGTTTGTAAGCGACTTCAACAATAATGGAACACTTGAATTAAATGAGTTTTTCATGGGTGGTAAAGCTGTTGTATTGGCTACTCCAGAGATTGCTGGATTACCTTATGTAATTTCAGGACTAGTTGCTGCTGGAGGTATGGCTGCTGCCATGTCTACTGCTGATGGATTAGTTTTAGCAATTGCGAATGCTTTATCTCATGACTTGTACTACAAGATCATTGATCCTAAGGCAGAAACAGCTAAGAGATTAATTGTTGCAAGGGTATTACTTGTAATAATTGGTTTTGCTGGAGCAACAATTGCAGCGCTTGAAATTCAAGGTATCTTAGGTTCAGTTATCTGGGCTTTTGACTTTGCAATGTCAGGATTGTTCTTCCCACTTGTATTAGGAGTATGGTGGAAGAGAGCAAACTCACAAGGTGCTGTTGCAGGAATGCTTCTAGGTCTAATTTCTGGTACTGCGTATCTAATTTGGGTACGTAATGGTGGAGCTGGATTCTGGGGTATTACTCAATTAACATTTGGAATAGTTGGATCATTAGTTAGTTTAGTATCTATGGTGGTTGTTAGTTTAATGACTAAAGCACCAGACAGTGCTACTCAAAAAATGGTTGACGAAGTACGTATACCAAGTGGTAGAACAGTACTTGGAAAACAACATTAAATAAATATCTTTTTAAGGGGCGATTTCTTTCGCCCCTTATACTTTACAAAATTTATGTCTGCTAATTTTCATCCTTTAGTTTATTTAATTGACTATATAATGGGAGTAATTATGTGGACTTTAATTGGAAGAGTTGCGATGAATATCTTTCAAAGAGAAAATTCTGAATTTTTTTTCATGAAAGTATTTGTAAAATTAACAGATCCATTAATAAACTTATTTAAACCTATTACACCCTCTTTCATAATTAGGCCCTTTATACCCCTTTATGTAGCATGGTTTTTCTATATGTTTAGATTTTACCTTATGCCATATTTGCTGGGTTATTCTGTCATGGGTATGCTGTCATTCCCCCTAGAAAGCGAAATTGCAATACAAATTTATCAAATTTTTGGAAAAAACTAATTCAAATTAAAAAACAAAATTGATACTAGTATTCTAGTAATCAATGAAAAAAATAAAAATATCTCCCTCTATACTTTCTGCTGATTTTAGTCAGCTAGGAAATGAAATAAAAAGATTAGAGGAAGGTGGTGCTGATTTGATACATGTTGATGTTATGGATGGTCACTTTGTTCCAAATTTAACAATTGGTCCACCTGTAATAAAAGCATTAAGAAAATATTCAAGTATACCATTTGATGTACATTTAATGATTTCTCCAGTTCATAAATATATTAAAGATTACGCTGATGCTGGAGCAAATATTATTACAATTCACCCAGAGGCAACTACAAACTTGATGGAGTCAATTGATCATATAAAAAAATTAAATAAAAAAGTTGGCGTTTCCCTAAACCCTGATACAGAAACAAATATAATTATCGATTATTTAGACAAAATTGATCTAGTTTTGATTATGAGTGTTTTTCCAGGATTTGGAGGTCAAAAATTTATTCCAGAAGTAGTAGAAAAAATTAAACAATTAAATGAGATTAAAAAAAGAAGAAATTTAAGTTTTGATATTGAAGTAGATGGTGGAATTAATTTTTCTAATTCCAAAACTGTAGTTAATGCTGGAGCAAATATACTTGTTTCTGGCACAACTATTTTTAAAGAAAATAATGGAGATATAAAAAAAAATATCAATATACTTAAATCGGTTTAATTAATGGTTTTGAAGAATTCTTTTAACTATATAAATGAATTTTTTTTTTATGCAGTTAACCAAATAAGAAAAATTTATCTTAGGTCGTCTTTATATAATAAAAAAATTTCAAGAATAAATAATAATTTTTTATATTATAAACCTAGTCTTAAAATTTTGAGTTGTATCATTAAATACGATAAAAAAAAATTCAATGTAGAAGATTTTTATTTAGATTCAATTTGGAAGAATGACAAAATCAATGAAAATGACTATAAAAAATTGCACAGTTTTTTTTGGTTATTTACTCTAGATTTAAAATCCTCAAAAAGATTAACTCAAGCCATAATACATAATTGGATAGAAAATAATAAAAACTTTAATCAAAAAAATTGGGAAATTAATATATTGGCAAAAAGAATAATCGCATGGATTTCTAATTCAAAATTAGTTTATGAAGAAAGTACCGAAAATTATAAAAAGAAATTTAATTTTATAATAAATAAACAAATCAATCATTTAATTAACGAAATTAATAGATCTGAATTAGTCGATAATAAAATGTTGGGATGTACCGCAATTATATTATTTGGCTTATCATATAATGATAAAAAAATATTAAATTATGGTCTGAATTTATTAAATAAAATAAATAAATATAGCTTTGATACAGAAGGATTTCCTAAATCAAGAAGTTTAAGAGAATTAATTTTCTATTTAAAACATTTCATACTAATTAGAGAGCTTTTGAAAGAGTCTCAGAATGAGATACCTACTTATTTAGATGAAAGTATATTTTACTTAGGTCAAGCATATAATTATATGTGTCAAACAATCAAATTAAGCTTTCTATTTAATGGAAACCATGAATCTGATAACTCAGATTTTGATAAATATCTTAAATTACATGGATATAAATTTAAAAATATAATTAATAACGAAATAGGAGGCTACTCATACTTTAAAAATAAAAATGTATCATTAATCATTGATGTAGGCTCATGCCCAGAAAAAAAATTTTCTCAAAATTATCAGTCTGGTCCACTTTCTTTTGAAATGTTTTATTCTGGAAATAAAATTATTACAAATTCAGGTTTTTTTCAAAATTACAAACACCAATTAAATAGTATATCAAAATCAACAGCTGCTCACTCAACGTTAATACTTGATAATTCATCTGTAAATAAATTTGAAAAACAAAGTAATGGAAGTGTATTAATCAATGAAAGTTTTAAAATTTTTGAAAAAAAGATAATCTTAGAAAAAAACAAATGGAAAGTTTCAGCATGTCATGATGGTTATCAAAAAAAGTATGGAACAATTCATAAGAGAGAAATCGAATATTCAGTTGATAGCAATACTTTAATTGGAAAAGATACCCTCTTAAAAAAAAAAAATTTTAAATCTTCTAATTTCGAAATAAGATTTCATCTTCATCCTGATGCTAAAATTACAAAAACACAAGATAAAAATGTAGTTTTAATAGAATTAAAAAATTCAGGCTGGAAGTTTTCTTGCAAAGATCATTCAATTGATATTGAAACAGGTTTATTCTTTGGTAAAAAAGATACTTTTACAGAAAATCAAAATATATTTATTTCAGGAACAACGCAAAATAAAGACCAACAAATTTTATGGGAAATTAAAAAAATATAATGAATAAAAAAAAAGCAATAATATCTGTCGCTGAAAAAACAAATCTTATAAAAATTTTAAGAAATTTTAAAAAGCATAAAATTGAATTAATTAGTTCAGGTGGAACTTATAAAGAAATAATTAAACTAGGCTTTAAATGCAGGGAAATATCTGAATATATTGGCATGCCTGAAATTTTAGATGGCAGAGTTAAAACTTTGCATCCAAAAATTCATTCTGGAATTTTAAGTGATAGAAATAAAAAGTTACATAAAAAAACACTAAAAAAATTAAATTTTGAAGAAATTGATTTTGTAGTCGTAAATTTTTATCCTTTTGAAAAAACTTTAAAGTCAACAAAAAATCATAAAAAAATTATAAGTAATATAGATATCGGTGGACCAACAATGGTCAGGGCAGCTTCAAAAAATTATGAGCATGTTACTGTTATAACAAGCCCAGAACAATATGAGGATTTGATAGATCAGCTAGATAAAAATAATGGCTCTACCTCATTAAGTTTCAGAAAAAGAATGAGTGAATATGCTTTTACTGAAACTGGTTATTACGACTCAATTATAGCAAATTATTTTAATAAACTTTCTAAAAATAAGTTTCCAAAAAGAAAACTAATATCAGGTAATTTAGTAGAAAATTTAAGATATGGGGAAAATCCCCATCAATCAGGTGCATTTTACAGTAGAGAAATTGATTTAAATATATCTTTATTAAATGGAAAAAAATTAAGTTATAATAATTATAATGACATTTTTTCAGCTCTATCAATTTCAAAGTCTCTTCCTAAAAATACTGGTACTGTAATAATAAAACATGCAAACCCATGCGGGGTATCGATTAATAAAAATAAAATTAAAAGCTATAAAATGGCTTTGGCCTGTGATCCTGTAAGTGCATATGGTGGTGTTGTTTCTTTTAACTTTAAAATAAATAAAAAATTAGCTATTGAAATTAGTAAAATTTTTTTAGAAGTAGTAATCTGTAACGGAATTGAAAAAAGTGCTTTAAAAATTTTATCAAAAAAGAAAAATCTCAGAATCATAGATGCATATAAAATTAATTTAATTGATATAGATAATGTTGTATCAAATTTTAATTCAATGTTAATACAAGAAGCAGATAACAAAATTTTTACAAAAAAAGATTTTAAAGTTGTTTCAAAAAATAATCCAAGTTCAAATACTTTAAAAAACTTAATATTTGCATTTAATGTCTGTAGATTTGTAAAATCTAATGCAATTGTACTTGTAAAAGATTTATCGACCATTGGTATAGGGTCAGGACAACCAAGTAGACTTGATAGTTGTAAGATTTCTATTAGTAAAATGAAGAAGTTTCAAAACACACATGATCATACTGAAATAGTTGCTGCATCAGATGCTTTTTTTCCTTTTGTTGATGGGATAGAAAAACTAGTACAATCTGGAGTTAGTGCAATTATACAACCTTATGGCTCCATTAGAGATAAAGAAATTATTAAATTTGCAAATAAAACTGGAATTACTTTATTGTTCTCAAGAACAAGGCATTTTAAACATTAAAGAATTTTATCAATTTTTGCAGCAAGTACAAAATCGCTCTCATGAAGTCCTTTAATTGCGTGAGTAAATATTTTAATTTTTGCATAACCCCAACCAAATAAAATATCTGGGTGATGCCCTTCTTTTTCTGCGATTTTACCGACTTCATTTATGAAATTTTGACTTTCTATAAAGTTTTTAAATTTAAATTCCTTAATTAAGTAATAAATTTTATCTTCATCAGCTTTGACCTCCCATCCATCGACCATCTTTAAATATTTATGGATTTCAGAGATATCAAATCCTGGAATTCCACCTTCACAGGGAATACATTTTTTTTCAGCTAAATCACTCATATTAAATCCTTTTGGAGCGGGCAATGGGACTTGAACCCACGACCTTCTCGTTGGCAACGAGACGCTCTACCACTGAGCTATGCCCGCTTGTTAAAAAAACATTATAGTTAGCGGTTTTTGAAAAAGCAAGCAATAAGAAAATCAATGTTAATTTATTTCTAATTTAAAAATGATTACAATTTATCAAAATACTTATTCAAATATTTTGAGTAATTCATATGAGAATTTAATGAGGAACTGTAAATCGGCTGTCTAGCTTGATGTACACTTAGTGTAGTTATGTTACTCTTTCTATTTTTATAAAAGTCAAAGCAGTTTTCATCCCAACTCAGTTCACAATAATTTAATAAATTTTTAATTTCATATTTTGAATCTTTAATTAAATTTTCATAATTTATCTCATAAAATATTTTTTTATTAAAAGATTTCCAAAATGAAATAAGATCATCTGTCATTTTAATATAATCTAATAAATATTCTGGATTACATGCCCATCCTGAATTTTGATTTTGTAATAAATTATTTTTAAATAAAGATAAAAAATTATCTTTATAATTTCTTTTACAGTAAATAATTATAGAATTTGGAAAAAAAATTTTTAAAAAACCAATCCAAATAAAATTTGTTGGAGTTTTATCAATAACATATTTCGATTTTGATTTTTGTAGAAAAAAATTTACATCGTTAAAAAAAAAATTATTTAATTTATTTGTATCCAATTTTATTTCATCATTAATTTTATCATATGAAATAGAATCATTATCATAAAAAAATTCTTCTATAAGTTTTCTTATAAGACTTATTTCTCCAACTGTTTGGATTTCTGAATGAGATGATAAAATTTGATTCACCAAAGTAGTTCCTGATCTTGGAAGTCCGCATATAAATACCATTTTTGTGCTGTTAAATTCTTTTTTAATTTTGATATTTTTTTTTTCTTTAAAAAAAATTTTTATTTTTTCAAACAACTTTTTAGTATTATCTATAGAAAAATTTGATATTTTACTTTGATTTTTGTTTGCTTCATCAAAATACTTAAAAGCATTCGCATAATCTTTTTTGTCTTCATAAGCTTTACCTAAAGCATAATTAATAAAAATTTTATCTTCAATACTCATTTTAACTGTTTCATTTAATTCAATCATTTTATTTAGATGTTCATTGTCGCTAGAATAATTTGTAGAAAAACTTTTTGTGTAATGTGACTTAATAAATTTAGGATGAGCATTAATATTTTTATTTAAGAGTTTCTTTGATTTTTCAAAATCACCTATAATTTGATAACAATCAGCTAATTCTTGTAAAATGTATGGTTTATCTTCTAATAAAATTAATTTTTCATATAATTTTATTGCTTTAGGATAATTTGAAACTCTTTTTTGAAAACTTGCAAAGTTATTTAATATGACAATATTATCATTATTAATTGATAGAGCATTTATAAAGGCTTTTTCAGCGTCAGCATAATTTCTTAATGTAGTATAAGAATTTGCAAGATTATTTAGATAGCTAATATTTTTAGGATCTATTTTAGTTGCTTTTTTTAAAAATATAATTGATTTTTCAAATTTTTTTAATGCTTGGCAAGATACTCCTGCAAAATTATATAGAATAGCTTCTTCTGAAAATTCATTTATCAATTTTTCACAAAGTTTTAAAACTTCATTATATTTTTTTGATATAAATAATTTTCTAATTTTGTTTATATTATTTTCAAATGTCAAATTATTCCTTAATTTTTTTAATTTTATTAGTAAAACTAATATAGTCACTATATTTTAAATTTTGATTTATTGAAGATTTATAAATTGGTTTTCGTGTCTGGTATAAACTAGCAGATTTAATTGGTAATGTGTTTTTATAGAAGTTTAAACAATCATCTTCCCAGTCAAGATTACAAAATGATAAAAGTTTTTTTGTTTGATTTTTTTGATCCTGTACTAACATTTCGTAATTAAGATTATAAATATAATTAGGCATTTTTTCAGACCAAAATTTAATTATAAAATTATATATTTTTACGAAATTAGTAATATTATTTTTATCATAACTCCATAGTACTCCTTTTTTCCCAAATAAACTTTTATAGATTGATAAGCAAGTATCTTCCTGATTTCTTATTGTGTGTATTATTTTTGCTTTTGGAAAAATTATTTTTATAAAACCTAACCAAAAAAAATTAAAAGGAGATTTATCTAAAATAATTTTTTGATCAGAATTATTTTCATATTTTGATCCAATATAATTTGAAATTTCACAAATAAAATCATCGTTTAATTTATTATTTTTAGTTAGATTACTTATAAATTTACTATCTAAAATTTTATTATTAAAAAAACCATTTAATATATCCGATTCTCCAAATCCTTTTACACTACTATGAGAAGCTAGAATTTGATGTGCTAAAGATGTGCCAGATCTTGGAAGACCAACAATAAAGATTATTTTTTTATCAAATAACTTTTTCCCAATAATTTTATTAAAATCAAAATTTACAAAAAATTCTTTTATTTTGTTTTGGTAAATTTCTTCAAATTCTAGACTATAATTTTTTAAAGTTGAGTTTTTTATTTTATTTCCTAGAGAATAAAAATAAAATGACCTTGAATAATTTTTTTGATCATTAAATGATTTGCCAAGTGCAAAGTATAACGGGATTTTATCTTCTTCTTTAAAAGAACTATTTTCACTTTTTTCCAACATAATTTTTTGATGAGTCTTATTTTCACTATAGTCTATTAAATTTGACAAAGTAAAATCTATACCCATATTTTCAGGTGAATGTTTGCTTGCTAGTTTTGTAAATTTTAAAGCTAACTCGAAATTTCCACGCTCTATATATGCATTAGCTAAATTAATTATAATTGGAATATTATTTGGTTCTTTCTTGAAAATTATTTCTAAATCATCAATTTTTTTGTTAATATTTTCAATTTGCTTAGTCATTATGCTGGAAGCTTTGTTATAATTTGTTAAAATAGTTATTATGAAACAAACTGTCAAATTACCAAGTAAAATACCAGTATTTCCTTTATCAAATTTTATTATATTTCCAGAAACAACCGTTCCACTAAATATATTTGAACCAAGATATATTCAAATGATTGATGACGTGATGAAACACGAAAGAATAATTGGTATGGTTCAGCCAAAAGAAGTAAATAATAAAAATCCAAAACTTTACGATATTGGGTGTGCAGGAAAAATTACTAGTTTCCATGAAACGGAAGATGGAAGATATTTAATAATCATAAATGGAGTATGTAGATTTAAGATTTTAAATGAACCTACAACAAACAAACTTTATAGAGAATGTGAAGTTGTTTATAGTGATTTCCATAACGATACAAAAAACCAAAATGAAGAGATTAAATTTACTGATTTAGAGTTAATTTTTAAAAATTTAAAAACTTTATTTAATAAACAAGGTTACAAAATAAACTGGAAAGAGATTGAAAAACAAAGCTTAGATCAAACAATTAATACTCTTTCAATGGCTTCACCATTTTCTTTGGAAGAAAAACAAATTTTATTAGAAACTATTGATTTAAAAGATAGAAAAAAAAAATTAGAGGAAATATTAAAAACTTATATTTTCGACAACTATAGTAATAATACTGTTCAATAAAATTTAAAAAAATAAACCATTATCTGCAATTTTGGATACATATTTACTAAAAGTATTATTTTTACCCACTGCACTTAAAATTTGATTAGAATATTTATTTCCATATTTATTCTCTAATTTAAAAAATTCATAAATAAAATCAATTCCTGTAGAGAAAATATAATTTTTAGATTTTGTTTTCTCTTCAAATTGTTTAAGTATAAAACTATCTAATGGCAATCCAAGATCTAGTCTTTCTTGGATGAGGCCAGAAAAAATTTTGATATCTCTTAGTGTCATATTAAATCCTTGTCCTGCTAGTGGATGTATTTTATGAAGATGATCTCCAAAAGAAAGAATGTTATTATAAAAATATTTTCTTAAAATTAAATATTTTAAATTAAACTTTTCAAAATTTACAAATGATTTTATTTTAAATTTGCTATTATATTTTAATATTAATTCTTTTATTTTCTTCTCATCAAATGCATTATCATTATTTAAAACTGAAAATACTATGGATGTTTCGTTATTAGATATTGGCAAAAAAGCT
>CACISU010000001.1 GCA_902589345.1 uncultured Pelagibacteraceae bacterium | reverse complement strand
ACTTTTGATGCTGGAAGTTTTGCATCAATGAATGTTGCTGAAATGGGAATGGATCCAGCGATGATGGCTGGTGCTTTAAAAGCTTTACCAGTAGGTGCAGCAACTGCAGCTTTAGAAACAGTCGCTTCTGACCCAAATTCTATGGGTGATATGGGAGAAACTATGACTGGAGCCATAGCGGCAACCATGTCAGCTAAAGGCATGGGAGAAGACATGATGAAAAGTATGGAAACTTCAATTGGAATACAAAATATGAGTGATATGGCAGAAGGAATGAAAGGTATTGAAGGTATGCAAGAGATAGGTAAAGCGATGGTTGATATGGGAATGGAAGACATGTCTAAAACTTTATCTGCGGCTTTTACATCACCAGAAACTGGAATTGGTGCAGCAATGTCAGGTACTGTTGGAATGATCAGTGGGGCAATTTCAGGACAAGCTTCATCAGAAAAAAATGCTGTTGAACAAGGTGCTGAAATAGAAAGCTCTTTAACTACTAAGATTTCTGAAGAAGGACCAACAGCAATAGAAATGCCAGAAGATGTAAGTGAATCTGGAATGTTGATGGGAGCAATGATTATGGCTAAACCAACATTAGCAGGAGGATTACCAGGTGCAATGGCACCACCGGAAGGTTTGACTGCTGAGTCAATGATGTCAGAAGATGCACAAAAAGGTATGTCAGAAATGATGGGAGATATGAGTTCGAATGAAATTGGAGAAGCAATGGCAGGAATGACAGGTATTGAAGCTGGAGCAATAGATGAATTGGGAATGATTCAAATAGCATCAGAAACTGGGCTAACACCAGGACTCGTAGCAAGCATGGGAGCTGCAGGAATTTCAGGAATGGATATAAGTGCTGTTATGGCAAGTAATGTTGCTGGACTTGGAAGTAAAGCAGTTCAAGAATTAACTGGAATGGCTGCAGACGGAAATATGTCAGCAGGTGTAATGGGAGATATGATGGAAGTTGGACTAGTTAATCAAGGAACAATGGTTGCAATGGGAGAAAAAGGAATGGAAAATTTGACTGATGCAATGGGTATGGAAGGTGGCAATATGGAACTTGCTGCAATGACTGGTGGAATGATGGGAATGGGTACAATTGATATGAACACAACAATAGATCCTCAAATGGCAGAAAGCATGGGATTAATAGGTGGAGAAGAGGGAGTTAAATTAGGAGATATTATGCCAACAGGAGGACCTGTATCAATCGAAGATAATATTGTAATGGAAAACGAAACTGTAGGAATGGATACTATTGCATATGAGGCACGAATGAACTTAGGACAAGTTTCAGCAGCAATGGGAATTGGTATAGCAGCAGATGAAGCTTTAGCTCCTGCAATGCAATTAACAGGTGATGAAGCTGCATTAGCTGAAGCTGCAATGGGATCAGCTATATCTGCACAAGGTGCAGCAGCAGCAGCTATGGGATCAAGCGCAATGAGCGCAGCTACTGGAATTGGAGGAATGGGAGAAGGTACAATGGGTACAGCTATGGGTTCTGCTATGCAAGAAGGTATGAGTGGTGCAATGGGAAGCACAATGGCTGGAGCTATGGCAGGTGCTGGACAAGAAGGCTATGGATCAATGAACACAGGAATAACAGGAGAAGGTTCTATGAATTCTATGGGAAGTGCTACTGCAGAAAGTAGTGCAGTAAGTGGCGCAATGAGCGGTGCAATGGAAGGAGTAGGTAGTGCTATGGGAGGATTAGAAAAAGGCATGAGCGAAGCAGTAAGCGAAGCTGCAAATAGTGTTGGTTCAGCCGTTAGTGAAGCCTCAGGAAATGAAGCTCAAGCTGGAGCTGGACAAGAAGGTTATGGTTCACAAGGCCAAGGAGTAGGCGCTGGTCAAGAAGGTTATGGTAACTAATAATTTTTATTTATATTAAGATTTTTTAGAATAATTAATTATTCCAAAAAGGACATTCGCTTGGTGCCAGTAAATTTTTTTTAAGATTATCAGTTAATTTTAAAGTGGTTATAGACATTCCTGCCATTTCCATAGATGTAGCATATCTACCAACATAAGTTTTACAGTTATTTATTTTAGAATTTAATAAGTTTTCATTAACTCTTTTAGACACTATATATAACTCTTCTAAGGGTGTAGCTCCTAAGCTATTTATCATAATTGAAATATTATCATTCTCTTTTAATTTTGAATCCACCATAATTCTTTTATAAAGATCATCTACTAAATCATTTGCTGGTCTTAGTTTTTCTCTTTTAATTCCAGGCTCGCCATGGATTCCCATTCCAATTTCAATTTCATCACTACTAATTTCAAATGTTGGCTTTCCAGCTTCAGGTAATATACACGGTGAAAGAGCAACTCCAAGAGTTCTAATATTATTATTTGCTTCTGTTGCAAGGTTAAATGTATCATCAAGAGATGCACCAGTTTCAGCCATGGCCCCAGCAATTTTAAATACAAAAATCATTCCAGCTATTCCTCTACGTTTGTTTTTTTCTCCTTCACTTGCACTTGCAATATCATCTGCAACTATAATTTTTTTTGTTTTAATTCCTTCTGCTTCAACCATTTCGCAAGCCATTTCAAAATTCATTACATCTCCGCCATAATTTCCTATGATACATAAAACACCATTTCCATTATCACCATTTTTTATTGCTGAAACCATCTGTTCTACTGATGGTGAAGCAAAAACAGAACCAATAGCACATGCATCTAAGAAACCCTTTCCAACATATCCAGTAAAAACAGGTAAATGACCAGAGCCACCCCCTGTAACAATACCAACTTTGTTTGAAGCTTTTTTCGCTCGAGTAACAACTCTATTATTGTCCTTTGCTAACGCATATACATCAGGGTGAGATTTTATAAGTCCATCAATTGATTCCTCAACAAAATTTGCTGGATTATTGATAATTTTTTTCATAACTATTTTTATATTTTAAAATTAAAAATATATATACTATTAAAATGATAAAACCATTTAAAGTAAAGATATCAGAAGAAAAGCTTAACAATATATATTCCAAGGTTAAAAATTATCAGTGGCATGAAATGCCTAATGATGGTGGATGGGACTATGGTACGAACTTGGATTATATGAAGGATTTTTGTAAATATTGGATAACTGAATTTAACTGGAAAACAGTTGAGGAAAAAATTAATAAATTTAAAAACTTTAAATCAACTATTGATGGTGTTGATTTACATTTCATACATGAAAAAGGTAGTGGAAATAATCCTACACCTTTACTCTTAAGTCACGGATGGCCAGGTTCAATTTTTGAATTTTTACATATAATTGATCAATTAGCTCATCCAGAGAAATATGGTGGTAAAGAAGAAGATGCCTTTGATGTTGTAGTACCTTCATTACCAGGGTTTGGATTTTCAGGTAGACCCGAAAGACCAATTGGTCCAAGAAAGATGGCATCAATATTTAATTCATTGATGTGCAAAGTTCTTGGATACGAAAAATATTTATGCCAAGGAGGTGATTTTGGGGGAACAATTGCTACCTGGCTAGCTTATGATTTTCCTAAAAATTTATTAGGAATTCATATAAACATTCTTATCACACGTCATCCAGACGGTCCTCAATCCCAGGAAGAAAAAGAATGGCAGGATAGATTTAAAATTGAACAAAGAATAGAAGATGGTTATAGAACACAACAAGCAACTAAACCTCAAACTTTAAGTTATGCAATGATGGATAGTCCAGTTGGAGTTGCAGCTTGGATAATTGAAAAATTGAGAGGATGGTCCGATATTAAAAATGGAAATATTGAGAGCGTTTACTCCAAAGAAACTTTATTATCCAACATAATGATCTACTTAGTTACTAAAACTTTTAATACTGCCACATGGATTTATTATGGAAGAAGAGAAGAGGGAGGTAGATTTCTTCCAAAAGAACATTTGCCATTAAAAGTTCCAACTGCAGCTGCCTTATTTCCTAAAGAGTATTTAGAATGGGCTCCAAGATCTTATGTTGAGAGAATTTACAATATTAAAAGATGGACTGAAATGCCAAAAGGTGGTCACTTTGCAGCTTTAGAGCAACCAGATTTATTGATAGAAGATGTAAGAGAATTTGCCAAATCTTTAAAATGATAAAAAAATTTTTAATAAGCTTTCTTGTTTATCTTTTGTCTTTGTCATTATATTCTAACTCAATGGCTAACGAAGAAGCACCTTATGATGTTGTTCATAAAAATGATATTTATGAAGTAAGATATTATTCAGATCGCTTAGTTGTTCAGGTAATGAGCAAAGATAACAATAATAGTTTTAGAAAACTCTTTAGATATATTTCTGGAGCAAATAAAAAATCTACTAAAATTAGTATGACAGTACCAGTTACACAAACGACTGAAGATAATGTGACCTATATGCAATTTTACTTACCTTCAAAATTTTCTAAAGAAACAGTACCTTCTCCAACAAATCCAGAAGTTAAGATTTCAACAATAAAAGAAGGTTTTTTTGCAGTGATCAGATATTCAGGAAGAGCTTCAGACGCAAACTTTGATAAGCACAGTAAAATTCTTGAAAAAAAACTTAATGAAGACAACGTGTCGATTAATGGTCTTCCTATAAAAGCTACTTACGACTCACCTTTTACACTACCTTTGTTAAGAAGAAATGAAGCGATGATTAACGTAGAATGGAATAAAAACTAATTAAATTTAAATGAGCTTAACAGCTGACCAAATCAAATATTATGAAGATAATGGATACATCAGTCCAATAGATATTCTATCAAAGGACGAGGCTAACGAAATTAGAGAAGAGATAGAATTTATTGAAAAAAAATGGCCTAACGAACTTGAAGGTTTAGGAAGAAATTATGTTCACTTGATATCACCAGTGTTTGATAAAATTTGTCATAATAAAAAATTATTAGATGCGGTAGAAAGTATAATTGGAAGAAATATTCTCGTATGCGGAACAACTTTATTTGTAAAAAATCCTGATGAAAAAGGATTTGTTAGTTTTCATCAAGATGCAAAATATATAGGCCTTGAACCATATAATTGGGTAACAGCATGGGTGGCAGTTACTGATGCAAATGAGGATAATGGTTGTATGTTAATGTGGCCAGGTTCTCATAAAGAAAATTTGAAATATCATGACCAAAAATTCGATGAGAATAATTTATTGACTAGAGGTCAAACAGTTGAAAATGTTCCATTGGAAAAAACAAAGCCAGTAATATTAAAATCAGGACAAATGTCATTACATCATCCAACAGTAGTTCATGGATCTGGTTTAAATAAAAGTAAAGATAGAAGAATTGGTTTCGTAATACAGAGCTATATAGGAACAGATGTAAATCAAGTATTGGGAAAAATGTATGTCCAGCAAGCAAGAGGTATAGATGATTTTAAATATCATCACAATGTTAATAGACCAACTGAACTAATGAATCCAAAAGATATTGAATCTAGAAGAATAGCAAATGAAGAATTATCAAAAATTTTTTATACTGGATCAAAAAAAGTAGGAAAATTTTAAATAATTAAATAAGACTTATACCTTCTTTGTAAAAAAAAATAGCTAATAGCATTACTAATAATATGTAGATAAAACCATAAATTGCGTATTTAATTTTTTTCTTCATCAAATTTTTTTTATTTCTTCAAAAACTTCTTTTGCATGATCTTTTACTCTAACATTTGACCATATTTTGTGTATTTTTCCTTTTGAATTAATCAAAAAAGTTGACCTAATAATTCCCATAAATTGCTTACCAAGAAAACTTTTTTTACCCCACACTCCATATTTTTTAATAACTGTTTTTTTTTCATCAGAAAGAAGATGAAATTTTAATTTATATTTTTTCTTAAATTTATAATGGCTTTCAATACTGTCTTTTGAAATTCCTAAAACAATTGTTTTATTTTTATTAATTAAGTTATTTAATTTACTAAAATCTTTAGATTCTAATGTACATCCCGGCGTATCATCTTTTGGATAAAAATATAAAATTACATTTTTTTTTACTTTACTTAATTCAAAAGTACTGCCATCAGTACTTGGCAATTTAAAGCTTGGTGCTTTGCTATTGATTTTTAACTTCATAAATAAGGTAATTATATCAAAAACATATTGTGTCAATAGGCAGCATTGTAACTTTAAATAATATAATTATTAATTAATACATGAAAAAATTTATTTTATTACTAATTTTTATTCCAAATTTAGTATTTGCAGAGTCTATGAAAATGATTGGTGAAAAAGGCAAATTATCTGAAGTAGATAAAACAATTGAAATTAAAATGTATGATAATTACTTTGAACCATCTGAGATAGTAGTATCAAAAGATCAAACAATTAGATTTATAGTCACTAATTATGGAGAATTGGTTCATGAATTTAATATTGCAAATAAGATGATGCATATAAAACACCAAAAAGAAATGGCAAAAATGATTGAACACGAAATACTACTAGGTGATAAAATAGATAAAGAAAAAATGAAAGAAGTTGCAAAAAAAGATCATTCAATGGCACATTCTCATTCAAATAGCGTATTACTTGAACCTAAGAAAACTGGTGAAATAATTTGGAAATTTACGAGCAAAGCGGACCTAGAAGCAGCTTGCAACATACCAGGACATTACGAGTCTGGAATGATCTCGAAGATTGTTGGTTTGTAAGATATTAAATCTTAATGAGAAGAAAGTTTTTAAAATTTTTTACTTCGTCATTTTTAGCTTATCTTTTATTACCTTATAAATTTGCTTTTAGTGTAACTAAAAAAATTATTAACAAAAATTTAACTAATCAGCAAAAAAATATTTTATTTAATGAAGGTACTGAAAGACCTTTTTCAAGCTCATTATTATATGAAAAAAGAGAAGGTTATTATCACTGTGCGAATTGTGGGGCAAAGTTATTTAGCTCAAATGCTAAATTTGATAGTGGAACAGGATGGCCATCTTTTAGTGAATCTTTACCCGGTGCATTCAAAACTAAAGTAGATTATGCATTTGGTATGAAAAGAACTGAATATCATTGCGCAAAATGTGGCGCTCATCACGGCCATGTTTTTAATGATGGACCTGGCAAAGATGGTAAGAGATTTTGCAATAATGGACTATGTTTAATATTTAAACCCACAAATTAATATGAAGAAAATTTTAGCAATCCTATTTATTGGAATGTTAAACTTTGTTTCTTATGCATATTCTGATGATAAAATTTTAAATTTACTTAGCGAGGGTAAAAAATTAATTTTTATAAGACATGCAATTGCACCTGGCAATGGTGATCCAGATAATTTTAATATTGAGGATTGTTCTACTCAAAGAAATTTAGATTCAAGTGGAATTGAGCAATCAAAAAAAATAGGATTATTTTTTAAAAATAACAATATTAAAATAGATAAAATATTATCAAGCGAGTGGTGTAGATGTAAAGATACTGCAAATTACGCTTTTGGAAACTTTCAAACTTTTGATGCATTAAACTCATTTTATGATGAAAGATTTGCCAGCAATGAAACTAAACAAATCAAAGATCTAAAACAATATGTTAAAAACTGGGATAGTGATAAAAATTTAATTTTTGTAACTCATTATGTAGTTATCTCTTCTATTTTAAGTACGGCTTCTTCATCTGGAGAACTAATAATTTCTGATAAACATTTCAGTATAATTGGTAGAAAAAAATTTTGATGTTGATATAGTACCGATAAAATTTCTTGTTAGGATCAAGGATAATGAAAAAAATTTTAAGTATTGCCGTTCTAGGACTTTTCTTATCAGTAAATTTATTAGCAGATGATTATACAATTTCTGAAAATTCAACATCTACAAATGGTGAAAATACTATCGATGGCAGTGATAGCCTTACATTAAATTCAGGAATAACCATAACTACTTCAGGAGCTAATGAAGGAATTGATACATCTGGAGGAGATAATACAATTAATCAGTTAGGAAATATTTCAACAACTGGTAACTCAGGACATGGAATTAGATTACAAGGTGATAGCAATACTCTGGATATATTAGGTACTATTACAACCGCTGGAGTTGAGGCCTACGCTATTTATTTAAGATCAAGTGACAGTAATACCATCACACAATCAGGAAAAGTAAAAACTACAAATTATACTTCACGTTTATATATGATAGAAAATAGTGAAAACAACAACATCACTCAATCAGGAGATTTAGAGTCTACTGGAGTTAAGTGGTCTCATGGTTATTATTTAGACAATGCTGACACTAACACCATTACACAAACAGGAAACATTACAACTGAAGGAACAAGCGCAAGATCACACGGATATTTTTTTGATGATGTGTCGGATGCATCTGGTAGTGACAATAACACTATTACTCAGAAAGGAGATATAACTCTTACAGAAAATAATAACAAAGGTTATTACTTTGAATCAGGTGATAGTAACTCAATAACACAATCAGGTACTATTACTACATCAGGAACTAACGGACACGGATATCATTTTTTTTCAAATTCAGACAATAATACAATAACACTTACCGGAGCTATCTCTGTTTCAGGCACAAATGCCAAAGTAATTAAAGTAGAGTCAGGAAACGATAATAATACATTAGTTCTTTCAGAAGAACCTACAATTACCGGTAGCTTGGACCTTGGAAGTGAAGATTTTATTATTTCTTTATCATGCAATCTAAAAAAAGATTTAACAATAGAGATTGAAAATAAAACAAATATGAGTGTTACAGATAATTTATGTGGAAATGATAGATATGAAATTCTTGACTCTTCAAGCAATGCTGATGCTGATAATTCTGAAACAGATGGATATTTAAGAATTTATGGTGAGGATTTAGATATTGATTCTCATAATAAGAAATACAGAACAGAAATCTTCTTATCTAAATTAAAAAATATTTTCAATACTGTTAGCGATGATAAAGAAGAAACAGCATTTGATAGCAACCAAAAAAGAAATGGTATTTATAAAAATGATTTATCAGGTGTGGTAGGTTATTTTGATCAAAATGAAAAGATTGATAATGCTTCAAATAATTTGTTTATGGGTTATGCAAAACAAGATGCTACCTTTGACAACGGTGAGTTTTCTGGAACCAAAAATATAGTTCTAGGATATAAAAAAGACATTGAGGTAAAAAAATTTAAAGGGTCAATCATACCAATAGTTGGTTTATCTTATAATAATTTTATAGATTTAGAAACTGAAGCTAATCAAACAAAAGAAAAAAAAAATTATAGCCAATTTGCTGGAGTAAATTCTACAGTTGAAAAACAAAAAATTTTTAACGAAAATAATTCTTTAACTTTAGAAATCGAAAGTACATTTGGCATTCATAGATTACCCCAGTATGTAACAAATTTTACTGAAGGCGATTTATCGGTTGATGATGCAATCGACCAGGTATTGAGCGTAGGATTTAGTGCTAAGTACTCAAAAATATTTAAAAATGGTTTTGTGCTTGAGCCATATGCAGGTGTTTCTTACAATAATACTCTAAGTAACGATGTAACAATAATTGCAGACGAAGAAAATAAAGAAGCAGGCCACGTTATGAATGGAGTCCTAGCCAAACATGCGGGCTTATCTTTAACAAAACACTCTGATAAAATTAGTTTTTCATTAAACTATGAACATGGGGATCTAAATGGATTAAGAGAAAATACTTTTGGAATTTCTTTCAGCAAAAAACTTCAAAAAATCATTAAAGAAAATGATAAATTAAAACTGTTAGCAGAAGAAGTATTAAAAGAAAATGCTGTAAAAGATGAATTAATTATTCAACTAATTAAAGAAAATCAAAAATTGAAAAATGAAAATAAAATATTCAAGAAAAATCTTGATTAAATGTATGAACTTTTAGCAAATCTAACTTTAGTTATTCATTTAATTTTTATTTTATTTGTTGTTTTTGGTGGATTATTTTTTTTTATTTTTTCAAAAATTATTTATATTCACTTTCCAGCATTAATATGGGGAATATATATTGAATTAACCGGTTCTATATGTCCATTAACTTATCTTGAAAATTGGTTTTTAGATAAAGGGGAGCTTTCAACTTATTCTAGTAGCTTTATTCAAAATTATTTTTTACCAATCATTTACCCTCAAAATCTTACTTCTAGAATACAAATATATCTTGGAATAGGATTAATAATAATAAACATTTTAATTTACGGATTAATTTTATTTAAATATAAAAAAAATTTTTTTTGATAATGATTATCATTATCTAATTTTTTTTAGATAAAAAATTATTTTTTTGTGATTGATTATCAATAACATTGAATTAACTTGATTTTTTATACTTCATTTATTATTTAAGAATCATGGAAACACAAACATATAATTGTAAAAAATGTGGTTTAACTATTTCATCTACATGCTCAAAGTGCGATAGAGTTGTAGACGTAAAAGTAATGGACGATGGTTGCATAGTGCAAGTAACAAAATGTTCTGATTGTGCGAATGTACCTGTGATTAAAGATATTTGCGCTACGCAAAAATAGTTAATACTTAAGTTATATATATCGAGAATTTATTCAGATATTCCGAGTGTAATTGACTTCATATCATTGATTTCTTTGCACCATAGTTCATAGCTTTCACACATTCTCCACAGAAGATCGAATGTAGTTTGCGAAGTATCTAAAGGGAAAGAACTTTTAGCAAAATAACTTCCTTCAACATGTTTCAATCTTTCTACAACTACTTTTTTTTGAACTAATAATAATTCTATTGTTTTTTTTGGTGCTTTGTCTTTTTGGAATCTGTTTAATAATTCGTTATGAAATTCACCACTACTCAAATTTTGATAACTTTTACTCCCAATATATCTTTCAACAGCTTCAATTACAGAAATTTCAGGATTTTTTAATTTTATATCAGATACCATCGAATATATTTCCTCAGCAGCGTAAAGCATTGCTGGTTTAGGTATATCTTTTTTTTTCATTATCTAATTCTAATAAAAATAAGATTTAAATATATGTGGTGAAATGTTAGGGGCGTTCTGTTGCCAGGTGCCCCAAACCCCGTAAATTTAATTACAACCAGACTAACTACTAAGGGAACAATTTTACTTTTACATTAATAATCAATTCTTACTAATGCTAATATCGAGTCTCTACTATGCAAAAATTAAATACTTAAAATATATGATGACAAACTGCCTCACTCATTGCTGCGTATGTTGGTTTTTTCAATAAAAAATATATAAACAAATATGGGTGCTATTAAAGATTCGTTAACATTTGATGATGTAACATTAATTCCCCAATATTCATCAGTTTTACCAACCGAAGCAATTACAAACTGCAAATTATCGAAAAATTTAAATTTAAAAATACCACTGTTATCTTCAGCAATGGATACAGTAACAGAATCTAAAATGTCATTAGCTTTAGCAAAAATGGGAGGAATCGGAGTAATTCATAGAAATTTATCAATTGAAAAACAGGTTAATGAAGTACAAAAAGTTAAAAAGAAAAAATTTTTAGTTGGAGCCGCAATAGGAGTAAATGATAGAGATTTAGAAAGAGCAGAAGAACTAGCTAGAATTAAAACAGATTTAATTGTTATTGATACAGCTCATGGCCATACGAAAAAAGTATTAGCTATGATTAAAAAAATTAAAAAAAAATTAAAAAGTTCTACTCTTTGTGTTGGAAATATAGCAACTGGTAAAGCTGCAAGATTTTTGGCTGATAATGGTGTTGATATAGTTAAAGTTGGTATAGGGCCAGGATCTATTTGCACAACCAGGTTAGTTGCTGGTATTGGTGTACCACAACTAAGTGCAGTCATTGACGTTAAAAGATCTTTAAAAAATTATAAAACAAAAATAATTTCAGACGGTGGTATTAAATTTTCAGGAGACTTAGCAAAAGCAATTACTGCTGGTGCAGACGCTATAATGATTGGATCATTGTTTTCAGGAACAAACGAAAGTCCAGGGAAAATTATAAGATATAAAGGAAAAATGTATAAAAACTTTAGAGGGATGGGTTCGGTTGGTGCTATGAATGCAGGTTCGGCAGATAGATATTATCAAAAAAAAAATAAAGATATCAAAAAATATGTTCCAGAGGGAGTAGAGGGACTAGTCAAGTACAAAGGTACAGTGGAAAAGATTATTTTCAATCTAATTGGTGGATTAAAATCTTCAATGGGATATTTGGGTGCAAAAAAAATAAAAGATTTACAGGAAAAAGGAGAGTTTCTTAAAATTAGCAAAGCTGGATTTTATGAAAGTATGGTTCATAACGTAGATCATGTAATTAAAAATGAATAAAGATAAATTTTTAGAAAAAATTGTTATAATTGATTATGGATCTCAATTCACACAACTTATTGCACGAAAAATCAGAGAGTGTGGTGTTTATTCTGAAATTATTAGTTTTAATAAAATAAAAAAAATAACTAATGATCAAAAAATTAAAGGAATAATTTTGTCCGGTGGTCCATTAACTATTACTAAAAAAAAATCTGAAGCATTAAATAGTAATATTATAAATTTAAATGTACCAATACTTGGAATTTGCTATGGACATCAAATTTTAGCAAAAAAATTTGGAGGAAAAATAAAGATATCTAAGGAAAGAGAGTTTGGTCATGCAATAGTAAAAAGTAAACTAAAAAGCTCGATTACAAAAAATTTCTTTAAAAATAAAAAAACATTGGTTTGGATGAGCCATCAAGATATTGTTCATACAATACCAAGTAGTTTTAAAAAAGTAGCTTATAGTGATAATTCAAGAAATGCCATTATTTCAAATGAAAATAAAAAATACTATGGTGTCCAGTTTCATCCTGAAGTTAGTCATACACAAAATGGTAAAATTATAATTAAAAATTTTCTATTTGGTATTTGTAAAATTAAAAAAACCTGGAATTTGAAAAGACAAAAAAAAATATTAATTACAGATATCCGTAAAAAAGTTAAAAATAATAAAGTTATTTGCGCCTTGTCAGGAGGAGTAGATAGTAGCGTGGTAGCTTTATTATTAAAAAGAGCAGTAGGAAATAAATTGACATGCATTTTTATTAATACTGGATTATTAAGAAAAAATGAGGAACGTGAGGTTATTAATAACTTTAAAAAAAAATTAAAGCTCAAATTAATATATATAGACGCTTCTAAGATTTTCTTGAGCAGACTTAAAAATGTTAATAATCCAGAAACTAAAAGAAAAATTATTGGAAAACTTTTTATTCAACTATTTGAAAAGTATGCAAAAAAAATTAAAAATGTTAAATTCTTAGCACAAGGAACTTTGTACCCAGATCTAATTGAAAGTAAAACAGTCACCGGCAGTCCTTCTTCAAAAATTAAATCTCATCATAATGTAGGAGGTTTGCCTAAAAAAATGAAACTAGATTTGGTTGAACCGCTCAATAGTTTATTTAAAGATGAAGTTAGAAAACTTGGTAAAGAATTATCATTATCTAAAGATTTACTTTTAAGACATCCATTTCCTGGACCTGGACTTGCTATAAGAATTCCTGGCAAGATTACAAAAGAAAAAATTAATATCTTAAAAGAGGCGGATTACATATTCATAAATGAATTAAAAAAATCAAACCTGTATAATAAAATTTGGCAAGCTTATGCGGCATTACTTCCATTAAAAACAGTTGGAGTTATGGGAGATAAAAGAACTTATGAATATACTTGTTTATTAAGAGCAGTAACCTCAGAAGATGGAATGACTGCTGATTTTTTTCCATTTAGCAAAAACTTTTTTCAAAAGGTTTCTAATAAAATTATTAATTCTGTAAGTGGTATTAATAGGGTTGTTTATGATATAACAACCAAACCACCTAGCACAATAGAATTAGAATAATCTAACAACAGCCGCAGGTGCTTTTTTCTTTATTTTTAGAATTTTTTTTTAACTCAGTTTCGGTTTTAATTTCTTCTAATTCTTTTTTCTTATCTTCAATAGCTTTTTTTTCTTTTGAAATTTTATCTTCAAAATAAGCATAAAGCGAATTGAAACCTAATTTTGAAGCTTTTTTTTCTTCATAACTTTTACGACCTTTAAGGTTTTCAATTATTTGAATAATTTCTTGATTTTGCATAATAACTTTATCTATGATTTGGTTTTAAAATTCAACTAAAAATCTTGTTAATAGTTAAAATAAATAATTGCTATATACTTATAATTTTTAAAATACTGAAGATAATCTATTTAGCGCAAACATACCTGGGTCATCTAATTCCATAGTTTTATCTTCAAACATTCTAGCTCTTCCTATTTTTATTTTTTTCCCCTTGAAATCTTCTAATGCTTGCTTTGTGGCTGATTTAAATACTTCTGAATAATTTTGATTATCTTTTAACTGTTTAATAATTAAATCTAAACTATCAGCTATAGTTTTATCACCAAGATTAGTTTTTCCTCTTTCGAGAATAGTTTTTAATGATATTTCAAATATATTTACAATATCCATATGATTACACTCTTTTTTTCCTTTTAAATTTTTGGATATATTCATGAACGAAAAAGCAATTAAAGTACCAAAACTAGATCCTGATCTTTTAACAAATGCTTGTGAGCACACCATAAAGTTAGAACCCATATCATCACTAAATTTACTTAAGTTATTATTTACTTCCTCTAAACCGTGTAAAATAGTAACGCCCAAATCTCCATCTCCTATCTTTCCATCAGCCGAGTTAAAATCATCATAAGATTTTTTTGCCTCATCTAATAGATTTTTAAATATTTTGGTTAAAATTTCTTTATTAAGCATTTAGTTTCTTAAGATCTTCAGCAATGTTTTTTGGGATATTAATTTTTTTATTTAGATTTTTTTTATATCTTTGATATTTATTTTGACCTGGATACAATATTTCCTTTACACCTTTAATTTTAGGTAATCTTTTAATTCTTTTAATGTTTTCTTTAATTCTTTCACTGTAGTTACCAACAAAAAGATTTGGTTTCATTGTAATAAATAGATGTCCTATATTTTGAGGCCCTGAAAAATCATCAAATGGATCTTTAACTTTGCCCCCATGGTTTCCACCTGTCATTACTCCACTTAAAATATCCACCATCCAAGCAAGACCTGATCCTCTAAATCCTGCTATTGGTAGCTGGACACCTTCCAAAGCTTTTTTTGCATCAGTTGTATCTTTTCCTAATTTATCAAGCGCAACTCCTTTAGGAATTTTTTTTCCTATTTTTGCAGCTAATCTAATTTTTCCTCTGTTAATTACTGATACTGCAGTATCTAATATAAATGGAATTTTACTAGAAGTTGGTGTTCCAAAGCATATTGGGTTTGTTCCAAATAAACTTTTCTTAGCACCATGAGGAGCTATTGCTGGAGGTGCATTTGTAAAGCAAAAAACAATTAAATTTTTTTTGACAGCTTGTTCAGCGTAATATCCTGACAAACCATAATGACCACTGTTTTTTATTCCAACTAAACCTATCCCAGTTTTCTTAGCATTTTTAATAGCCTTTTTAATTCCAATATCAGCAGCAACAAAACCAATACTATTATTTGCATCAATTTGGGTAATAGATTGAGAAATTTTTTTTATTTTAATTTTTGGTTTTGGATTAATAACTTTTTTCTGAATTCTGTCGCAATACATTTTAAGTCGAGCGAGACCATGTGAATGAGCACCAACAAGTTCAGCATTTATCAATGCTTTTGAACAAATAATCGAATGATTTGTACTTAAACCATTTTTTTTAAAAATTTTTACTATAATTTGATTTAATTTTTTTCCATTAACCATAAAGCACCTTCACTTAAAAAATATATCTTACCAGTAGAAGGATGTATTTGTATATCTCTTATTCTTCCAATTTTATTTTTAAAAATAATTTTTTCTATAACATTATTTTTATTAGAGAAATCAAGACTTCTTAGAGATTTATCCTTTAATGATGTTATCAAAGCTAATCCTGTCCATTCTTTAAATTCCTCACCTTTATAAATTGTAATTGCACTTGTAGCAATTGATGGAACCCAGTATTTAATTGCTTTAGTAAAACCTGGTTTCCACTTAGGACCAATTGGCAATCCTGTATAATTTGTTCCTCCCCATCCTAAAATTTTCCAACCATAATTTTCACCTTTCTTAACTTCTCCAAACCAATCACCACCTTTAGCACCGTGATTGCTAATATAAATTTTTCCATCAAATGAAGATAAAGTTAAACCTTGAGGATTTCTTACTCCTATTTGATATATTTCAGGCAACCAATCATTTTTGTTTATAAATTTTGGATTATCTTTTGGTATCTTCCCATCTAAATGAATTCTTATAATGCTGCCAGGATGTTTTGAGCCATCTTGTGCAATCATTCCTTCACCTCTTTCACCAACAGAAGCATATAAATAATCATCTTTTAAAGCTAGTCTTGATCCAAAATGATAAATTGAGTCTATTGGTGGAAAAGCTTGAAAAATATTTTTAAAATCAAAATTTTCTTTATCAAATTTTGCTTTAGCTATAGATGTACTTGTTTTCCAACCATCTATCTTCTCAGTATAAGATACCCAAACTATGTTTTCTTTGTAAATTATATCTAAAAGTCCACCTTGACCATATTCAAGAACATTTAAATTATGATTTATTTTATTAATTTTTTTAGTAGATAAATTTATTAATTTAATATTCCCAGATTTTTCAGTAATTAATAATTCATTATTATTAATAAATGTAGATCCCCAAGGTTCATCTAATGCAATAATCTTATTAAGTTTAATTTCGTCTGCATAAGATATTGAAGATAAAAAAAGAAATAAAAATATTAACCTTTTCCACGCCATGGAATAGTTTTATCTATTATTTTTCTAATTGTAACGTCGAATATTAGTCCTAACATTCCCATAACAAAAATTGTTATCCAAATAACTTCATATTGCATGTATTTTCTTGCGACATTTTCAACAAATCCTATTCCCGAAGTACCAGCTAAAAATTCAGCAGCAACCAATGTTCCCCAACACATACCAACTGCAACCCTAACTCCAGTTAATATTTCTGGTAACGAATTTGGAAAAATAACTTCTTTAAGTATTTGCCATCTGGATGCTCCCAAGGAATGAGCTGCATGAATTTTAGATAATTGTGTTCCAGATGCCCCAGCTCTTGCAGAAATAATCATAATTGAAAATGATACCATGAATAATAAAAATACTTTTCCGACATTATCAATTCCAAATACTGTAATTACCAAGGGTGCCCAAGCTAGTGGGGGTACCGGTCTGTACAACTCAACTAATGGATCAAAAAATCCTTTTGCAAATCTATTCAGTCCCATAAATATTCCAAGTGGAACACCAAAAATAATACCTAGTGTTAGTCCTAAAAACACCCTTAAGAATGAATCCCAAATATGTCCTGTGGGAACTGGTATTTTAAATGCTTCGAATTCACCTGTTACTACGTCTAAAACTTTGCTTTTAAAGTTTGGTTCTACAGTTCCATCAGAAGTATGGACAGGATATTTTCCTGGCATAACATCTGCTATCCAATCTGGAAGAAAGAAACCAACAATTCTATTAACACCCATCATTTCATACCAGATCATTGGTATCATTTTAAAACCAACACTAGGCTTCAATAAATCTCCAAAAATCCTAAAAGTATCTGAAGGTTTAGGTAACCATCTACCCGGACCATCCTCTGCACAAGTTGGGCCGCTTGCAACTATAGTTCCACCTGGAAACAATAACATATCTTTAATTCGTATAGATCCTTGCTGATCTTTTTGAACTTTATCAAAGTTTCTAATAGCCAACTCCATACCGTCTAATGCATTTGGTGGAAAAACACTTTCATACTCAATTCTTTGACCAAGTTTTCTTATTTCCTTTATATAAGTCATTTCTAATGTTTGATCTTCATTTAAGGCATCTTTATATTCTTTAATTTCATCTCTAATTTCTTTTAGTAGTCTTAAATACTGAGGATTATGATTTCTCATTGAAAAAAATTCATCACTAATTAAATTTAATTCTTTAGCAGCTGCATTGAATTTCATACCAACTTTACTCTCGGGCAAAGGAGGAACTTCCATGCCGGTGGCACCCCAACCTAATTGATTATTTAAAGCTTCTATTCTTTTATTTTCTTCTGCCTCGCTTAAAGCAGGAGGATAGCTTTCTTTTGGAAACTCTTCAGTTAGTTTATTAATTCTATTTGTTAAATTGGTTATAGTATTTTTAGTTTCATATTCGATATATTTTTCATTAGTTAATAAAGGAATAGTTTGCCTAGTTTTATTTAGTAAATTAACAAATTTTGCTTTATCCTCATTACTTAAGCCTGATAAATTTTGTATTATATTAATTTTTTCACTTATGTTTATATTTTCACGTTTAATAAGAGCAGTACTTTTATGACTTCTTTCTTCTATTGGAAAAAGATATTTCAGAGATAATAAAGATTCATTTACCTTTGCTACCTGACAAAGCTCATTTGCAGACTTTGGGTAAAATGCTTTTGCTATATCCCAAGAATAATAAAGCCAAGTAAATAGTAGAAAACTACTTCCAACGATAACCCAATGAATACCACCCTTAGCTCTTTCTGGATTTCCAAAAACTGCATCACTTTTTTCAGTTTTAATTAATCTTTGACCATAAAGTATTGAACCTATAACAGCAAAAATTGTTAGAAATGTAATTATTCCAGTAATCATTTAATTTTCTTTACCCATAATTTCTTCTTCCATATCCCAAATCATTGATAGGATTTCTTCTCGTTTAGTTACAAATTCATTGTTATTCTTGATTTCTCTTAAATCTTCTTTTAGTCCCATATTTGCAAATGGAAGTTTATATTCTTTATGTATTCTTCCTGGTCTTGGAGCCATTACATATACTCTTTCACCTAATAACAATGCTTCTTCTACAGAGTGAGTAATTAAAATAATTGTTTTTCCAGTTTCTTTCCAAATTTTTAAAACTAAAGACTGCATTTTTTCTCTAGTTAAAGCATCTAGTGCTCCTAATGGCTCATCCATTAAAATTAGATCTGGATCATTAATTAAGCATCTTGCAAGAGCTACTCTTTGCTGCATTCCACCTGATAATTGATAAGTAGGAGTATTTCCAAATCCTTGTAGACCAACTATTTCTAGCCATTCATCAACTTTTTTTGCAGTTTCTGCTGGGTCTACTTTTTTCATTCGAAGACCAAAATTTACATTTTGTGCAACTGTCAACCATTCAAACAAAGCACCTTGTTGGAAAACCATTCCTCTTTCAACACCAGGTCCATTTATTTCTTTATCACCAAGTTTAATCATCCCAGATGTTGGTCTAAGGAATCCAGCAGCTATATTTAATAAAGTTGTTTTTCCACACCCAGAAGGACCTAGAACAGTTAGTAATTCACCTTTTTTTAGAGTAAAACTTACATCTTTAAGTGCGTGGACAGTTTCTCCCTTAAGAGATTTAAAAATCATATTCACATTTTGAGAAACTAGATCGCTCATAATATTGTGACTTTATATTAAAATTTTGTTAAAAAAAATAGGCACCAATTTATTAAATTGGCGCCTATTTAATATTCTCTTTTACTCTAATTATGGAAGATAACTAGTATCTACAACTTTAGAGTAATCACTAAGTGCAGGGTTCTCAGATGTAGCAAACATGTTACCCATAACTTCTAGGTAAGTCATAAGTATTCCACCTTTATTCATATACTTACTTTTCATTGTTGCTGCATTTATGAACTCAAATCCACCCATTTGCTTTTTAGTACCAGCAAGATCCATAGCCGCATCTTTTGCGATGATGTTCATATCTGATTTTCCAGCATTGTATCTAGCGTTTGCGTCGTGAGTTACTTCAACAAAAGTCTTAACCATTCCAGGATTTTCTTTTAGGAATTTGTTAGTTACTGAAGTAATGTCAATACCAGCAATACCAGCATCTTGAGCTTCTTTTACTGTTAATAGTGATGCACCTTTTTCTTTAGCTGCTTTAATAGATTTTCCACCGAATAAACATGCCATTGCAACGTCTCCGTTAACAAATGCTGCAGATCCATCTTCAGGGTTCATATCAACAACTTTCATTTTAGAAATATCAGCTCCTACAACTCTCATTGTTTCTTTGAACACATAGTCAGCCATTGTTCCTAAAGGAACAGCTACTTTTTGACCATCTAATTTAGATGAAGCATTACCCTTGTTTATACCTTTAGCGGCAACACAAGTAGTTCCACCCATTCCATAAATAACTGCAATATCAACAAGCTTAATAGGTGCTTTTGCATTAACAGCGTTTACGAATGGAGTTAAACCTTGTGAAAAAGAAATATCGATATCTCCAGACAACATAGCTTCTGTCATCTCACCACCAGTTGCAAAGTTAGTCCATTTAACTGGTACACCTAACGCTTTATCAAAAGCTTTTTTAACTTTATCTTCTTGGTTAGGAGTCGCCCATTCTAAGAAGAATGCAACTCTTACTTCTTTAGCTGCAGAATTTGCAACTGAAATTGAAAAGCTAAGAGCAACAATGCTTGCTAGAATAAAACTTATTATTTTTTTCATTTATTCCCCTTTTATTAATTAATAAAACAAGTATTTAATTTGAATTTTTAGCCAAAGTAAATGAACTAATTATATATTTTGAGCACAACTTATAATTGCATTATCACTTATTCTTGTTAATATAGGCAAATAATCTTCTAGTTAAATTTTTTTTTTAGTCTAGAAGTTAAAATTGACAATAAATAATTATGAGTTCAGAAAATAAATTTAAAATGCCCAATTCTCTTAATGAGCATTGGATGCCATTTACATCAAATAAAGATTTTAAAGAAAAACCAAGATTAATTGTCGAGGCTAAAGGTTGTTATTTAAAAAACCATGAAGGCAAAACCCAAATAGATGCAAGCTCAGGACTTTTTTGTAATCCATTAGGACATGGTAGAAAAGAAATTATCGATGCTATTACCAATCAATTAAAAACTGTTGATTATTGTCAGCCGTTTCAACAAGGTTTTGGTGGATCATTTGAATTAGCAACAAGAATTTCCAAACACACCCCAGGAAATTTAAATAGAATTTTTTATACAATATGCGGATCTACTGCTGTTGAGACAGCAATTAAAATAGCAATTGCATATCATAAAGCAAGAGGAGAAGGTCATAGATATAGATTTGTAGGAAGAGAAAGAGCGTACCATGGAATGAATATTGGGGCCACTTCAGTTGGAGGTATGGTAAATAATGTAAAAACTTTCGCCAGTGTTTTAATGCCAGGAGTTGTTCATATGAGACATACTCACTTACCTGAGCATAAATTTGTTTCAGGTCAACCTGAGACTGGAGCAGAACTCGCAAATGATTTAGAAAGAATATGTGCAAATTTTGGAGCAGAAAATATTGCAGCTTGTATTGTAGAACCTGTTGCAGGATCTACAGGTACACTTGTTCCACCGAAAGGATATTTACAAAGATTAAGAGAAATATGTGACAAACATGGAATATTATTAATTTTTGATGAAGTTATTACAGGGTGGGGAAGGATGGGTTCACCATTTGGATCACAAGAATTTGGAGTAACACCTGATTTATTGACAATGGCTAAGGCAACAACAAATGGGATAGTTCCAATGGGAGCTGTTGCATGTAAAGAAGAAATTTATGATGCAATAATGGATGGTTCTCCAAAAGGAACAATTGAGTTATTTCATGGCTATACTTATTCAGGTATACCTGTTTCAGTTGCCGCTGCATTAGCAGTTCAAGATATTTTTGAAAAAGAAGATATTTTTAAAAGATCAAAAGAAATGGCACCTTATTTCCAAGAAGCATTATTCTCTCTTCAAGATATTGATGTAGTAGAAAATATAAGAGGTTATGGAATGATGGGTGGAATTGATTTAAAAATGGATAAAAAACCAGGAGCTGCTGGATTTACTTGTTTTAAACATTGTTATGAAGCTGGTATTAATTTTAAAGCTACAGGAGATTGTTTAATAATAGCTCCAATGTTTATTTCAGAAAAAAAACATATTGATGAAATTATAGATAAATTAAGAACTGGTATATTAAACTATTCAAAAAGCAAAAAAAATTAATTTTCTAAATGAAAATTGGCGTTCCTAAAGAAATTAAACCACAAGAAAATCGTATTGGATTAACACCTGATAGTGTCAAAGTATTAATTTCCAATGGACATCAAGTTTTAGTAGAAAATAATGGTGGATTTGAAGCAGGTTTTTATAATGATCAATATAAAAGTGTAGGAGCTAAAATAATTGATAAAGCTGAAGATATTTTTAATGACTCAGATATAATTGTTAAAGTTAAAGAACCTTTATCAAATGAAGTTAATATGATTAAGGAAAACCAGATTGTTTTTACTTATCTACATTTAGCTGCTGCAAAAGAATTAACAGAAGGACTTATAAAATCTAAATCTGTTTGTATCGCTTACGAAACAGTTACAGATAATACTGGAAGATTACCATTACTAGCACCAATGAGTGCGGTAGCTGGAAGAATGTCAATTCAAGCTGGAGCACATTCATTAGAAAAAAACCAAAAAGGAAGAGGACTTTTATTAGGAGGAGCTCCAGGAGTAGATCCCGCTAATGTTGTTATATTGGGAGGTGGAGTAGTTGGTGAAAATGCAGCTTTAATTGCAACAGGAATGAAAGCAAATGTTCATATTGTAGATAAGTCAGTAGAAAGATTAGAACAACTTCAAAAAATATTTGGAGATAAAATAATACCACAACATAGTGATAAAATTGACTTAGAAAAACTTGTTAGTGACTGCGACTTATTGATTGGTGGTGTATTAATACCTGGTGCAGAGGCACCAAAACTTGTTACAAAAGACATGATAAAAAAAATGAAAAGAGGATCTGTGATTGTTGATGTAGCTATTGACCAGGGTGGATGTGTAGAAACTAGTAAACCAACCACACATGCTAACCCAACTTATATAGTTGATGATGTAGTTCATTATTGTGTTGCTAATATGCCAGGTGGCGTTCCAAGAACTTCTACGTTAGCATTAAATAAAGCAACAATTCCATTTTTATCAAGACTTGCTAATGATGGGTATAAAAAAGCTTTACTTGAAGATCACAATTTTCTCGCTGGTTTAAATGTTCACAGAGGAAATGTTACACATAAAGCTGTGGCAGATAGTTTCGGACATAAATTTGTTACACCTCAGGAGGCAATCTCATAATGTATAGACCTTTACCAGATGGATTAACAATTAAAAATTCTCCGATTGAAGGTCTCGGACTTTTTTCAACAATAGATATTAAAAAAAATTCTTTTATAGGAATTACCCATATAAGAGATGAACAATTTGAAAATAAATACATAAGAACTCCACTTGGTGGATTTTATAATCACTCAAATGAGCCTACTGTAATAAGAATGGTTTCAGATGTGATGCCTAAACTTAAATTTGGTGACGCAATTGATATAAACGCTACCACTAAAGTTTTCCCTGGTAAAAATAATGAAGGTGAAAATTTGTTTTATAATTTGCACGAAAAAAGTGATGCTAAATTTTTTTTTATGGTAGCAGTAAGAGATATAAAAGCAGGAGACGAACTTACAGCAAATTATAATTTATATACTTATCCTAAAACTGGCGTTGGTTTACAAATGATATAGCCACATATGTCTTTGTGCCAGACTACAATAAAGAATTATAAAAAATTTGGTGTAGTTTTAATTAAAAATATTATTTCAAAAAAATGGATTGAAACCTTAGCAAAAGGAATTGAAAAAAATTTCAAAAATCCAAGTCAATATAAGTGTGTGTATGAAGAACTAAATGGAAAAGAAGTTTTTTATGATGATTATTGTAACTGGCAAAAAATCTCTGAATATAAAGATTTTATCTTTAATTCTAATATTGCAAAAGTTGCTTCAGAATTAATGCAATCTAAAAAAGTTAATTTATTTCACGAACATGTTCTTATTAAAGAACCTGGTTCAACTAAACGAACACCTTGGCATCAAGATCAGCCATATTATTGTGTTGATGGTAAAGATAATTGTAGTTTATGGATACCTTTGGACAAAATAATCAAAGAAATTTGCCCAGAGTTTGTTAAATTTTCCCATACATGGAATAAACAATATTTACCGACTAAATTTTTTGGTCATTCTTATGAAAAAAAAGACGATGGACTTGAAAATGTGCCTGACATTAGTGCAAATGTTGAAAATTATGATATTGCCTCATGGGATTTAATGCCTGGTGACTTGATAGCATTTAATTTTTCAATAATTCACGGAGCCCCAGGAAATTTAAGTCCAAATAGAAGAAGAGCATTTTCAGTCAGATTTGTGGGTGATGATGCAACATTTGCAAAAAGAAAAGGAGAAGTTTCTCCTCCGTTCCCTGAGGTTAAACTAAATCATGGAGACAAGATGAATTCTCCTTCATTTCCTGAAATTAAGATATAATAAATTGATGAACAAAATACCAAGTTCTACAAAAGTTGTTGTAATAGGAGGTGGTGTAACTGGAACCTCTTGTGCTTATCATTTAGCCAAATTTGGATGGAAAGATACAATTTTACTAGAAAGAGATCAGCTCACATCAGGTACAACTTGGCATGCAGCAGGTTTAGTTAGTCAACTAGGACCATCAGCTGGTGTAACCAAAATTAGAAAATATTCATTAGATCTTTATAAAAAATTAGAGAAGGAGCTAGATTTTTCAAGTGGTTTAAAATTAAATGGTGCTTTATCAGTAGCTACAACAAAAGGAAGATGGCAAGAGCTGAAAAGACAGGCAACAACTGCTCAATTGTATGATGTAAATGTTGAAGTATTAAATATTGAGCAAATAAAAAAAATATATCCAATTATAAATGATAAAGACATTTTAGGTGGAATATTCATGCCAGGAGATGGACAAGCTGACCCTATTGGAGTTACCAATTTATTAGCCAAAGCTGCAAGAAAAGAGGGTGCAAAAATATTTGAAAACTCACCAGTTGAAAAAATAATTAAAAAAAATGGACGAGTAGCTGGAGTTGTCGTTAAAGGACAAACTGTAGAATGTGAATATATTGTGCTTGCAACTGGAATGTGGTCTAGACAAATTGGTGAAGACAATGGTTTTAGTATCCCACTATACCCAGCAGAACATTTTTACATAATTACTGAGGGTATTAACGAGTTGCCAAAAAATATTCCTGTTTTAAGAGATTTTGATGATCGTTTATATTTAAAAGAGGATGCAGGAAAGATGCTAATTGGAATATTTGAAGGTAAATCAATTCCTGCTTTCAATAAAACTAATAGAGTACCAGATGATTTTTCTTATGGAGAATTTCCAGAAAATTTTGAACATTTTGAGTCATACTTAGAAGCAGCTTTAAAAAGAGTTCCTATACTTGAAAAGGCAGGAATTAGAAAATTTTTTGCAGGTCCTGAGTCTTTTACACCTGATACAAATACATTATTAGGTGAAGTACCTGGTTTAAAGAATTTATTTTCATGCTGTGGTTTAAATAGCATTGGAATAGGGACGGGAGGAGGAGTTGGAAAAGTAACAGCTGAATGGATAATTAATGGACACATAAATGAAGATTTATTTATTTATGATATAAAAAGATTTCAAAATTTTCATTCAGAAGTAAATTTTATTAAGGAAAGAATTACTGAAACTTTAGGAGATTTATATGGAATGCATTGGCCATATAAGCAGCACAAAACATCAAGAAATCAAAAACTTTTACCTTATCATGATGAATTGAAAAATGCTGGGGCATGCTTTGGAGTTTCAGCAGGATATGAAAGGCCTATGTGGTTTTCAAAAAATACCGAAAAACCAGAATATGAATATTCATATAATTATCAAAATTGGTATCCGGCTGTAGAATTTGAAACAAAAAATACAAGAGAAAATGTTGGATGTTTTGATCTTAGTGCTTTTGCAAAATATGATCTAAAAGGCGACGGTGTCCATGATGAACTACAAAAAATATGTACTGCTAATATTAAAAATGAAATAGGAAAAACCACTTATACCCAAATGTTAAATAAAGACGGAGGTATAGAAACTGATTTGACAGTTGTTTGTATGGACAAGAATCACTATAGGGTGATTTCATCAGCTGCAAACAGAGAAAGGGACAAATTCCATATTTTAAAATATTTATCCACAGATATTTCTTTAACAGATGTAACAGAAAAATATTGTTGCTTAGGTATTTTTGGCCCAAAAAGTAGAGATCTAGTTTCTAAAATAAGTACAGATGATTTTTCTAATGAAAAGTTTCCGTTTGGGACTGGTAAATTAGTAAATATCGATGGAATAAGTGTATGGGCACAAAGATTATCTTATGTAGGAGAATTAGGATATGAAATATATGTAGAAACAAATCAAGCAGCAAACCTTTACAAATCTATAATAAAAGAAGGTAAAAATTTTAATATATCAAATTGTGGAATGCATGCTTTAGATACAATGAGAATGGAATCGGGTTATTTACACTGGGGCCACGACATTTCTCCAGAAGAAAATCAATATGAGGCATCACTCGGGTTTGCAGTAAGTTTTAAAAAAAATATAAATTTTATCGGTAAAGATGCATTAGTTAAGATTAAAGATAAAAAAATTAAAAAGAAATTAATCATGTTAACTTTAGAAAATTCAAATCCAGGTGAACCATTATTACTACATGATGAGCCTATTTATCTAGATAATAATATTGTAGGAAGAACTACTTCAGGAAACTTTTCATTTTGTTTTAATAAAAACATATCCTATGGATACGTTTCTAAAGATCACTTAGATGATATAGGATCAAAAAAAATATATATAGAAGTTGAAAAGAAAAAATACTTAGCAAATTTATTGGAAAAACCTCTTAACCAAAAAAATATTAAAATTTAAAGCTCATTTTGGTCAAATTAATATTAATTAAATATATAAATTTATATTAAAAATAACAAACCCAATTTGGTCACAACTCAAATTGTGAACTTTGTAATAGTGTTGTTTAATATAGACATGAGTGGAGAACAATTAGCAGATAATCAAATAGAAAACCCAGAAGTAAACAAAAGAAAAAGAGTTAAAAATAAAGTTGATATAAACATTTTGCTAAACAAAGTAAGATCTGAAGAAAAAAAAGAAAAATTTGAAAGTATAGTTTTTATAAGCTTGATATCTTTTGTTGTAATTTTAACTGGAATTATTGTTTCACTTTAAGTTCCAATAATATTATATATTTTTGCAAGAAATCCTGACAATTTTTTAATTGTTTTTAATCTGATGCTATCCACATCTTTTATATTTTGGTAGAGGCCAGTCAATGTGTATAAACTATTTTTATTTTTCACGATTAACTTTTTTTCTTGCAATTTATTTAGTTTTCTTAAAATAGTTGGGCGAGGTATTCCTGTTAAATCTGAAATTGTCATTGCATTGATTCCTTCTTTTTCAGATAAATGTATCAATTTATCTATATATTCATTTTTAAAAAAATTTTTGTCAACTTCATGATTTGATTTTTTTCTTAAATATAAATTTTGATTATAAATAACCATCCCAAGAATAATAAAAACTTCCAAATCCCCATGAAATTTTTTCCATTGCAAGCAATATGGAATTTGAAAATCTAAAAAAAATTTCCAGAATTGTGTAAAATTTTCTTTAATTAATTTTTCAACATTTTCAGTAGTAATTTCTTTTTTTAAAAATTTATTATTGTAAAGAACTTTTGAAAAAGACGATAAAAATCTTGATAAACTTTTAATTGATTCTTCTGGTTTGTGAGTATTAATTCCTTTTTGATTTAATCTAATACTTTTCTTATCTTTCTGAAGTATCCCATCTTTCTCAAGTTCTAGTATTTTTCTTCTTGCTGTTTCCTTGGTAATAATCAAGTCTTTTGAAACATTAACAATGTTGAATTTCTCTATCTCAAAAGAATCTAAAGTATAAAATTCGTCATATGTTTTTTTAATAAAGTAATCATTGTAAGTATCAAAAGTTTTATGAAAAAAATAAGCAAGTATTAAATATTTATCAAAATCATTAAATGCCTTATAAGATCTATAAAACCACAATCTTTGAAATTCATAAAAGTCAGTAAATGTACTCATGTAAGTTTTTGTTAGGCACATATTAACTTCTTCTTCTCTTATATTTGTTGAAAATAATATTTGTTTTGTCATTTGATCTTAAGTAATATTAAAATTGGAAATTAAACAAGTATAAATTATGATAAATAAAATTTTATAATCAAAATTGATACTTTATACTTTGAAATATTTTAAAAACATCTATTAATACCCACTATGGAATTCGTAAAATTAGTAGGACCTTTTGGAACGATATTTATAATGTTCGCCTTAGGATTAAATTTAAATATAAATGATTTTATAAAAGTAATTAAAAAACCCAATAATTTAATTATTGGTTTAATCTCTCAATTAATTATTTTACCTTTAATTGGTCTAATATTAGTTAAAGCTTACCCAATGAGAGAAGAATTCCAATTAGGAGTTTTTTTATTATTAATACTTCCCTCTGCGGTAATGTCTAATTATGCAACTAAATTAATTAAAGGAAATGTTGCACTATCAATCATTCTTACTTCTATATGTGCGTTATTTTCTTTCATGACTATTCCTACATTTTTAACTTTATTTTCTATGTTTGTATTTGATGGTAATTTTGAAGTTGAATTATTATCTTTTTCATTAAAATTGTTTTTTTTCATGTCATTACCAACAATGATAGGTGTCTTATTGAGATCTAAATTTCCAAAATATATTGAAAATAAAACTTTTGGGTTAGATAGAGCAGCTCTTTTTCTTTTTTTATTTATAATTTTTTATGCAATTTATACAGAAAGATTTAATTTAAAAAGTTACTTTGAGGATACTGGTGGAATTTCATTTATTATAGTATTTTTAATATTAATTTCTGTATTTACTATTACAAATGTATTTATTGATGACACTGGTTCAAAGAGGGCTATTAGAATAGAAGCTCTTCTTCAAAATGGAGCAATGGGTATTGTTGTAGGAGCTCAAATTTTTGATAAAATCACTTACATTACTCCAATAGCTATATACGCATTAATTCAGTACATAGTTTTAATGTTTTATATTGGCAATATAAATATTACTGAAAAAAATATTAAATAAATGTCAAAAATAATAGAAATAGGAATCACAGAGCTTAATAATAAATTAATTTCAAATGTTGAAAGAATAGATCTTGTTGAAGGCAAGGGGATAAAAGGCGATAGATATTTTAAGGAATTTAATGATATTGAAAGCCAAATTACTTTAATTGAGAGTGAAAATATAGATTATTATAACAACTTATTTAATACTAATTTTTTATATAAAGATTTTAGAAGAAATTTAATTACAAAGGATATTAAGCTAAACGATTTAATTGATAAAAAATTATCTATTGGAACCTCTACACTTCTTGTTCACGATCTTTGTAGACCTTGTAAGACACTTCAAGAAAAACTTGGGAAAGACAATATTATTAAAGAATTTTTGAGAAAAGGTGGATTGAGATGCCAAATCTTGAAATCTGGTTCTATAGTAATTGGGGACTCAATTGAAATTATTTAACAAAAGTATCGTTAAATTGTTTTGCAACTCTTACAAAAGTTGTACATTTACTTAATTGTTTAAGTGAAGGAGCTCCAACATAAGTACAACTGCTTCTTATTCCACCAAGTATATTTTGAATAGTACTTTCAATTTTTCCTCTATATTTAACTCTTACAGTTCTTCCTTCGCTACTTCTATAAGAAGAAAGACCACCGTAATGTTTATTATTTGCTGTATCGGAACTTGAACCATAAAACTCAATATATTTTGAACCATTTGATTTTACAATTTTACCTTTACCTTCATCGTGTCCAGCAAACATACCACCTAACATAACAAAATCAGCTCCTCCACCAAAACCTTTGGCCACATCACCAGGACATGTACACCCACCATCTGCAATCATATGAGCACCTAGTCCATGAGCAGCGTCTGCACATTCTATAACTGCGCTTAGTTGAGGGTAACCAACACCTGTTTGAATTCTAGTAGTACAAACACTACCAGGACCTATACCAACTTTTACAATATCAGCTCCACTAAGTATTAATTCTTGCGTCATATCTGCAGTCACAACATTACCTGCTATTATAGTTTTAGTTGGATATTTATCTCTTACTGATTTTAAAAATGCACTAAATCGCTCCGAGTAACCATTTGCTACATCTATACATAGAAATTTAATAAAACTATATTCTTTTAAAACTTTATCTAAATTCTGAAAATCTTCTTTCTTTATTCCAATACTTAAAGCAATATTTGGATATATTGATTTTATTTTTTTAAATTGTTTGATCTTTTTTACATCATGTTGTTTAGTTAAACACGTAATCATCCCATACTGAGATAATTTTTCTGCAATTCCTAATTCTCCAACACCATCCATATTTGCTGCCATGATAGGAATGCCCGACCACTCATTGTTGCTATACTTAAATTTATAAGTTCTTTTTAGGTTTACATCTTTACGGCTCGAAAGAGTGCTTCTTTTTGGTCTAAAAAGCACATCAGAGTAATCCAGTTTTAGATCTTCTTCAATTCTCACAAATTCGAAGATATACAGACCTTATATTTTATTTCAAATTAAATTTTCAGTAAATTAACACTCTTCGTGATTGAAATTATAAAATATTTGTTAATCTAATTGGATTTAATTCAAACTACCTTGTTGAAGTTTCAAAAATTCGCTTTTTCTTTCATCTAATTGATTCAAAACTTGCCTATTAATATAGTCAGATTTAAAATTAATACTATCTAGATCTTTACAAGAATTGTCGCCTATATGTTTAGCATAAATAATCCAATTTTTAATTATTAAAATATCACTTAGAGTTACCCCATCCAAGGTAGAGTGAAAAACTTTATTTTTATAACTTTTATTTTCATCAATAACTTTTTCGTAGGATTTCCAAGTTTGATTATAATGCATAAAATTTTTTGAGGTAGGATTTGTCTCAGCATAATTTGGATATGACTCTGCAAATTCAGAACAGCCTCTTTTAATTTTTATATTAACTCTGTTATCTATTGTTTTTTTTAATATCGTAGAAATAAAACTTAATAATTTATTCGCTTCTTCAGTACTAGAGCAATAAATAAAACCTTTATATGAACCAGGAATATTTTTTCGCGTTTCCATAGCACACTTTCTTATATTATTTGACAATTTAATTTTATCAAAAATTATATAGAGTTTTATAAAATCTAAGATATTTTTGGTTTCTATTTGGATTTTAAAGCATCCAAAACAAAACTCAGGAATTGCATTAAATTTATTAAAAATTTTTTCATGTCTATTGCAATTTAAACTCTTATCTCTTCTAAAAATTTCTGTAGCTTTATAATCATATTCAATCAATTCTTTAGGTATTAATTTAATATAATCTTTAAAAAATGATATTATTTTTTTATCAGAAATAGTTTCATTAATATTAAAATCATATTTCACTGATCGTATTTTATTATTTGTATCAATATAAACATTACTTATTTCTTTAGTATCAAAATGTGTAAGTAATCTTATTGTATTTAAAATTGGCAAGTTATAATTTTTATAAAACTTCAATGACTCATTATAATACCACAAAGCATCATCAAATTTTTTTAATGAATTCAAACTGTTACCAACATTATTTAGAAAAATTGGATTATTTGGTTGCAATTTTAATCCATGTTTAAATTCTTCTAATGAATCATTAAAATTTCCTAAATGATATAAAGCTGCACCTTTGTTATTGTAGGCATCAGCATTATTCTTATTAATATTAATTACTTTGGAAAATGAATCTATTGAATTTAAGTAATTATTTAAAGCAAGATTTATAATTCCATTTAAAAACAAAACATCAGGAGAATCTGGATATTTTATAATTAAATTTTTTGATAATTCTAATCCTTTTTCATAGTGTCGATTTTCAAAAAGAGCAACTAAACTATTAATCTCATTTTGAGTTTCAACTTTATCATTATTCATAATATGTTTTGGTAAAATTTAATTGTTAAAAGATTATTTAGCAAATAAAATATAAAAAATTTATAAAAAAAATTATGATACTTTGGTTAGCTAGTTACCCGAAAAGTGGAAATACTTGGTTAAGACTACTTTTAACCAATTATTTATTTGATAACAAAAAAGATGTTTTTCAAAATTTGGATTTTTTTACAAGATTTCCACGAACATCACAATTTAAAGATATATGTAAAATTAAAGAAAAAAGTCTAGATATTTATAAGTATTTTATATTGGCTCAGGATAAAATTAATCTGAATAATAAAATAAATTTTTTAAAAACCCATAGCATTAACGGAAAAGTAAATAATTTTGATTTTACAAATAAAGCAAATACTGCAGGATTTATTTATATTGTAAGAGATCCCAGATCAGTAGCTATTTCAAATGCACATCATTTAGATATTAAGATTGATGATGCTGTCAAAAATATCATTAATCAAAATATGATAAATTATTATAACAACTTAGCTGATTTCAAGTCATCTTGGAAAATTCATTATATAAGTTGGAAAAAATCTATCTATCCAAGAATATTTATTAAATATGAAGACCTTCACAAAAATACATTTGACACATTTAAAAATGTTTTAGAATTTATAAAAAAATTTAATAATCTTGAAATTGACAACGATAAAATTAATAATGCTATTGAAAAATGTCATTTTGAGAATTTACAAAATCATGAAAATCAATTTGGCTTTAAAGAAAGAATTGGAAAAAAAAACTTCTTTAGAAAAGGTTCAATAGATGAGTGGATGAATGTTTTAACCAATGAGCAAATAAAAGTTATTGAAAGTGAATTTGATCAAGAAATGAGAGAATTGCAGTATTTATAATTGCCTTAATCACTTTTTTTAATTTAAAAATCATTCATAACACTTTTTTAACAAAACTTGTTTGAACTAAAAAATAAAAGTAGTATATATCAATACGAATTTAATGGCGGGGTAGCTCAGTTGGTTAGAGCGCGGGACTCATAAGCCCGAGGTCAGTGGTTCGATCCCACTTCCCGCTACCAAAATTTTAACTGATAATTGATCTAAATCTTTTTAAATTCATAGTTTGATTTAACGGAAGTGTATCCTTTAACTTGGCCTTAGCTTTTTTAACTTTTGGATTAGTTTTTTTAGCAAATGAATATACTGATTGAGATTTACCACCTACATTTAAAATTCCTTTTTTATTTATAATTTTTGGCAAAATTTTTGCTAAATCTTCATGATACATAAAATTTGTTTTTAAATTTGTATAAGCATTTTTATGCAAGAAAGGTTTTTCAGTCATCGTGATTCTTAAAATTAAAGAATTTTTATACATTGAAACAGCACACTCGCCACCAAGCTTTGAAAGACCATAATTATTAAAAGGTTTAACAGGATCATTTTCTGAGTAGTTGCCCCTTTTTCCTTCATAAACATAGCCGGTAGAAAAATAGACTAACTTTATATTATGCTTTTTGCATACTTTTGTAATATTTGAAGTTCCAATAATATTTAGATCAATACTTTTTAAAATGTTTTTTTCGTGAACCATCATCGGCCTTGATAGTCCAGCGCAATGAATAATTATTTTAGGTCTAATTTTTTTAACTATTTTAGATATTGAATTTATATTTGTAATATCACATTGTTTTTTTGAGGCAAAAAATAAATCTAGTTTCAAATTTTGTTTCTTTAAAATTTTAGAAAATCTTCCATCTCCACCTGTTACAAGAATTTTATTTTTCATTATAAGAAGCTAGATATGAATTTTTTAACAGACATTGCATTTTGATCTTTTTTTGAAACAACAGGTTTTTTCACTGGCCAATTAATTCTTAGTTTTTTATCATTATACAGTATTGCTTTTTCAAATTTTGCATTTCTATACTTTGTACAACTATAGACTATATAGTTTTCTTTATCCATTCCGCAAAAACCATGTGCAAATCCTGGAGGTATAAAAATTGATTTTGAATTTTTTTCACTCAAAACATTAGAGTATACTTTGCCAAAAGTTTTTGAATTTTTTCTAAAGTCAACAGCAACATCAAATATTTTTCCTTTAATTACCGTTATAAACTTTCCCTGTGCATGTTTGGTTTGAATATGAAGACCTCTGATTACATTTTTTCCTGAATATGACATCACTTTGAATGGAAATCTTTTTTTGATTTTTTTTTCAATTAAAATTTCTTTAAAATAGCCTCTTTTGTCTTTATATGATTTATTTTGAAAAATAAATAAATCTTTAAATTTAGTCTTAATTATCATTTACTTATTAAGCTCGATAAATATTTTGAATAATCACACTTACCATAAAATTTAATTGCATTAAGAATATTTTTCTTATTTATCCAATTATTATTTAATGAAATTTCCTCCAAGCAAGCAATTTTAAAACCTTGCCTATTTTCAATTGAAGAAACAAAATTACTTGTTTTATAGAAATCTTCTATAGATCCAGTATCAAGCCACGCACCACCTCTTCCTATAATTTCAGCTGAAAGTTTTTTTTTATAAAGATATTTTTTAAGAAGATCAGTTATTTCTAGCTCATTTCTTTTAGAAGGCTTAAGTGTTTTCGCATGTTTTACTACATTGTTATCAAAATAATATAGACCGGTAATTGCATAATCAGAATAGTATTTTTTTGGTTTTTCTTTTAAACCAACAATCTTATTTTTATTATTGATCTTTGCTACGCCGTATAACTCAGGTCTTTTTACCTTATGAAGGAAAACTTTAGCACCATTATTAATATTTTTACTTTTCACAAGTTTACTTGATAAACTTTGTCCATAAAAAAAATTGTCACCCAATATCAAAGCCACATTGTCACTACCTATAAATTGCTCTCCTAAAATAAATGCATCTGGTAATCCTTTGGGATAAGGTTGTTCAATATATTTTATTTTAATTCCTAAGTTTTCACCATTATGCAGTAACTTTTTATACTGATTTAGTTGTCCTTTGTTTACAATAATTAAAATGTCTCTAATTTTTGATAACATTAGAATAGATAAAGGATAAAAAATTAAAGGTTTATCATAAATTGGAAGTAACTGTTTGTTTACAGCTTTAGTTAAAGGACTCATACGAGATCCATGACCTCCAGCTAATATTATTCCTTTTTTTATCATTAAATTTTACCTATTCTTCTTGTTACATCTTTAATATTAATAGATCTATAATATTTTTTATTATTTAAATACCAATTGAATGTTTCATTTAAACCATCAATTAATTTAACTTTAGGTTTCCATTTTAATCTTTTAATAATTTTGTTACTGTCAATTGCATATCTTCTATCATGTCCAGGTCTATCTTTGATAAATTTAATTTTTACCTTTTTTCCAATATTTATATTTTTTTGTGCAATTTTTAGTAAACTTTTACAAATATCAATATTATTAACATTTATATTAGATCCGACGTTGTATGTTTCACCTACTTTTCCTGATTTAAAAATTTTTATTAAAGCATCACAATGATCAGTGACAAAAATCCACTCTCTTGAATTTTTACCATCACCATAGATAGGCAAGGATCTGTTGCTAATTATATTATAGATTAATTTAGGAATTAGTTTTTCAGGATGTTGTCTAGGACCATAGTTATTTGAGCAATTAGTTATAATTGCAGGAATATTATATGTTTTTATATAAGAATTAACTAAATGATCTGAAGAAGCTTTTGAAGCAGCGTAGGGAGAACTTGGATTATAAGAATGATTTTCTTTTGATCTTCCATAAAGTACATCTCCATAAACCTCATCAGTAGAAATGTGTATTAATTTGATTTTTTTATAAAATTTATAATAATTTTTTACAGCTTCTAGAATATTAAATGTACCGATAATGTTTGAATTTATAAAACTTATTGGTCCATCAATTGACCTATCTACATGTGTTTCTGCAGCTAAATTAAAAATACACACAGGTTTAAATTTAAATAGAAGTTTTTGAAATTTTTTTTTATTTTGAATATTTAATTTGATAAATTTATAATTTTTCTTATGTTTGTAATCTTTAGTATTGTAGAAGTTTGATGCATAACTAACTTTATCTACATTTATTACATAATACTTTTTTAAAAGTTTTTCTATTAAATTACTTGCTATAAATCCCAGGCCACCAGTAACTAAAATTTTTTGCATTATTTTTTTTACAATAATATAACCATTAAGTATACTTATTAATATTCATGATTTTAAATTTAAAAAATATAACTTTTGTAATTGTTTCGTATAAAAGTGAAAATGTTATTTTTAAATGCATCAATTCACTTCCTAAAAAATCAAAAATTATAGTTGTTGAAAATTCGGAAAACCATAAATTGAAAAAACAATTATTATCAAAATATGACAATATAAAGGTCATAATAAATAAAAATATAGGCATGGGAGCAGGTAACAACATAGGTATAAAAAAAAGTAATACCCAGTATGTTTTTATTTTAAATCCAGACACAAGATTTAAAAAAGATACCTTTAAAAAATTAATTGATGCAGCAAAATCAATAAATGATTTTGGAATAATAAGTCCTCTAAATAGTAATTTAAATTATCCAAATTATGACAAAAATAATTCAAAAATTTATAATAAAAATATTCTTAATGTTGAGTGTGTCGATGGTTTTTCAATGCTTATAAATAAAAAAAAAATTAAGAACCAAGAATATTTTGATAAAAATTTCTTTTTGTATTTAGAAAATGTTGATTTGTGTAAAAGAGTTAGAAAATCAGGTGAAAAAATATTTGTAATTAAAAATTCTTTGATTAATCATTTAGGTGGATCATCAACAAATAAAATACTTCATGACAAAATTGAGTATCTGAGAAATTGGCACTGGATGTGGTCTAAGTTTTATTATAGTAGAAAGCATTATGGTTACTTGATTGCAATTTTTAATATTTCTTCAAATTTAATTTCTTCAATATTTAAAATCTTATTTTATTTATTTATTTTTAATGGAAAAAAAGGGAAAATTTATAAAATGAGATTCTTAGGAATTCTTAATGGATTGCTCTGTAAAAAATCTTGGTTAAGATTAAAAAATATTAATTGAAAATTTTTTTAAAATCTTCAAGCGATATTACTCTCATATATTTTTTGTAATTATTATAAAAATCATAAAATTTTAATTCTATAGGTTTTTTGTTAATGCTTAATAAATCTGTATTATTTTTATTTTGTATGATTGCAATTCCTTGATCGATTTCACAAGTAAATATTTCTATATTTCTTTCGCATCTTAAATCTACTATTGCTTTCCATACATTTCCATTCCAGCTCATCCTATATCTCGGAACAGCTTGTTTCGACATCGAGGAGGGTAGACAATCATGAACAAGTATAATTCCATTTGGATTTAAAAATTTTAATGAATTTAAGATATCTTTTTTTACCTGATTATATTCATGTAGACCATCAATAAAAACTAAATCGAAGGTTGATTTATTTGTTGTAAAAAAATCATCACTTAATTTTCTTACATTACCTCCACTAACTGGATCAACTCCTACTTTATTTTTAATATTTATTTTAGAAAATAATTGGTCTTGGTCACAGCCTATTTCTAGATAATTTTTAATATTTCTCTTAGTTTGTAAAAATTTTATCATATCCCATCTGTAAAAATCATTTGGGAATTTAAAATTTATTTTTTTATTAAATCTTTCAATGAAAATATTATAATAAACAAAGTTTTTTAGTTTTGTTATTTTATTTAATTTTTCCATTAATTAATGTCCTGGAAATTCAATTAAACTCTCAGTCTTATAACCTTTTTCGATTAATTTTTTATTTCCACCTAAGTCAAACAAGTTAATTACAAAAATAAAACCTGCAACTTTTCCTTTAGAAATCTCTACTAAATCAGCTGCAGCTTCAGCCGTACCTCCTGTGGCAATTAAATCATCAATTATTAAAACAGAATCATTTTCATTTATAGAGTCTTTATGCACCTCAATTGTTGCAGTTCCATATTCAAGTTTAAAATCTACTGAGTGGGTGTCTGCAGGTAATTTATTTTTTTTTCTAAGTAAAATAAAAGGTTTTTTTAATAAATATGATACAGCAGATGCAAATACAAAGCCACGAGACTCAATAGCTGCAATCTTATCCAATTTAAATTTTTTTGACCTTTCAATGATTTGGTCAATTGAATTAGCAAATGCTTTTTCATTTTTAATTAAAGTTGTTATGTCTCTAAATAAAATTCCCTTTTTAGGATAGTCTTTTATTGATCTAATATATTCTTTTAAATCCATATATATTTGAGCTATAAATAAATCATTTTAAATAATATGACAAACAAAATTGCTATTATTGGTGGAAGTGGTTTATATGATGTGGAAGAGTTTAAAGATAGAGAACTTTTAGAAATAAATACACCATGGGGCAATCCCTCTGACAAAGTTTTAAAAACAACTTATAATAATAAAGATGTTTACTTCCTTCCACGACATGGGCGTGGCCACTTCATCAACCCTTCAAATATTAATTTTAGAGCTAATATTGATGCGCTTAAACAATTAGGAGTTACAGATATAGTTTCAGTTTCAGCAGTAGGCTCTCTAAAAGAAGATTTGCCGCCAGGAAAATTTGTTATTGTTGATCAGTTTATAGATAGAACTTTTGCCAGAAAGAAAACTTTTTTTGATGATGAGATAGTTGCCCATGTTTCTATGGCACATCCGACATCGAATGGATTGATGAATGCATGTGAAGAAGCTATTAAAAAAGAAAAAATAGAATATCAAAGAGGAGGCACATACGTAGTTATGGAAGGCCCTCAATTTTCTACATTAGCAGAATCTAATTTATATAGATCTTGGAAAGCCGATGTAATTGGAATGACCAATATGCCAGAAGCTAAATTAGCAAGGGAGGCAGAAATTAGATATGCATCTGTTTCAATGGTAACAGATTATGACTGCTGGCATCCTGATCATGAAAATGTAGATGTTCAACAAGTAATTAAAGTTCTATTAGGAAATGCTGCTAAAGCAAAAAACATGATTAAAAACTTAATAGATAATTTTGAAAATCATATTGATCCAAAGGATCCAGTAAATAATTGTTTAGATGTTGCTATAATTACTGCACCTGAAAAAAGAACCCAAAAAACTAAAGATAAACTCAGTACCATAGCTGGTAGAATTTTAAATAAATGAAAATAGAAGGAAAAGAATATCGAACAATTTGGTTTGATGATAAAAGTCAAACTGTTAAAATTATTGATCAAACAAAGCTTCCACATCAATTTATAATTAAAGATCTCAAAACCGCAAAAGATGCAATCACTGCCATCAAAGTTATGGAGGTGAGGGGAGCGCCATTAATAGGTGCGACCGCTGCTTATGGCATTGTTTTAGCTATTATGGAAAAAAATGATCTTAATTTTATTAAAAAAAGCTCAGAGGAACTAATTCAATCGAGACCTACGGCAATTAATTTAAAATGGGCAGTAGATCGAATGATGAAAAAATTATCAGGAGTTAATAATAATGAGCTATTAAAAGCAGCTTTAAATGAAGCAAATGCAATTTGTGAAGAAGATATTAAGTTTTGTGAAAATATTGGCTTAAATGGATTAAAAATAATTCAAGAAATTTATAGTAAAAAAAAAGATACAATAAATATTTTGACTCATTGTAATGCGGGTTGGCTCGCAACAATTAATTGGGGGACCGCAACGTCTCCAATATATCATGCACATAAAAATGGTATACCAGTTCATGTCTGGGTAGATGAAACAAGACCAAGAAATCAAGGAGCTAATTTAACTTCTTATGAATTAAGTGAAGAAGAAATTCCAAATACAATTATTGCAGATAATACTGGCGGCATTCTTATGCAAAGAGGAGAGGTTGACATGTGCATTGTTGGAACTGATAGAACATTAGCAACAGGAGATGTTTGTAATAAAATTGGAACTTATCTTAAAGCATTAGCGGCAAAAGATAACAATGTACCTTTTTATGTTGCTTTACCAAGTTCAACAATTGATTGGGATATTGAAAACTATAAAGATATTCCAATTGAAGAAAGAAATTCAGAAGAACTCTCTCACATAGAAGGTTTAGATGAAAGCGGAAATGTTAAAAAAATTCAAATTTATCCTAAAAAAAGTAAATCAATGAATTTAGCTTTCGATGTAACTCCAGCGAAATATGTTACTAGATTGATTACAGAAAAGGGTATTTGCGAAGCTTCTTCTAATGGATTAAAAAATTTATTTAATAAATAAATTAAACTGTGTTTAATTTTTTACCATTTAGTAAAAAATCAGAAATTTGATTAGCAACCATTTCTGCAACTACTATTGATGCTTCAGTTGTTGAAGCGGCTATGTGAGGTGTTAATACTACTTTAGGATTATTAAATAAAACATTTTCTTTTGCTGGTTCTTTAGAAAAAACATCAACTGCAGCACCCGCCACTAGACCTTCATTTAAAGCATCACTTAAATCTTTTTCATCAACAATATTTCCTCTTGCAGCATTTATTATGTAAGCAGTAGGTTTCATTTTTTTTAAATGATCTTTAGTAAGCATAGGTCTTCCATCTGCTGTAGCTTTACAGTGGAAAGTTAAAATATCTGATTTAGAAACCAAGTCATCAAAACTTGCATTTTCTACATGAGGATACTCACTTTTTCTTGTTTCTAAAGATTTAGAACATACTAAAATTTTCATATCAAAACCTTTAACAAGATTACTTAATCTAACACCAACATTTCCAAAACCAACTATCCCTAATGTTTTTTTCGAAAGTTCAGTACCTTTGATATTTTTCTTTTCCCATTTGCCATTATGCGTTGTTTCATTTGCAAAAGGAATTTTTCTTAAAACTGACATTATCAAAGCAAATGCGTGTTCAGCAGTAGCATTTGCATTTCCACCAGGAGTATTCATTACAATCATATTTTTTTCCTTAGCTACAGGAACATCTATATTATCAACCCCTGCGCCAGCTCTTCCGATAACCTTTAAGTTACTTGCTGCGTCTAAGATTTTTTTTGTTACTTTAGTTGCAGATCTAACAATCATTCCGTCATATTCTGGAATAATTTTGATTATTTCATCTTCTGATAAACCAGTTTTAACATCTACAGCAATATTATTTTTTTCAAATATTTTTTGAGCAACATTGCTCATTGAATCTGAAATTAAAACTTTAGGCATTATTTTTTATAGAATTATAAGCCCAATCAATCCAAGGTAAAAGAGCTTTCATATCACTGTTTTGTACAGTGGATCCGCCCCATATCCTTATACTTGGAGGTGCCTTAGGATAACCGTTGATATCATTGGCAACTCCTTCTTTTTCTAAAAGTGAAAAAAGTTTCTTTAATACTTCTCTTTGTTCTTCCTCGTTGTGTTTAGTGAACCACTTATCCTTAATTAATACAGTAATACTAGTCGAAGATCTTAATTTTTTATCTTCACACATAAATTTAAAGTTTTCACTTTTATCAATCCAATTTTCTACAATATTTAAATTTTCATTTGAAATTTTTATAAGTCCTTTTGTTCCACCTACTGATTCCACCCATTTTAATGCATCCAATACATCTTCCACACAAATCATCGAAGGTGTATTTATTATTCCACCTTCAAAAATTGATTTAATTAATTTTTTCTTATTTGCCAATCTAAATAATTTTGGAACTGGCCATGGTGGAATATGACTTTCTAGTCTTTTTACTGCACGTGGAGATAATGCTATCATTCCATGAGCGGCTTCAGCTCCTAAAACTTTCTGCCAAGACCACGTGATAACATCAAGCTTGCTACAATCTATATCCATTGCAAAAATACCTGAAGTGGCATCACATATTGTCAAACCTTCTCTATCTTCTGGTATCCAATCTCCATTTGGAATTCTAACCCCTGCTGTTGTTCCATTCCAAGTGAATATCACATCGTTTTTAAAATTTACCTTCGTAAGGTCAGGTAATATTCCATAATCAGTCACATAACTGTTTACATCTTCTATTTTTAATTGCTCAAGTATATCTATTACCCAGTCTTTACCAAAATTTTCCCAAGCAAGAACATCTACTCCTCTATTACCTAATAGAGACCACATTGCCGCTTCTAAGGCTCCTGTATTGGAACCTGTCATTACACCTACTAGATAATCATCAGGTAGTTCTAAAATTTTTTTTGATTTTACAATTGCTTCATTTAATTTTTCCTTACAAACCTTGTGTCTATGAGATCTACCGATCGGCGTATCTTTTAAAGCCTCAATAGTCCAACCTGGTCGCTTAGAGCATGGACCACTAGAAAAATTAGGATTGTTTGGTCTTATACTTGGTTTTTCCATAATAATTTAAAATTTATAATTATTTTTTAAAATTTTATATTCTTTTTTTATATATATTTCTTATAAGAAATAAATGAGTAATTGACGCACCCCAAGATAATTTTTACTCAAAATCGTAAGCAATCAAACCGTCTAATGGTTTTGGATCAAACCATGTTGATTTAGGCGGCATATTTAATTTTTTGTCAGCAAAACTAATTACATTTTCCATTTGAGTAGCAAATAGTGCAAATCCAACTTTAGCATAATTTGTATCAACTTTATTTTCAATTCCCTCAAGCCCATGAAATCCTGCTAAAAAATCTATTCGATTATCATATCTTGGGTCGCCAATACCTAAAATGGGTTCAAGCAAATAATAATGTAATAAATTTATATCTAAATTAATAATATGAAAAAGATTTTCCTCGGGTGGCTCTTTTAATTCTAAGGAATACCATTGCTTGTCCAAATACATTCCAAATGTTTGTGGTTTTTTTGGTTTAAAAGAATTACTTTGTTTTTCTACTTTAAATTTCTTTTTCACCTCTTTAATAAAATTTTTTTCTGAGTAGCCGTATAAATCTTTTATTAATCGATTATAATCGAGAAGTCTCGCTTGACTTTGTGGAAATATAGCTACCATAAAATAGTTATATAGTTCATTTCCAGTATGATTTGGATTTCTATGCTTCTTAAATTCTGATAATTTTGATAGTGCTTCCATTCTGTGATGACCATCTGCAATATAAATTCTGTTGATAGAATTAAATAAATCACAAATTCTCTTTACTTTATTTTCTTCATTAACAATCCACATCTCATGTTTACATTTGTCTAATGCATCAAATGAATATGTTGGTTTCTCAACGATTTCCTTTTTAATTAATTCTGTTAGTTCTTCATTATCTGGATAAATTACATAAATAGGTCCTATTTGAGCGTTTAAATTATCCATTTGCTTCAATCTTTTTTGTGCGCGTTCTAAAAAAATTTCTTCATGCCCTCTAATATGTAAATTATCATATGCTGAAAGTTTAGCTGTTCCTACAATACCAACTTGAGCATGATCTGCTGTAGATATTTTATAAATATAAAATGAATTCTCTTTATCCTTAGTTAAAATAGATTTTTTTTTCATAAGATTAAATTGTTCTTTTGATTTTTTATTATTTTCTTCAGCAAAAACGTTTAAATAATTCCAAGGATTTTTATTTTTAAAATTTTCAATATCTTGTTTAGATAAATGATCTGTACTTGCGATAACAACTGATGAAGCCTCTTCTTCTTTTGGTCTTAAACCTTTAAATGGATTTATAAAATACATATTATTATTTAATTAATAATACTAGAAAGCGCAATTCTAATTTATGCAATTTTAGGTAGTTTTTCTAAAGCTTTGTTTACTTCACCTTCATTATATTTATCTTCAGAAAGTTTGTTATTAAAGTAATCGCCATAAGCCTGCATGTCGAAATGACCGTGTCCACACAAATTGAATAGGATTGTTTTTTTCTCGCCATTTTTTTTACATTCAAGAGCTGCATCTATTGCCCCTTTGACTGCGTGTGTTGCTTCAGGGGCTGGAACAATTCCTTCTGCATTTGCAAATTTCACACCAGCTTCGAAACATTCCTTTTGTCCAAATGCTTTTGCTTCAATAGCACCTATATCCACAAGATGACTTACCATTGGAGCCATACCATGATATCTTAATCCACCTGAGTGAGTTGAAGGAGGCATAAATGAAGATCCCAGTGTATGCATCTTAACTAATGGAGTTCTATTACCAGTATCTCCAAAATCGTATGCATATTTACCTTTTGTTATAGTCGGACAAGATTTTGGCTCGCATGCAATAACTCTAATCTCTTTATTTTCTCTAAATTTTTTGCCCAAAAATGGAAAAGCTAATCCTGAAAAGTTGCTTCCACCACCTGTGCATCCTACTAAAATATCTGGATAATTATTCGCCATTTCCATTTGAAGTATTGCTTCATTCCCTACGATAGTTTGGTGCATCAAAACATGATTTAAAACACTTCCTAAAGAGTATTTCGTATTTTCGTCGTTAGCTGCCATTTCAACAGCTTCAGAAATTGCTATACCTAAACTTCCTGTATTATTTGGATCTTTTTCTAAAATAGCTTTTCCAGTAGGAGTTCTATCTGATGGACTAGCATAACAATTTGCGCCAAATGTTTGCATAATCATTTTTCTATATGGTTTTTGCTCATAACTTACTTTGACCATATAAACATCAAGCTCAATCTTAAAAATTGAACAAGCAAATGCAAGTGAACTTCCCCATTGTCCAGCTCCAGTCTCTGTTGTAATTTTTTTTGTTCCTTCTTCTTTATTATAAAATGCTTGAGCAACAGCTGTATTCGGTTTGTGACTACCAGTAGGACTTACACCTTCATATTTGTAATAAATTTTTGCCGATGTATCCAATGCTTTTTCTAATTTTCTTGCTCTATACAATGGCGATGGTCTCCATTGTTTATAAATATTTCTAACTGGTTCTGGTATTTCGATCTCTCTTTCTTGAGATACTTCTTGTCCAATTAGTGCCATAGGAAATAATGGAGCTAGATCATCTGGACCTATTGGTTTTAAAGTACCTGGATGAAGTACTGGAGAAAGAGGTTTTGGAAGATCAGCAGCAATATTATACCAAGTTTTTGGCATTTTACTTTCTTCCAGAAAAAATTTAATTTGATCAGACATTTTATTTTTATGATAGTTTGTTATTTATATTAAATAAAATCAAGTCTTAAATTATTATGATAGAACTGAAAAAAGAAGTAATAAAATACGCTCAAAAGCTAAATAGTACAAATTTATCACCATTAAGATCTGGAAATGTTTCTGTAAGAGTGATTAGGGACAATGTAGAAGGTTTTTTTTTAACACCCTCTGGTAAAAGATATGAAGATTTAATACCAGAGGATATTGTATTTTTATCTCTGAAAGAAGAATATGATAATTTGAAATTATTTAACACTTCATTAAATCCATCATCGGAATGGAGATTTCATCAGGATATTTATAGAAAAAAAATTGAGGCAAAGGCTATTGTTCATGCGCACTCACCACACGCAACAGCAGTTTCTGTTCATGGTAAATCTATTCCTGCATTTCATTATATGATAGCTCTTGCCGGAGGAGATGACATAAAGTGTGCAGAATATGCAACTTTTGGAACTACTGAATTATCAAAAAACATTCTTACTGCTTTAGAAAAAAGAAAAGCTTGCCTAATGTCAAACCACGGACAGGTTGCATTTGGAACAAATTTGAAACAAGCTTTTGAACTTGCACAAGAAGTAGAAAATATTTGCCATCAATACATAATTGCTTTAAAAATAGGGGAACCCAAGATTCTTTCATCAACCGAGATGAATAAAATTTTGGATAAAATAAAACATTATAAAAAAGCTTAAAGTTTTATGACAAAAGTAGGGGAGCACATTACTTTAGATATAATTGGCACTACTAAAGAGTATGAGCCAAAGTTTTTTGAAAAAATAGTTTATAAAATTGCAAAAAAAGCAAAAGTTACTGTTTTAAATATATCAAAATATAAATTTGAGCCCCAGGGGTTTACTCTTGTAGCTTTACTAGCAGAAAGTCATATTAGCTTTCATACATTTCCAGAAAAAGGAATAATAAGTTTTGATTTTTTTACATGTGGAAAGGTTAATCCCAATGTTTCTATTGATATTATAAAAAAAGAAATAAAGCATAAAAGAATAGTAAGAAAAGAATTTAATAGAGATACTGTCGAATATTATGATGATATTTATAGCTCACCTGGGTTAAAGAAATTTTATATTGTAAATAACGTTTTGGAAGATTTTAATTCTAAAGTAGGTCAACATATAGAAATTTTAGAATTAGAACAATTTGGTAAATCTTTGTTCATTGATAATGAGCTTCAAGTTGCTGAAAAAGATGAACATTTATATAGCTCTACATTTGTTAACTCTGGACTAAAGTTAAATCCTGACAAAAATAATTCAGCAATAATTGGAGGTGGAGACGGAGGAGTTGCCCGGGAATGTATAAACCAAGGATTTAATTACATTGATTGGTATGAATTAGATCCTGAAGTAGTAACTGTATGTGAGAAGCATCTTTCTAAAATAGGAAAAAAAGCTACATCTAAAAATTCTGTTAAGTGCGTATGGGGAGATGCGTTTGAAAGTATTAAAAATATTGAAGATAATAAATATGATAAAATCTTTGTAGATCTAAATGATGATCAGTACTGTATTGATTTAGCTGCAAAAAATATTAATTCTTTAAAAAGAATTTTAAAACCGCAAGGAACAATTACTGCTCAAGTAGGAAGCCAGGATAAAAAACCAAAACAAGTTGAAAAATGGCTACAATTATTTGAAAAGAACTTTGCCAATACATCTCTTGATAGAATTTATATACCAAGTTTTGATTGCTCTTGGAATTTTGCCTCTTCAATTAATAAATAATTTCTTTTTAAAACAATAAATCTGTGAAATAATATTTTAAATATATTTGGAGGGAAAATGAACATAATTAAAAATTTCAGCTTAGGATTATTGATCAGTCTTTTTTTATCAATTACAGCTAATGCTGATAAGATTAAAATAGGAACTGAGGGTGCGTACCCGCCTTGGAATTCTAAAGATGCTTCAGGAGCATTAATTGGTTTTGAAGTTGATCTAGCTAAAGAACTATGTGCAATTATGAAACATGAATGTACTATAGTTGAACAAGACTGGGATGGCATGATTCCTGCATTAGTGATGAGAAAATTTGATGCAATAATGGCAGGTATGTCAATTACTGATGAGAGAATGAAAACTATAAATTTTTCTCAAGGTTATGCAGACGAAGTAGCTTCTCTAGCAGTAATGAAAGGTTCTAATTTAGAAGGAATGGATACACCTGAAGGAATTAATTTATCTCTAGGCGGTTCAGATGTTAAAAAAGCTCTTAAAACTTTAACAGGTGCTTTATCAGGTAAAACTGTTTGTGTTCAAACAGCAACAATTCACCAAAATTTTTTAGAGTCAGGTGATGTGGGTAAAATAGATATTAGAACATACAAAACTCAAGATGAAGTAAACTTAGATTTATCAGCTGGAAGATGTGATGCTGCATTAGCTGCAGCTGTTGCTTTTACAGATTATGCAGATAAATCTGGCGATGCAGTTGTTTTAGTTGGGCCAACTTTTTCAGGTGGAGCATTCGGTAATGGTGTTGGAGTGGGAATCAGAAAAGGTGGAACTGACACTATTGGTAAAAAAGATGCAAAACTTTTAAAAGACTTTAATAGAGCTATTAATACGGCAAGAAAAAAAGGAATTATTAGTAAACTTGCTGTTAAATGGTTTGGTTTCGACGCATCTATGTAAACATTTTAAGAATTGGCGACTATAATATATAGTCGCCATTCTATATGGATCTTCTTGCATTTGGAAAAACAGGTTGGGGTGATGAGTTATTTTATGCAACCCTAATGACATTGGCTGTTTCAATAACAGCAATGATAATTGGATTTTTTTTTGCTTTAATATTTACACCTTTAAAACTTTCAAAATATAAATTTTTAAATTTAATTGGTAATTTTTATACAACTGTCATTCGAGGTGTTCCCGAATTACTCGTAATTTATTTATTTTTCTTTGGCGGTAGTGGTGCAATTATGTTTGTTGCATCCATGTTTGGATATAATGAATATATTGAAATAAATGCCTTCCTAACAGGATCTTTTGCAATTGGAATTATATCAGGAGCATATTCAACAGAGGTATTTAGAGGCGCGATACAATCAATAGAAAAGGGCCAATTTGAAGCTTCGAAAACTTTAGGTTTTAAAAAACCAATTCAATTTTTTAAAATAATCATGCCTCAAATGTTAAGATTATCAATTCCTAATTTAAGTAACGTGTGGCAAATAACATTAAAAGATACTTCTTTAATATCTGTAACAGGTTTGGTTGAAATTATGAGACAGTCCTATATTGCAGCAGGCTCAACAAGAGATCCACTGTTTTTTTATTCTGTAGCAGCAGTTTTATACTTATTGCTTACTTATCTAAGTTTAAAACTTATTAATAGACTAGAAGTTAAATATAGCCGAGGTTTTTAATGGATATTGATTTAATGATAACTAGCTTTCCAAAGTTGCTTAACGCAACAGCAACAACATTAAAACTTCTTTCATTATCATTATTTTTTGGACTCTTTATTGGACTTTTATTTGCAATTTTAAGATTAAGTAAAAATGTTTTTTTAAGTTATTTTGCGTATTTTTATTCTTATATATTTAGAGGGACTCCTTTATTAGTTCAAATATTTATAATTTATTTCGGTTTAGGTCAGATTGAATATATTAGATCATCAGTACTATGGGTTGTTTTAAAAGAACCATACTGGTGTGCAATAATTGCCTTTGCATTGAATACAGGAGCTTATACCTCTGAAATTTTAAGATCAGCATTTCAAACAATTAAGCCTGGATTTATAGAGGCAGGAAAGAGTTTAGGAGTACCAAGTAAAATTATATTTTATAAAATTAAATTACCTATAGCTATCAAACAATCTCTACCAGCTTATGGTAATGAAATAATACTAATGCTAAAAGGCACATCTCTTGCTAGCACTGTTACATTAATGGATTTAACAGGTGTTGCTAAATACATAATAGCAACAACTTTTAAGCCAATAGAAGTTTTTATTGTTGCGGGAAGTATTTATCTTTTTATGACATTTATAATTCATAATCTTATTAAATTTTTAGAAAAAAGATTTGGATATGAGTAAGGAAATTAAAAATACAAACTAATAATTTGTATATTCCTTAACTTCTTTTATTTTAGAACCAGTTATATTATTTATTTCTAATTTAATATTTGCTCTTTTATCATTTAACAAATGAACATTTCTAGAAAGTTGTACAAAGTTTTCTCCAAAATCTGAATTCTTTTCACATAGTCTTTTTTCATCTTCAATTACCCAAAGTTTTGAATTAATTTCTTTTAAAGTGTGAAAAAGTTTACTTATTTTTTCATCAGAATTTACATTCTTTTTTAATTGCTCATCTAGAATATTATATTCATCATTAATATGTTTTAGTTTTTTTGGGTCTTTAATTTTTTCTTTTTTAATCTCTAATATTGAAATCTTGTCAAAAAGTTCTCCTACTGATACTTCTACTAGAATTTTATTCATAAAATTTTATAGTATGTTAAGTTGTTTAAAATATGTCTAATATTTTAATTATAAAACACGGTTCTTTGGGTGATATAGCTCAAGCTTGTGGCGCAATTCAAGATATATCTGAAAACCATAAAAATGATCAAATATATTTATTAACAACAAAGCCATATTTTGATTTATTCAAAAAAAATCCTTTTTTAGCAGACGTGATATTAGATAAGAGGTTACCTAGATATAATCTCATCTATCTTTATTTACTGATGAGGAAAATTAAAAAACTGAAATTTTCTAAAGTCTACGATTTACAAAATTCTTCAAGAACAAGCTTTTATAAAAAAATTTTATTTCCGGATTCAAATTTTAATATATGGTCTTCATCTGAAACAACTTTGCCAAAAGATAAAACAAAAGAAGAATTTGATAAAAAATCTGTTCTGGAGAGATTTAATCATCAATTACAGACTTCAGAAATAAATACTAAGAACACAATGCTTCCTGATTTTTCATGGAGTTGCGTAGATATATCTAAAATTAAATTAGAATATAAATTAGAAAAATATATTGTATTATTCCCATTTTGTTCGCCTCATCTTTCTCAAAAAAAATGGCCTTATTACAATGACTTAATTGAAAAATTTAAAGCTAAATATCATGATAAGTTTAAAGTTATAGTTGCACCAGGTCCTAATGAAATAAATGATTCAAAAGATATTAACGCATTATGCATTTTAGATAGTGGCAAAGCTTTAAATATATCTCAACTTTCATCATTAATTAAAGAAAGTTCGTTTGTTATTGCAAACGATACTGGTCCTGCACATATGGCAGCACACTTAGGAGCTAAAGGTTTAACTTTATTTGGATCTCACACTACAGCTTACAAAGTTAGTATTGAAAGAGAAAATTTTAAAGCAATTCAAGTTAATGATTTAACAAAACTAACTGCGGACAAAGTTTTGGAAAAAATTAATTTAAATTAAATATAAATCTTATCTGCTAATCCGTAACAAAGAATTGCACTTAAAATTGTAAAAACTAATGGAGCAATTACACCTTCGTTTGAGTCATTTTTTATTCCAGTTTTATTAATCTTTATAGAATAAGTATTCACTAAAAAGATGCATAAGTTTTGTACAAAAACTAAGTTAAAAAATCCCCATGTTCCCTCAACTCCTGCTGGTCTAACAAACATAATGTAAATTGCCATTAAGACTGCGCCGAGAAAAAGAGCTCCACACATTCTCATCATAGTAGATGCTGTTTCATCTATTTGAAATTTTTCACGAAATTTTTTTGTTCCTATTATTAACTGGAAAGCGTAAACACCTAATCCAATAAAATGAACTAAGAAAATTATTAAGTAGATTATTCCATTAAATTTATCGATCATAGAATCAATTTATCATAAAACTTTTAAATATTCTTTAACAATCTTGTCCCAATGAAAATTTAATGAGTGTTCTCTAGCTTTTTTTCCTAGCTCTAAATAGGAATTATTTTTTAAAATTAAATCTAGACTAGAATATATATCATCTAAATTGTTTCCATCGCAAATAACTCCAGTTTCCTTATCTATAATGGCATCAGATGCACCTCCATCTTTACCACCTATAGAAGGAATCCCATATTGTGAAGCTTCTACGTATGCAATTCCAAATCCTTCAACAGATTTTTTATGAATTATCGAAGGCATAACAAATACATTTGATCTACTAACTAATGCATTTTTTAATTCTTGAGCAACATCTTTTAAAAATACTACCTGGTTATCCAAATTTAATTCACTGACTAAATTTTTAATATTTTTTTCCTCATCACCATAACCAATGCAAGTATAAATTATACCGGGGTATAACTGTTTTAAATTTCTTAAAGCCATAATAACTTTTTCATGATTCTTTCTTTTATCAAATCTAGATACTGTTATTAGTCTTGGATTTTTATTTCCTAAAATATCCTCAGCTTTTTTTAGAAATTTTTTATCTATTGGTTTAATTTCATCAACACCTGGATTGATTACAATTATCTTATCAGCGTTTATACCTTTTTCAGACGCCAGATTTTTTGTAAATTTTGAATTTGCAATTATTTTATCTGTACTATTTAGTACTTTTAAAACTCTCTTGTTTAGCAAAGATCCTTTATCATGATTTATTTCTTTACCATGAATCAAGCATATTTTTTTCTTATTTGATTTTATTAATTCTAGACTTTTCCAGTGGTCAGCAATAATTCCTTTGATATTTTTGTTATTTTTTAAGAATTCATTTATAAGATAAGCCTTTCTAAATTTTCTTAAAACTTTTGCACCGCCAATTCTTTCAATTGAAAATGCAACTGACTCATCAAACTTCTTATGATTATCTGCATAATCAGCAAAAACTTTAACCATATGATGTTTTGAAAAAGATCTTGTTAATCCCCACATTAGATTTTGCATTCCGCCAATGTCAGGTGGAAAAGTTCTTGTAACAATCAAATACATCTAAATTAACTAGACCATTTTATATTACATCCCATACTTGGGATTTGATCAGAAGGACCTTTTTTAGTTTTAGCGACCATTTTCATTGCAGTTAATAAATCGCTGTCACCACTTTTGACAGGCTTTAAATCTTTCAACTCTCTTATTCTGCCTCTATATTGAAGCTCAAGATCATTGTTATAACCAAAAAAATCTGGTGTACATACTGCACCATATTTTTTTGCAATATTTTGAGTTTCATCTATTAGATAAGGAAAGCCAAAATTATTACCTTTTGAAAATTCAATCATATTTTCAAAAGAGTCGTCTGGGTAGTTTTTTGTATCATTTGACATTATTGCAACTGACTTAATACCTTCTTTTTCTAATTCTCTGCAGTCACTAACAATATCCTCGATAACAGCTTTTACATAAGGGCAATGATTACAAATAAACATAATCAATGTTCCATTTTTTCCTTTTACATCATCTAATGTTATTAATTTATTTTCAGTTGAATTTAGCTCAAATTTTTCTGCTTTTTTTCCAAATTCACAAATTGGAGTTTTTGTAAGTGCCATGTTATGTATTATATAAGATATGTTTTACGATTTGGAAAATAAAAAACCAAATAATTCAGGCGAAAATTGGGTAGCCCCTAATGCCACAATTATTGGAGATGTTACTTTAGAAAAAAATTCAAGTATTTGGTTTAATGCTGTTTTAAGGGGAGATATTGAAAATATTTACATTGGAGAAGGTTCAAATATCCAAGATGGTAGTATTTTACATACAGATCCAGGTTGTCCTTTAAAAGTTGGAAAGAATGTAACAGTTGGTCATCTTGTTATGCTTCATGGTTGCACGATTGGCGACAACAGCTTGATAGGTATTGGAGCAGTAATACTTAACAAAGCTAAGATTGGTAAAAATTGTATTATTGGTGCAAAAGCATTGATTACAGAAAATAAAGTAATACCAGACAACTCACTTGTAATTGGTTCTCCTGGTAAAGTTATAAGAGAAGTAACTGAAGAAGAAAAAAAAGATATTGCAGAAAATACGAAACATTATCAAGATAATTGGAAAAAATATTCTAAATCTATTTTTTAAATTTATTTAAAAAGGTATCCTATAATCAATTCTGTATTGGAGTATATTAAAATCAGCTTCATAACCTTCAGTCATACTTCTATTATGCTCATTATCACACTCTAAAATTAAATTTTCTATCGAAAAACCGTATCCTTTAAAAAATCCAGAGTTAATAAAAAAACCTAAGTTAGGAGTCATGCCAAAACATTTTACAAATGTTTCAGGACCATCAACTCCATATAGTCCTGAATTAACAGCGTAGTTTGTATCTGATTGAAAACCTAAAAAGGTAGAGGCATTTAAACCTATATAGGGTGTAAAATTTGAAATTTTATCAAATCGATAACTTGGACCCAATTCTAAATTTAAGCCTCTAAAATGAATATTAGGGAAATCTGAATTATACCCACCATCAAAAGTAATCGCAGTGTCTACGGTATAATAACGACTAAAAGAAATACCTGAATTTAAATATAAATTTTTATTTATATGTTTATTATAATCAATGCTTATTGAATAAATTGCGTTTAAACTATCATCATCTAAAACTAAACCTTTAATATTGGTACCTGGATTACCAGTAACAGCAGTATGCATACCTTTAACATTTTCCATGACACCATTTCCACTCGCTATACCAATAGATAATTCATTTTTACTTTCAGCAAAAACAGCACTTAAATAAATCAAACTTAGTAAAGTTGTTTTCAAAAGTATTTTGTTTAATTTTTTCATTTTCAAGGAAATTAATATTATTATTTATATATAATTACTTAAAAAGCAAGCCATCTATTGAATAAATAATTAATCCTAAAATTATTATAAAAAAAATTCCAAAAGCAATCTGTTCCAGCAACTTTTTTTTTGGTTTTATTTTGCCCTGTTTATATTGTCTTATTTGGATTATTCCAAATCTCATAGCAAACATTCCTAAAATTATCAGAGATAAATAAAAAATAAATTTCATTAAAATTACTAAGGAACTAGCCAATATTTTTTTTTATTATCAACTTCAAATTTAGCTCTTCGATGACCTTTAGCTGCTAAGTAAAGCCATTCTATAGATTTAATCTTACATTTAATTACAGTAAAGTTTTTATAACCTTCTTCACTTTGTTCCATTGTATAATCAAAATCTTCTAATTTAGATATCATTCCAGATGTGGGATTTTTAGAAGTAGTTCCTGGAGGACTATCAGTTAAATAGCAACGTCTGCTTATATGTTGAGTTTTTTTCCAAGATTCTTTTGTTGTAGAATTTTGATTATTAATCTCACATTCTACCTTAACTCTTAATTGTATCTTTTCTTCCTTGTCGTAAAAAAGTAATGACGCTTTGTTATTACTTTTTAAAATGTCTACTTTTGGAGATCTAAGATCAGTGTGAAATTGTATTAAGTTATTGTCTCTATCTGACTTTCTCAAAACAACTATACGTCCATCAACTTCATTTTGATGTGCGCATATGAAAACAGGAATTCTAAAAGGTGAAGCTCTGTTAGTCACAGCGTCATCTAACATAGACCAATACTTATTTTGAATTTCTTCTAAATTTTCATAGTATGCTGGCTGCATACATTACTTTCTTAATCTTTTAATTAGGCTTGAAGTATCCAAACGATTTCCATTCATACCTTGAACTTCTTCATAATATTTATCTACAAGTTCAGTAACAGGCAATAACGAACCATTACTTTTAGCTTCATCCATTGCAATTTTTAAATCTTTTCTCATCCAATCAACAGCAAAACCAAAATCAAATTTATTATCAATCATAGTTTTGTATCTGTTATCCATTTGCCAAGATTGTGCGGCACCCTTAGAGATTACTTCAATTACATCTTCCATATTTAAACCTGCTCTTATTCCAAAATTAATTCCCTCAGATAAAGCCTGAACCAGTCCACCAATACATATTTGGTTTACCATTTTAGCCAATTGACCGTTTCCAGCTTTACCAAGTAACTTCATTTTTTTACTGTAACAATCAATCACATCTTTTGCTTTATCAAAATTTTCTTGATCTCCACCAATCATAACAGTTAGAGCGCCATTTTCTGCTCCAGCTTGACCACCAGATACTGGGGCGTCTAAAAAACCAAAACCATTTTTTTTTGAGTAATCATATATTTCTATTGCAATAGTGGCTGATGCGGTTGTGTTATCAATATAAACAGATCCATTTTTTATAGTTTTAAAAATTCCATTTACTCCAAAAGTTACTTCTCTTAAATCATTATCATTTCCTACACATGTAAATACAAAATCTGCACCAGCAGCTGCTTTTGCTGGAGTGTCAGCCTTTGATCCTTTGTAATCCTTAAGCCATTTTTCAGCTTTTGAGTCCGTTCTATTAAAAACAGTTACATTATGCCCAGCTTTTGATATATAACCAGCCATCGGATAACCCATTACACCAAGACCAATGAAAGCAACTTTACAAGTCATATTTTAAAATGTTTAAAAGTTTAAGTTTAAAAGTAATTATATTTGGATTTATATTTACATTTTTTTCTAGTTTTGGACAGAGTTTTTTTCTTGGTTTGTTTAATTCAAGTATAAGAGAAACTCTCGGGATAACACATGGACAATTTGGCACAATTTATGCCTCAGCGACTTTACTTAGTAGTTTTATTTTAATTTGGTTTGGAAAAAAAATTGATGATATCGGAATTTCAAAATTCGCTTTTTATGTAATTGTTTTATTAGCATTTTCTAGTTTTTTCTTTTCAAAAATTTCTTCAATAACTTTTTTATTTTTTGCAATTCTTTTGATGAGATTTTCTGGACAAGGTATGATGTCTCATACAGCAACTACAACAATTGCAAGATACTTTACAAAATCCAGGGGAAAGGCGTTAAGCACAGCATGGTTTGGACTATCATCTGCTGAATTTATTTTACCCGTTCTAACAATTTATTTTTTAACATTTGTTGATTGGAGAAGTATATGGATATCAATTTCAGTGATTACAATTTTATTTTTACCTCTAGTTTCCTTTGCTTTAATAAAAAAACTAAATTTTGATTCACGAGAAAAAATGGATAGGTCTAATAAAAAAAAAGAAAATATTAAAAGCTGGAAAAGATCTGAAGTTATCAGAGATTTTAGATTTTATATTTTAGGCGCAAATATGCTAGCTATGCCGTGGATAACAACTGGTATATTTGTTTATCAATCTTTCATTTTAAGTTCAAAAGGTTGGGGACCGTTTGTAATAGCTAAATCATTTATGGCATATTCAATTTTATCAGTAATAACTTTATTTATTTCTGGTTTGTTGATCGATAAATTTACAAGTAGAAAAATTTTGATTTATATGAATATTCCTTTGTTATTATCATCAATTGTAATAATTTTTTTTAATCATCCAAACATATCTTTTTTATTTTTAGGTTTAATAGGTATTACTAACGGTTTAGCCAATGTTCTAGGATCATCTACTTGGGCAGAAATTTATGGAGTTAGATATATAGGATCTATAAAAGCTCTAACAACAGCCCTAATGGTATTCTCAACAGCCTTTGGAACTGCTCTTTATGGTATATTGATTGATAAGGGCTTTTCCATCGAAAAAATTGCAACTATTTCTGCAATATATATATCTATAGCACTCGTTTTTCTTATATTTATTAGAAACAAACTTAATCCTGTAAAAATTTAAAAAAAACTTGATTTTGTAACACTCAAAGTATAAACAGCACGCATGGCAAGAGTAACAGTTGAAGACTGCATCGATAAAGTTGATAGTCCTTATGAACTAGTTTTAGTCGCAAAGGAAAGAGCTACTCAATTAAATTCTGGTTTAGAACCAAACTTGGAAAGAGACAATGACAAGAATACAGTTGTTGCTCTAAGAGAAATTGCTGAGGAAAAAATTAAGGTAGAGGATTTAACTGAGAGTGGAATATATAAGCTTAGAAAACACGTTGAGCAAGTTGATGAAACTAGTGAAACAGATGAAGAAGTTGGTGATGATTTTGAAAATCTTTACAAAGGTGAAATTTCTAAAAGTGGGGTACCAATTCTTCCTTCAAAAAGAGCAAGAAAGATCCCTGAAAAAATTCAGGTTGAAAAAGATGATTTAAAGGATCTAAATAATGATTCAGATCAATTAGTAGCTACAGAACCTCAGGAAACAGAAGAAGGAGATTTATCTCTTGATCAAATAAAAGAGGAAGAAATTTCCTCAGAAGAAAATACTGAAAACAATTCAGATAATTAAATAATTAAGTAAATTCCTTTAAAATTTTTTCTCTATGCTCATCTAAATTTGGAATTTTACCTCTAGTTTTTTCATCTTTATAATTAGACATTTTAATAGGATTTCCAGAAAGTTTAAACTCTCCAATAATATCGTGATATGCCTTAACAATCATATTTCTTTCTTTTATTTGTGGATTTTCCACTGCTTCTTTAATATTAAAAATTGGTCCACATGGAATTTTTAATTTTTCAAATATTGTAATCCAATCAGAAGTATTTTTTGACTTTAGTTTTTCCTCAAAAATTTTTTTTAACTCATCCATATTTTCACATCTTAAAGAATTTGATTTAAATTTTTCATCTTTTGTGATTTCATTTAAATTTAAAGCTTCACAAAGATTATTAAATAGTTTGTCGTTCCCAGCGGCAATAATTATATAACTATCTTTAGTTTTAAATGCTTCGAAAGGTGCTATTGAAGGATGTCTAGAACCAAGTGGTTTAGGAATTTCATTTTTAGATAAGTATCTTGCTATTGCATTTTCTAAGATTGCAATTTGGCAATCAAGCATAGCAACATCAATAAACATTCCTTTGCCTGTCTTTTCTCTGTCATATAACGCTGCATTTATTCCAATTGCTGTAAACAAACCAGCAGTAATGTCGCCAATAGAAGTACCAACTCTTGTAGGTTCTGAATTTGGGTGACCAGTTACACTCATCAATCCTCCCATACCTTGCACTACCATATCATAAGCAGGCAATTCTTTTAATGGTCCAGTTTGCCCAAAGCCAGATGCTGATGCATAGATAAGACGTGGAAATTTTTCAGTAATATTTTTCCAGCCATATCCCCATTTTTCTAAAGTTCCAGGTTTAAAGTTTTCAACAAGTATGTCTGCTTTTGCAAGAATTTTTTCAAATATTTTTTTATCTTCATTATTTTTAAGATTTAAAGCTATACTTTCTTTTCCTCTATTTAATGACATAAAATAAGCTGAAAAATCTTTTATAAAAGGTCCAAATTTTCTTGAATCATCGCCAGTTTCAGGAGCTTCGATTTTAATTACTCTTGCACCAAGATCTGATAAAATCATTGTGCAATATGGACCCACTAAAACCCTAGTAAGGTCAATAACTAGTAAATTTTTTAATGGTCCATCCATAGTTTTATTTAAAAAAATTGATCTTGTCTTGACTCTTATTCATATCTTATCTTTAATACACTTTTTTTAATAACTAAAGAAGGGGAAAAAATGTTTAAAAAAATATCACTATACTTTACTTCATTAGTATTTTTGTTAACTACGATAGGTTCTGCGTATGCAGTAACTTTAAAAGCTAGTCACCAATGGCCAGGAACGCAAAGAGCAGATGGTTCATATGATCCTAGACATGAAATGGTTCAAATAATCGCTGATGAAATGAAAAAAGCAAATGTTGGAGTAGATATAAGAATCTATCCAGCAAAATCTTTATATAAGCCAAAAGAACAATGGAAACCAATGACAACAGGTCAGTTGGATATTTCTGCTTTTCCATTAGCTTATGCTTCTAAATTCCATCCAGAATTTGATGCAACATTAATGCCGGGAACAGTTAAAAACCATGATCATGCATTGAGGTTTAATAAAGGACCTATGATGACAGAGATAAAAAAAATTATTAATGATGCTGGTGTTGTTGTATTGTCAGATGCATGGCTAGGTGGAGGTTTTGCTTCAAAAACAAAATGTATCAAAAACCCAAGTGATGCAAAAGGTCAAGTAATGCGAGCTGCAGGTAAAGCATTTAACCAAATGCTAGAAGCGGCTGGAGCAGGTATACAAAGTATGCCATCATCTGAAATCTATACTGGTTTACAAACAGGAGTATTAACAGGTGCAAATACAAGTTCAGGAAGTTTTGTTAGTTACAAAATATATGAGCAAGTAAAATGCGCAACTCCTCCAGGAAAATTTGGATTATGGTTCATGTATGAGCCAATCTTGATGTCAAAAATGAGTTTCGATAAACTTAATTCAAAACAACAAGATGCTTTAATGAAAGCTGGTAAAGTTGCTGAAAAATATATGACTGCACAGGTTGAAAATTTAGATAAAAAATTTGAAGACGCTTATAAAGCAGCAGGAGTAAAATTAGTATATATGGACGCAAAAGACCATGCAGCATGGGTTGAGATTGCAAAAAAATCATCCCACAAAGCATTTGCTGAGAAAGTTCCAGGTGGTGATAAACTTATGGAAATGGCTTTAGCAGTTAAATAAAACAATATATAAAGAACCCCTATTTATTTTATAAATAGGGGTTTTTTTTATGAAAAAAAAATATCTAAAGTTTTGTAACAAATTATCGAATGCATGCGGTGTATTTGCTGTAATTGCTTTGATGTTATCAATCTTAGTTATAGTTGAACTAGTTTTTGAAAGATATTTTTTTCAAAGACCAATAACCTGGCAAACTGAATTGGTTACAATGCTTTTAGTAGCATCAACTTTTATTGGAAGTGCTTATGTTCTTAGTGAAAAAGCACATGTAAGCATGGAGTGGATATACGACTTTTTGTCAAAAAAAAATATTATTAAATTAAAAATATTTACTTCCTTTGTAAGTTTAATATTTTTTTTAATTCTTTTTTACTTTGGTTACTTGATGGTTGAAGAGGCTTTTGTAAAAAAATATACAACAGGAACAGTTTGGGATCCTCCTTTATGGATACCATATTCTTCTATGATGATTGGAGCTTTATTAATGATACTCCAATATGTAGCTGAAATAATAAAATTAAAAGAGGAGGGTGATTTAAATTAATGGACCCTCTAATAATTGCAATTATAGTTGCTGTTTTTACATTACTAGTTCTTTTTTCGGGTATTCCTATTGCGTTTGGTTTATGTTTTGTATCCATTGCTTTATTGGTAGCGTTTGAAGGTTTTCAAATGTTGGATGTTTTTGCAGAAACATTTTATGCAGGTTTAAACTCTTTTGTACTTTTATCTATTCCCATGTTCATACTGATGGGTATGGCTGTTGCAAATTCTCCAGCAGGTAAAGATCTTTATACAGGATTAGACCGATGGTTATGGAGGATACCTGGGGGTTTAGTAATTTCTAATATTGGAGCTTGTTCAATTTTTGCTGCACTTAGTGGCTCAAGTCCCGCAACCTGTGCTGCAATAGGAACTATGGGAATACCAGAAATGAGAAAAAGAGGTTACTCAGACCAAATTGCAACGGGAACAATAGCAGCAGGCGGTACACTAGGTGTATTGATACCTCCAAGTATTGTTTTAATAGTCTACGGTATTGCGACCGGTACCTCTATCGGGAGATTATTTTTATGTGGATTAATTCCAGGTTTTATGCTTGCAGGTATGTTTGCAATATGGGCTCTCATACACAGTTATTATATTGATAAAAACGCTGCTAAAGCTTTAAAAAATAAAAAGCCACCAACTTTAAAAGAAAAACTTGAGGTTCTTCCAAGAATTTTACCGTTTCTAGCTATTATAGCAGGAGTTTTATATGTTTTGTATGGAGGTGTTGCTACACCTTCTGAAGCTTCAGGAGTGGGTGCATTTTTAGTTTTTGTAATGATAGCAGCTGTTTACAAAATTTATCAACCAAAAAAAATATGGAATATTGTTAAAGTTTCAATGAAAGAAAGTGTAATGATAATGTTTATTATTGCAGCCTCTTATCTTTTTGCTTTCACTCTATCCCAACTTTACGTAACTCAGTCTTTAGCACAAAGCATGGTTGAGTTAAGTTCTAATAAATGGGTAATATTTATTTTAATAAATATTTTTCTTTTAATAGCTGGTTTCTTTTTACCACCAGTGGCAGTAATTGTAATGACTTCAGCAATTTTATTGCCAGTCATAACAACTCTTGGATTTGATCCTTATTGGTTTGCAATTGTATTTACTATAAACATGGAAATTGGCTTAATTACACCTCCCGTTGGTCTTAATCTTTATATAATAAAAGGCATTACTCCAGATGTGAGCTTAAAGGAAATTTTAAAGGGATCAATTCCATTTATGATAATAATGGGATTTGCGATACTTATACTATGTATATTTCCTGAAATAGTAACATGGTTACCTGATAAAATAATGGGCAAGGATCTTGGATACTAAAAAAATTATAAATAGAAAAATATCTGTTGCTCCCATGATGGATTGTACAGATAGACATGACAGATATTTTTTAAGATTAATTAGCAAGAATGTTATGCTTTATAGTGAAATGATTGCTACAAAATCAGCAATTCATGGTGATAGAAAAAAAATTTTAGGATTTAGACCTGAGGAAAAACCAGTTGCTTTGCAAGTAGGGGGTTCAGACAAACAAGATTTATCAGAAGTATCAAGAATGGCAGAAGATTTTGGATATGACGAAATAAATATAAATTTAGGCTGTCCTAGTAAAAAGGTTCAAAAAAACTCATTTGGAGCATGTTTAATGAAAGAACCTGACCTAGTAGCTGAATGTATAAGCTCAATGATAGACTCTTGCAAAATTCCAGTTACTGCAAAAACAAGAATTGGTTTTGACGATATTGAAGATTTTGAATATTTGAATAATTTTATTAAAAAAATAAAAAGTACTGGTTGTAAAACCATTATTCTTCATGCTCGTAAAGCTATTTTAACAGGGCTTACCCCTAAACAAAATTTAAATATACCTAAGCTTAATTATCAAATGGTTTATCAAATTAAAAAAGAAAATCCTGACCTAGAGATAATAATAAATGGAGGCATAACTAAAGTAAGTGAAATAAGCGATCATTTGGAGAAATGTGATGGAGTTATGATTGGTAGAGCGATTTACCAAAATCCTTATTTTTTAACAGAAATAGAAAGACATATATTTAACAATAATGAAATTCCAACGAGAGAAGCAATAGCAAAAAAATTATTAGAATATTTAGAAGAAGAGGTAAAATTAGGAACAAAAGTTAATCACATTATGCGTCATACTGTTGGCCTATACCATGGTCAAGTAGGATCTAAGGAATGGAAAAGATATTTAAGTGACAATATGATGGCTAAAGATTCTGATTTTATGAAAGCAAAACATATAATGACGATTGTGCAAAATAATGAAAAAGCAAATCAGTCTAATCCGTAATGGAAAATTTAAATTTAGCTGAAATTACAAATTTATTATCTGTTTTAGCTTTAGCAGCAGCTGTAGCTGGTTTTATGGCTGGACTATTGGGTGTAGGAGGAGGAATAGTAATGGTTCCAGCATTATATTATGCATTTTCAGTTCTGGACTTTGATCTTGTTACTAGAATGCATCTTTCAGTTGGAACTTCTTTAGCAATTATTGTACCTACCTCGATTATATCAACAAAAACACACATGGAATATGATGCTGTTGATTTTAAAATAGTAAAAACTTTTGGTTTTTTAATAATATTGGGTGTTTTTGCAGGAACATTTTTAGCTGTTAATTTAAAAACACCTTCATTAGTTTTATTTTTTGCAATATTTTCATTTTTTGTAGGTTTATTTTTTATTTTCCTTAGGGAAAAGTTAGTTGAAACCCCTAAAAAAATATCAAACCTTAAAAAAAGTATATCCGGTATTTTAATTGGTTTTATCTCAGTACCTCTTGGAATTGGTGGAGGTTCACTTATGGTTCCATTTATGAGAACATTTGGATATGATATAAGAAAATCAATTGGAACTGCAGCAGCAATAGGATTTTTAATTTCTATCACTGGAACTTTAACAATGATTTTTAGTGGAAAAATAATTGACAATGTTATTTCACCATTTAGCTTGGGTTATGTAAATTTATTAGGATTTATTATTTTTGTTCCTGTTACTATGATAATGGCTAGAATTGGTGCTAAAGCTGTTTATAAAATTAATAAAAAAATACTTAGTAGAATATTTGGATTTTTTTTACTATTGGTTTCTATTAGATCATTTTTTGAATATTTAAGTATTAACTAAACCTAAAAGGTAAATTTGACTTTTTTAAATCTCATAAATGAATATTGGTATTTTTTATTACTAATAATATTGGCAGCGTCAGCCACAGGCTTTTTTGCAGGTTTATTTGGTATTGGCGGTGGTTTAATTTCAGTTCCATTTTTATTTTTTATCTTTGGAACTCTAAATATAAGTGACGATGATTACTTAATGCATTTAACTGTGGGTACAGCTTTTTCAATAACAATTCTTACATCAGCCTCATCAGTCTTAATGCATAAAAAAAATAATCTTGTTGATTTTGAAATTGTTAAATCATTTGGAAAATTTGTTATTGTAGGAGTAGTTCTTGGAGCCTTTTTTGCATCTTTTATGAATACTAAAAATTTAGTACTTTTTTTTACAATAGTTGTATTTTTTTTTGGGGCATATCTTTTACTTCTGCAAGAAAGTAAAAAAATAATTAAATCAAAAGTAAAATTCTATCAAAGAATGATTTTGGGTCTAATCTCAGGGCTCATTTCAGCTCCTATTGGTATTACGGGCGCAATGATAAATGTACCTATTTTAAGGTATTTTGGTTATCCCATAGGAAAATGTATTGGTACATCTGCAGCTATCGGTTTTTTAATATCTTTGTTTGGTGCGACTGGTTTCTTAATATCTGGATTTTTTTTAGGAATAGACCTACCATTTAGTATTGGTTTTATTAATATCCCTGCTTTTATTCTTTTTGTGCCGATAACAACCTATATGGCCAGAGTTGGTGCTAATACAGTTAATAAAATGAACAAACTAAAAATTCAAAGAATGTTTGGAATTTTTCTTTATGTAATTGGAATTATTTTTCTCTTTAGATATTTAAATATCTAATTATATTTTCTGATCATATTCACCAACTTTACCTGTACTTTTTAAAAGTTTGTCTATGAAATAAAATATTTCATTTTTAATTTCATCAGATGTAGGACTTTCAGTAACTACAACTAAGGAAGGTTTATTTGATGATGCCCTTATTAAACCCCAAGAATTATCTTCCAATGTAAATCTAATGCCATTAACAGTAAGAATATTACTTATACTTAATCCATGAATCTTTTCTTTTTGTAGCTTTGATTTTTCAATTTTTAATATTATTTCGTCAATTACATTATATTTATCCTCATCTTTACAATAAGGTCCCATCGTAGGGCTTTGAAAAGTTTTTGGTAAACTATTAATTAGCTCACTCATTTTTTTATTTTCTTTATCCAATAGATTACATACCTGAATAGCTGAATTGATTCCGTCATCGTATCCATAGCCTAATGGTTGGTTAAAAAAGAAATGTCCACTTTTTTCAAAACCTGCAATTGCATTATCTTCATTAACTTTTCTTTTAATATAAGAGTGCCCTGTTTTCCAGTACGTTGTTTGGCAATTATTTTTTTTTAAGATTTCATCCTCTTCAAACAGGCTGGTAGACTTAACATCGACAATAAATTTTGAATTTGGATATTCATTAGAAATATTTCTCGCAATCAATAAACCAATTTTATCAGCAAATATTTCATTTCCGTTATTATCTATTACTCCAACTCGATCACCATCTCCATCAAAACCAAAACCAACATCAGCATTATTTACCTTAACACATTTAGCTATTTCATGTAACATTTTCATATCTTCAGGATTAGGATTATACTTTGGAAAAGTAAAATCTAAATTACAATCTAACTCAATTACTTCACAACCTATTGCTTTAAGAATTGAAGGTGCAAAAATTCCAGCTGTTCCATTTCCACATGCTACAACTACTTTTATTTTTTTATTAATTTTTTTTGATGATAATTCATCTATATAAATCTTTTTAAAATTTTTAATTTCTTTATAACTACCTTTTCCTGATGTAAATCTTTTGTTTAATACAATATCTTTAAGTTCATCCATTTCTTCTTTACAGTGTGTTAAACCTCTTTCAATACCCATCTTAATTCCTGTCCATCCATTTTCATTATGACTTGCTGTGATCATAGCCACACCATCTGATTTCAAATTAAATTGTGAAAAGTATATTGTTGGTGATAAACATAAACCTATATCTTCGACATTACATCCTGTTGAAACTAATCCCTCTATGAATTTATTTTTAACTTCTTCGCTGTATGATCTATAATCGTGACCAACTGTAACTCGAGGATTTTTTGTCTTATTTGTTACTTGTGTACCAAACCCTTTACCAACTAATTTGATTCCTTCTTGATTTATTCTCTCAGGATACAACCATCTAGCGTCATATTCTCTAAATCCTAATGGATCTATTTTTTCAGAATTTTGCATTAAAATAATATGTACATTTATTTTGTTTTTTTATTGATTTTTTTTTTATATGTTCTATATATGTTCTATTGATTTCTAATTTATATAGTATATTAAGGAGATCTGCATACAACATATAGTTGTTTTACAAAAAAAAGTAAAAAAGGGAGTTAAATGAACAAAGTTTTGTCTCAAGCCATTAAGAAAGCTGTCTCTGAATTTTCACCAGCTATCGAAAATGATAGTGTTAATAAAATTGAAGAAAAAAGACCAGATTTATTCTCTTTAAACGATTCAACAGAGCTATTTCAAAACTCAAAAGGTATAACAATTAAAATAGATAGAAGTAGAGATTCTAATTTAACAGATTTCGGTAAAGCTACACTAAGCGATAGATATGTAGGAGAGAATGAATCTTATCAAGATTTGTTTGCAAGAGTTGCAAGTCATTATGCTGATGATAATTTACATGCGCAAAGACTTTACAACTACATAAGTAATTTATGGTTCATGCCAGCAACACCAGTTTTATCAAATGGTGGAACGAATAGGGGGCTTCCTATTTCTTGTTTTTTAAATGAAGCAGGAGATAGTCTAAACGGTATTTTAGATCTTTGGAGTGAAAATGTATGGCTAGCTGCTAGAGGCGGTGGAATCGGAAGTTATTGGGGAAATCTTAGATCTATAGGTGAAAAAATTGGAAGAGTAGGAAAAACTTCAGGAATTATTCCTTTTATTAAAGTTATGGATTCTTTAACCATGGCTATTAGCCAAGGTTCATTAAGAAGAGGATCTGCAGCATGTTATTTGCCTATTGATCATCCTGAAATTGAAGAATTTATTGAAATGAGAAGACCAACAGGAGGAGATCCAAATAGAAAAGCTCTAAATCTTCATCATGGTGTTTTAGTTACAGACTCTTTTATGAGAGCAGTTGAGATGGATGAACAATGGGCACTAAAGAGTCCAAAAAATGGAATAGTTCAATCAACTGTTTCAGCAAGAAATTTATGGATAAGATTGTTGACAGCAAGAATTGAAACTGGCGAACCTTATATTATTTTTATTGATACTGTTAATAGACAAATACCACAACACCATAAGTTGGCGGGACTAACTGTTAAAACTTCAAATTTGTGTAGTGAAATTACTTTACCTACAGGACTTGATAAAGATGGAAGGGATAGAACAGCAGTTTGTTGTCTTTCATCTTTAAATATAGAAAAATACGATGAGTGGAAAGATGATAAGAGTTTTGTTGGCGATGTTATGAGATTTTTAGACAATGTTTTAACTGATTTTATTGAAAATGCTCCTGAAGAATTTAGTGATGCTACATATTCAGCTTTAAAAGAAAGAAGTGTTGGATTAGGAGTTATGGGTCTTCACTCATATTTTCAGAAAAAAATGATACCACTCGAATCTGTAATGAGCAAAGTGTGGAATAAGAAAATATTTGAAAATATCCAAAAAAAAGTTGATCAATCCTCTAAAGATCTTGCCGATGAAAGAGGAGCTTGTCCTGATGCAGCTGATTATGGTTTAAAAGAAAGATTTTCCAATAAAACAGCAATTGCTCCGACGGCTTCCATCTCTATTATTTGTGGAGGTACATCTCCTGGAGTAGAACCTATCGCTGCCAATAGCTATACACACAAAACTCTTTCAGGATCGTTCAATGTAAGAAATAAGTACCTTAAAGAACTATTAGCTAAACATAATAAAGATAATGATGAAGTATGGTCGAGTATCACCACCAATCAAGGCTCTGTTTCTCATTTAGATTTCTTAAATAAAGAAGAAAAAGATGTATTTAAGACAGCTTTTGAATTAGATCAAAAATGGATTGTAGAGTTAGGAGCTGATAGAACACCTCACATTTCTCAAGCTCAATCCATTAATATATTTTTACCTGCCGATGTTCATAAAAAAGAATTGCATCAAATACATTTCCAAGCATGGAAAAAGGGCCTGAAAAGTCTTTATTATTGTAGATCTAAATCAATTCAACGTGCTGAAAATGTTAATGATGCAAATTCAACCGATATCACAGCTAATGTTTATAAATCTAAACAAAATCAAAACCAGGAACCAGAATATGAGGAGTGTCTATCATGTCAATAATTAAGAAAAGTACAGCTGAAATTATTCAGCCAAAAAACAAAGGACTATTACTAGAAAACCCAGTATACAAACCTTTCAGATATCCTTGGTGTTATGATGCTTGGCTAACACAACAAAGAATACACTGGCTACCAGAAGAAGTTCCTCTTGGTGATGATGTTAGAGACTGGCAAAAAAATTTATCTCAGCCTGAAAAAAATTTGTTAACACAGATTTTCAGATTTTTTACACAAGCTGATGTTGAGGTTAATAACTGTTATTTAAGACATTACACAACTGTATTTAAACCAACAGAAGTTTTAATGATGATGACAGCATTTGCTGCCATGGAAACAGTTCATATTGCTGCATACTCACATCTTCTAGATACAATAGGTATGCCAGAGTCAGAATATTCAGCTTTCATGAAATATAAAGAAATGAAAGATAAGTATGATTACATGCAGGGTTTTAATATAAATTCAAAAGAAGACATAGCAAAAACTGTAGCAGTTTTTAGTGCTTTTACCGAAGGACTACAGTTGTTTGCTAGTTTTGCAATACTTCTTAATTTTCCAAGACACAATAAAATGAAAGGTATGGGCCAGATTGTTACTTGGTCTGTAAGAGATGAAACCTTGCACTGCAATTCTATGATTAGATTATTTAAAGAATTCATAAATGAAAATCCTGAAATTTGGACACCACAATTAAAAAAAGAACTTTATGAAGCATGTAGAACGATAATTGAACATGAAGATGCATTTATTGATCTTGCTTTTGAGATGGGACCTATGGATGGACTTACAGCAAAAGAAGTAAAAGATTATATAAGATTCATTGGAAATAGAAGACTTGTACAATTAGGTTTAGAACCAATTTATAAAATAGATAAAAATCCTTTAACTTGGCTAGATACCATGTTGAACGCGGTTGAGCATATGAACTTTTTTGAAGGTAGAGCAACTGAGTATTCTAAAGCGTCAACACAAGGTAACTGGACTGAAGCTTTTTCATAAAATTGAAATATTATAAATATTTTAGAAAGACGAGCATCAAAGATAAAGAAGTTGGAAGACTTTTCTTAGAAGAAATTCAAAAAAAGAATCCAAAAACATTTCTCGAAATTGGTATATTTCATGGTGTTACAGCACGTAATATATGTAATCTTATGTATAAAAATCATGGATCTGAATTTAAATATATTGGTATAGATATTTTTGAAGAAGGCGATGGAGTTAAAAATGAAGTTGCTCCATCATTCAAATTTAATAACCCATTAAAAACATTTTATTTTAAGTACTTAAAGAGACAAAACCCATATACAGCTGAAGGTGTTAAAGACCTTTTAAGTAAGTATGAAAAAAATATCCAAATTATACAAGGAAATACAAATGAAATCTTAAAAGATCTTAATTTAAAAGATATAGATTATATATTTGTAGATGGTGGACACGATTATAAGACTGTTAAAAACGACTTAGCATACAGTAAAAAATTTTTATCATCTAATGGTGTAATTATATGTGATGATTATAATTTAAGTTATGCCCCAGGTGTTAAAAAAGCTATAGATGAATTTATTTCTGAAAATAAATGCAAACATGAAATAATTCTAGAAAGATTTGCAAAGATAGAGTTTTAAATAGTTTTTAAAATTAATTTAAAAGCTTCGTTAACTGTAGATCTTTGAATAGATAATCTTTTTTTACTTTTAAAAATGAATTTTTTAACAAGTATTTTTGTTCCCTTTTTTAATCCAATATACACCAATCCCACTGGTTTATTCCTCGTTCCTCCATTTGGTCCAGCTATACCTGTAACAGAAATCGATACATTTGTTTTACTGATTTTGCTGAGATTTTTAACCATTGATAAGCAAGTTTCGTAGCTTACCGCTCCATGTTTTTTTAAAATATTAGGGGAGACTTTTAGTAATTTTACTTTAGCTTGATTTGAATAAGTTATTAATCCTAACGTAAAAACTTTAGAAGATCCACTGATTGAAGTGATAGAGCTTGAAAGTAATCCACCTGTGCAAGACTCAGCAAAGGAAATTTTTAATGCTTTTTTCCTTAATAATTTTACAATTTTTTTAGAAATTATTTTCATGAAGTTATAACCATATATAATACCAGAACAGCCACAACGTATAGACCTGCACAAACGTCATCCATAATGACACCAAAACTATTTTTAAAGTTTTTATCGTAATAACTTACAGGATAAGGTTTGGTAATGTCAAAAATTCTAAATAAAATGAACATTATAAAATAAAAAGTTAATATATCGTTAGTGCTTTTAGATCCTTCATGAGCAACTTCATAAAGACATATAGGAATAGATTGTCCTATAAATTCATCAATAACTACTTCTTTAGGGTCTTTATTAGTTAAATTTTTAATAAATAAATTTACCACATAAAGAGATATAAAAAAAATAACAATTAGTGAAATTAAAATAAAATTTGGTGAAATATTTAAAATATGAAATAAAACAAATAATAGTAAAGTTGTAGCTAAAGAAGCAATGCTACCTGGAATTTTATTTATTTTACCAATTCCAAATAAAGTGACAAATAAAAAAATTATTTTATTAAGCATTTTTAATTACAGATGTTATTACTTCACAAGCAATAGCTTTCTCTTTTCCAATGATTCCTAATTTTTCAGTTGTTTTACCTTTAATATTAATTTGATTTATTGAAATATCACATAACTTAGAAATTATATTTATCATCTTTTTTTTGTAATTTTTAATTTTTGGTGTTTCTGTAATTATATTAATGTCTATATTGTTTATTAAATAACCTTTAGATTTAATTATATTAATAATATTTTTTAAAAGAACTGTTGATCTAATATTTTTAAATTTATTCTTTTGATCAGAAAATTTTTCACCAATGTCTCCTAATTTACATGCACCTAAAATAGAATCTGTTATAGCATGTAAAACAGGATCTCCATCGGAATGTCCTAAAGTTCCAATCTTTGATTGTATTTTTAATCCACCTAAATACAACTTTCTTTTTGGTACAAGTCTATGAACATCAAATCCAATCCCATAACTAATTTTATTATTTACAAAATCATTTAAATAAGTAATTTTTTTGTTTGTTATCTCACCTTTTATAAATTTAACTTTTAAATTATTATTTAAAAATAATGAACTTTCGTCAGTTATTTTTTTTTTATTTTTCTTTGCAAGTTTATATATTGTATTGAATTTAAAGCATTGTGGAGTTTGTGTTAAATAGACATTCTCTCTTTTAAGATTTGATATTTTTGTCTTATCTTTATATTTAGCTGAGTTATCACTTGTCAAATAGGGCACGATTGCATCACTCAGATTAAATTTGTTTATTTTTTTTAACAAATGTATAGAAAAATCTGGCCTTGCTGCATCATGAATAAATACTTTTTTTGGTTTATATTTTTTTATAAAATTTAGTGCTTTTAATGAGGAATCCATCCTTTCTTTACCACCACTTATTATTTTAATTTTGTTATTTTTTAAATTTCTTAAATATTGTTTATCTTTAGGGTTTATAACCAAGATCACTTTCCTAAATAAATTTGATTTTAATGCTTTATCAATTGAATGAAAAATCATCTTTTTTCCATTATAATTGGTATATTGCTTTGGAATTTTAGATATAAATCTATTTCCTTTTCCAGCAGCTAGTATAACAAAGTAATTCATGTTTTTATTTTAAAAATTTATTATATATTTTTAACTTATGCTTGCTTTCTTAAAAAGAAACATTTTTTTAGTATTGATATTTATTATTACTCTATCAGTAGGTTTTTTGACTTTTTTAACCTTTATAGACAAGAGTTTTATTGAATTAACAGATCAAAATCTTAAAATTTTATTAATCATAAACATAATAATTCTTTTGATTTTTTTTGGTATCATTTTTTATGAAACAAAAAGCTCACTTAAAAAAAATATCAATATTCGTGGTGCTATAGCTAATAGAAAATATATTATTTTTTTTTCATTATTTACACTTATTCCATCTTTATTAATCTCCATATTCTCTTTATTTTTATTTTCTTTCGCATTAGAAAAATATTTTGATAATAAAATCACAACAGCGGTTAATAATTCATATGAATTAGCAAAGAATTATGTTGATGAAAAAAGAAATAAAATTGAGTCAGATATTATTTTGGTGGCTTTTGATATAAATAAAAATATTGAATATTTAACAAATAATAATCAAAATACTAAAAGTTTTTTAGATACCCAGAGAATTTTAAGAGACCTAGATCAAATACATGTAGTTAATTCCAAAAGAGAGGTGATTTTTTCTTCCTCATCAACCTCATATGTTCCTATTGAAGAAAAAGCTATTAAAATGGTCATAAATGATGATAGACCACTTAAAATTATAAATGCATTTGAAAATAAATCTGCTGCTGTAATTAAATTACCTGGTTTAAATGATAGATATCTTTATGTAGTAAAATTTCTTGACGAAGAAATTTCTAAGTATTTAAGAGAATCTGAGGAAGCAGTTAATTTTTACTACACTGTCGAAGATAAAAATTTGGGTATTAAATTTTCTTTTGCACTAATATACATAATTATTGTTTCTCTATTATTATTTTTATCAATTACTATAGCTATAAGATTTTCTTCAAGATTTTTTATATCAATTAATAATCTAATATCTGCATCAGAAGAAATTGGTAAAGGAAATCTAGACACTAAAGTACCCGAACTTAAAGCAGACAGAGAAATAGAACTTTTGAATAAAAATTTTAATGACATGATAAATAAACTTAAGAATCAGCAAGAAAAACTGTTAAATTCTGAGAGACATCTTGCATGGGAAACGGTTGCAAGAAAACTTGCGCATGAAATTAAAAATCCACTTACTCCAATCCAACTAACAATTGATAATTTAAAATCAAAATATATTGATCAAATTAAAATTGAAAATAAGGAAAAATATAATTTAAGTCTTCAAACGATAATCAAGCAAATTAATCAAATTGAAAATCTTGTGAATGAATTTTCAGATTTTGCTAGAATGCCTAAACCATTATTTAAAAAACATAATCTAACGGACTTAGTAAGTTTAAACTTAGAATTGCTAAAAAAAGTTGATAAATCAATTAAAATTAATTTGAATTCTAAAATAGATAATATTGAAATTTTTTGTGATCATGAGCAAATCAGTAGAACAGTATTTAATCTAATTAAAAATTCAATTGAAAGCATTCAGCAAAAAGCTTTAAAAATAAAGGATTTTAGTAAAATAATAGATATAGAAATTATCGAAATTAAAGACTATATAAAGCTTAATATTACTGATAGTGGAATTGGTTTTGATATAAAAGATAAAACAAACTTCATCAAGCCATACTACACTACAAAAAAAAATGGGTCAGGACTAGGACTATCAATTGTTAACAAAATTATTAATGATCATAATGGATCAATCAAATTTTTAAATCACGATAAAGGTGCTAAAATAGAAGTTATTCTTCCTAAAAACTATGAAAGCTGAAATATTAATAATTGATGATAATTCCGATATAAGAGTTATTCTAAATGAGTTAATTCAGGATGCTGGATACAAAACTAGATTAGCGGCAAATTACAATCAAGCATTGACGGAAATAGACAAGAAACTTCCTGATGTAGCTATCATAGACGTAAAACTTGATAAAGGAGATAACGACGGTATTGAGCTTCTAAATCATATTAAAAGCAAAGATAAAAATGTACCTGTTATAATAATCTCTGGTCACGCTAATATTGAAATGGCTATTAATTCTTTAAAGTCAGGAGCATTTGAATTTATACAAAAACCTTTCGATAAAGAAAGATTAATGAATTTTGTTAATAGAGCAGTAGAAAATTTTAAATTAAAAACAGAAAATAAAAATTTACATTCAAAATTATTCCATTCGTTTGAACTAGTTGGCAAAAGTCAGAATATTTCCTCAATTAAAGATCAAATTGAAAAAATATCTCAGTCAGAAAGTAGAATTTTTATATCTGGCCCTACTGGATCTGGCAAAGAGTTAATAGCTAGAAAAATCCATAAAAATTCAAAAAGAAAAAATGAACCCTTTGTCATTTTAAATGGAGCACTTTTAGATGCTAAAAAATATGAGCAAGAACTTTTTGGAGAAGAAAAGAGTGATGGTTCTATTTTATATGGTTCTTTAGAAAAGGCATCTGGTGGCATTCTTTTAATAGATGAAGTAACAGAAATACCTCTAGAAACCCAATCAAAAATTTTAAGAGTTGTTATAGATCAAAAATTTAAAAGAATTAATGGAAACCACGATATAAGTGTAAATGTAAGATTAGTATGTTCATCTAGCAAGGAGATTAAAAAAGAAATCCAATCTGGTAATTTTAGAGAAGATTTGTACCACAGACTTAATGTCTTTAATATCAATGTTGAGCCATTAAATAAAAGAATAGAGGATATTCCTTTACTAATAAATTACTTTACAAAAAAAATATGTGACTCTTATAATTTTAAACCTTTTGAAATAAAAGATAATAACTATTTATTGAATTATTCTTGGCCTGGCAATGTTAGAGAATTAAGAAACTTGATTGAAAGAATTGCTATTTTATCTCCAGGCAATGATAATGATAAAATTCTGCAGATCATTAAAGAATCTTTATCTACTTCGTCTGAAGAAAGTTTTTCTATAGCTGAAACCTTATCAATACCACTTAGAGAAGCACGTGAAAATTTTGAAAAAGAATATTTAACTAATCAACTTAGAAAATTTGGTGGAAATATATCTAAAACTGCAAACTTTGTTGGTATGGAAAGGTCTGCACTACACAGAAAGCTTAAACTCTTAGGGGTTAAAGATTTTAATTAAATGAATATTATAATATGCGGCGCAGGTAGGGTTGGATTTACCATTGCTAAATTACTAACTGAACAAGATCATTCAATTACGATAATTGATCAATCTAGCGAAGATATTCAAAAAATTAACGACTCTTTAGATGTTAGATCTATCGTTGGAAAAGCAACATATCCATCTATACTTGAAAAAGCTGATGCTGAAAATGCAGACATGATAATAGCTGTCACTAAAAATGATGAAATCAATATGTTGATATGTCAAATAGCATATACAGTTTTTAAAATACCTAAAAAAATAGCAAGAATAAGATCTCAGGACTATCTCAATCCTAAATTTTCAAAAGTTTATAGTAAAGAAAATTTACCAATAGATGTAATAATTTCACCAGAAATTGAAATTGCAAAATCAATTCAAAGAAAACTTGAAGCTCCTGGTGCGTTAAACAATATACCATTTGCAGAAAATAAAATTAGATTGTTAGAAATATTAATTGATGACAAGTGTCCTATTTCAGGAATAAAATTAAATGAGCTAACAAAAAAATTTCCAAAACTTAATGCAAATATAATAGGTGTTATCCGAAATAATAATTTTGAAATTTTAAAAAAAAGTGATGTTATGAAGCATAATGATAAAGCTTATGTAATTATCAATTCACAACAAATGGAAGATACACTTTTAGCATTTGGTCATAATGAGAAAATTTCAACTAAAATTTTAATTATCGGTGGAGGAAATATTGGCCTGAATCTTGCAAAAAATATAGAGCAATCTTTAGAATCTACTAGAATAAAAATTATAGAAAAAGATAAGGAACGAGCAGAGTTTATTGCAAATGAGCTCAACAACTCAATAGTTATCAATGGAAATGGTTTAGATGAAGATGTTCTTTCAGAAGCAAATCTTGATGAAGTTGAAACAGTATTAGCCCTGACAAATGATGATGAAGATAATTTAATGGTAAGTGTATTAGTTGAAAAATTTTCAAAAGACAAGAAAACTATGGCATTGATAAATAAACCAAATTATTCTTTGTTACAATCATCATTAAAAATTGACGATCTTATAGATCCAAGAATGAGTACTGTTTCAAGTATTTTAAAACATGTTCATAAAGGAACAATAGAATCAGCTTACACAATTTTAGATGGACAATATGAATTTATAGAGGCAGATATAATAGAAACTTCAGAATTAATTAATAAGTCTATCAAATCTGCTGATCTCCCAGATGAAATTAGAATTGGAGCGATATTAAGAGATAATGAAATTATCATACCAAGATCAGATTTTGTTTTTAAAAAAAATGATACTGTTGTTTTTATTTCAAAAAGAGACCAACTTTCAACTGTTGAAAATATGTTCAGAATTAGTTCGTTCTAATTTTAATGTCACGATTTAGCTTAATATATTTATCATCTTTTTTTCTATTAATTTCTTTTTTATCATTTTTAAATATTTTATATTCCTATTATTTTAACCTTTATTTAAACATTGATACTTATGTATATACACTGGTTATTTCTTTAATATTTTCATCCATTCCATTACTAAAAAAAAAAGATGACAAGAAAACCAGTATTTATGAAAAAATTATTACAATTGTAATAGGTTACTTTTTAATTCCTGCTATTATATCAATTCCTTATTTTTTAAGTATATACAACATTTCATTTCTAGATTGTTATTTTGAGTCGATTTCAGGATTTACATCAACAGGATTTACAGTTTTTTCTAATATAAAACACTTAGATCAAAGTTTAATTTTATGGAGATCTTCATCCCAGTGGATTGGTGGATTATACTTTTTATTCTCAATAATTCTACTTATAGATATTTTTGATAAAAATTTGAAAAATAATGTTACAGATTTTTTGTCATTTGACTCTAATGAAATATTAAAGCAATCATTTAAAATAATTACACTATATTCATTACTCACATTATTTATTTTTTTAACTTTAAAAATTATAAATATTCGTGATTTCGATGCATTTAATTTGGCTTTAACATTAATTTCATCTGGAGGATTTTTACCAGTAAACGATTTAGATATTTTAATAAATACTGAATTTAAACAGATAATTTTGTCGTTTTTAATGTTACTTTCATTTTTTAGTTTATTCTTATCGTTTAATCTATTTTATTTAAAAAAAAGAGGATTGTCAGTTTTTACCGAAGATTTGTATTTATTAATATATTTTTTATTTTTAAATATAATTTTTTTTATTTTTTTTGATAATAATGATTACTCTTCTATCTTTCTTTCTATATCAAGTAGCATTTCAAATATTGGATTTTCTACTAAAAATACTCCCGCTAATCTATATTTTATTTTCTTAATTCTTGTAGTTATTGGTGGATCTTTTTTTTCAACAAGTTCTGGACTAAGATTTATAAAAATTTTTTCTCTTATTAAGTTTTCAATAAATGAATTGTTATCACATTCAAGGCCAAGACAAGTTTATTTAAGCAAAATATCTTTTTCAAAAAATTATGCAAATCAATCAGATATAAACAAGTATTTTTTATCAATTCTGATATTTGTACTGTCATTATTCACTGTTACTATTCTATTAACTATTTCAAATTTTAATTTTGATGTGTCCTTTAAAATGGGTATTTTGACTATTATGAATACTGTTAATTCTAGTATATTTGGCCTTGGAGATTTTTACTTTTTAGAAGCAAGCTTTTTTTCTAAAATAACTTTAATTATATTCATGATTATCGGTAGGGTTGAATTACTAACATTTTTAATTATTGTTAAAAAATTTCTTTTCAAAAGTTAATTTCATATTATAAGATCAAATAATTGCGCCCTTAGCTCAGCTGGATTAGAGCATCGGTTTTCTAAACCGAGGGTCCCAGGTTCGAGTCCTGGAGGGCGCGCCATATATCTATTTGTTCTAGTCAAGTACATGTTTGTTTTTTTTTGTCTATTTTGATCAATCTATTGAATTATTATTAATAAATGCCAATTTTTAATCATTGATGGAGATAATGGTTTCTGCTTTACTCTTATAAGTTCAAAATTAATTTTGAATTTTTGTATACAAATAAATAACAAACAAGAGGAAGATATGTTTAAACAATTAAATAAGGTCTTTGCATTTGTTTTACTAAGTTTGATGGCATTCGTTTATTCTTGCGATCAAATGGGCGGACAACAAGGTAAAGGACAATCAAAAACTCTAAAAAATACTAAAAGTAAAGGATTTGTTAGATGTGGAGTTTCTCAAGGTTTACCAGGATTTTCTAATGCTGATGCATCAGGAAATTGGACAGGTGTAGACGTTGACGTTTGTAGAGCAGTTGCTGCGGCAGTTTTAGGTGATGCTAATAAAGTTAAGTACACACCATTAAGTGCTAAAGAAAGATTTACTGCTTTAACAGCTGGAGAAATCGATGTTTTATCAAGAAACACTACATGGACACTTTCTAGAGATGCTGACATTGGTCTTACTTTCGTAGGAGTTAACTTTTACGATGGTCAAGGTTTCATGGTTAGAAAAGACTCAGGAATTACTTCTGTAGATGATTTCTCAGATGGAATTTCAGCTTGTACTAACATTGGAACAACAACAGAGCTTAATATGAGAGATTTCTTTAATTCAAGAAATATTTCTTATGAGCCAGTAGCTTTTGAAAAAGCTGATGAAGTTGTTGCTGCTTACGATGCAGGTAGATGTGATACTTACACTACTGATAAATCTGGATTAGCTGCACAAAGAACTAAAATGTCAAATCCTGATGATCATATGGTATTACCTGAAACAATATCAAAAGAACCACTAGGACCTGTTGTAAGACAAGGTGACTCAGTTTGGGAAGATATCGTTAGATGGTCTTTAAACGTAATGATTGAAGCAGAAGAATATGGCATTACATCTTCAAACGCAGATTCTATGAAAAATTCAGATAACCCAGCAATCAAAAGATTAGTTGGAGCTGAAGGTGAATTAGGCGCTGCATTTGGTTTAGATAATGAGTGGAGTTTAAGAATTATCAAACAAGTTGGTAACTATGGAGAAAGCTATCAAAGAAATATAGCTGACCCTGGTATTTTACCTGATAGAGGTCCTAACCAATTATGGACTAAGGGTGGAATTTTATACGTACCACCTGCAAGATAATTGCTAAATTAAATCAATTAAAAAGGGCTAGATTTTTCTAGCCCTTTTTTTTATTATCCGGCAAAAATGAATTATAAAATAAGAAAAATCATACCTCAATTAGCTACATTATTATTCATAATACTAGTTTTTGGATTTTTTACGATAAATGCCCAAATGAATATGGCAAATCGAGGCATTGATTTTGGTTACGGATTTTTAACACAAGAATCCTCATTTGACGTTCAATTCTCTTTAATAGAGTACGATGGTTCACATTCGTATGCTAGAGCATATTTAGTAGGATTATTAAATACACTTTTAGTTTCATTCATTGGTATAATTTTTTCCACTATCATTGGTGTAATAGTTGGTATTGCTAGACTTTCACCTAATTATTTAATTGAAAAAACTGCAGCCGTTTATGTAGAGTTTTTTAGAAATATACCTTTATTACTTCAAATTTTTTTCTGGTATTTTGCAGCATTAAGAGCTTTGCCATTACCCGAAAAAACAGAACCTTTTTTTGGTGTCTTTTTCCTAACAATTAAAGGTTTATACATGCCTGCATTTATTTGGAACAATCTCGATATTTTTTTATATTCAATTATAGCATCAATAATTTCAATAATTTCAATAAGGATTTATGCAAAGAGTTTGCGTGAAAAAAAAGGTAAACAAATTCCAGTATTTACAACATCATTATCTATTTTAATATTATTACCCTTGCTTACATTTTTAGTGGGTGGTGTAACTTTAGATTTTGAAATTCCTGTTTTAAAGCAATTAGCAAAAACAGCATTTATTTATGACGGTGGAGTTAGTATTCCTCCTGAATTAATAGCTTTAACTTTGGCCTTATCTCTTTACACAGCAACTTTCATTGCAGAATGTGTTAGAGCTGGAATTCAAGGGGTTAGCAAAGGTCAAAAGGAAGCTGCTGCTTCAATTGGATTAACAACAAACCAAATATTAAAATTAGTTATAATGCCTCAAGCGTTAAGAATTATAATTCCACCTACAACAAATCAATACTTAAATTTAACAAAAAATTCATCTTTAGCAGCAGCTATAGCTTATCCAGATTTAGTTCTAGTTTTTGCTGGAACAGCAATGATGCAAACAGGTAGAGCTATAGAAATAGTTTCAATTACAATGTTAACATATTTATCAATAAGTTTATCTATTTCAGTATTGATGAATTGGTACAATAAAAAAATTGCAATCAAAGAAAAATAATGGACAAAATTAATTTTTTAAAACCTGATAAAAATAATATTTATGTATATCTATACTTAGGAGTATTCCTATTTTTTGTTAGTATTGCTGATGTTTCTTTTAATTCTTTTTTTGGTGTTAACGCTACTGCTTTTTTACCAGATTCAATTAGTTTTTTTCTTCCATTAATTTTAGGGGTAATGGGTCTTCACTTAATAAGAATAGAATATTCAGGTATACAAAATTTAGATTTAATTAACAAAAAAATAAATACAAATACATTTAATGCTTTTTTAACTATGATTATAATTTTTATAATTATCAAAGCTACTCCACCAGCATTGAGTTGGTTTATTTTTGATGCAAATATTTCGGGTGATTCTAAGGATGCATGTACGGGTAGTGGAGCATGCTGGACTTATATAAAAGTTTGGTTTAACAGATTTATGTATGGGATGTACCCTAACGAATATCAATGGAGAATAAATGTTTCATTTATTTTTTTAATAGCATTAGCTTTTGTTGGATATTTTTCAGGAGAGAGATTAAAAAAATATTTAACTTTATATTATGTAATTATTTATCCAATAATAGCTTATGTACTAATTTACTTCTTGATATCAGGTGGATCTTTTGGACTAAACTGGGTTGAAACAGGTGCTTGGGGAGGTTTATCTCTTACATTTATTGTTTCATTTTTTTGTTTAATTTTTTGTTTTCCTATTGGAATGATGCTTGCATTAGGCAGAAGGTCAAGTTTACCAACAGTAAGATATTGCTCAATAGGTTTTATTGAGTTTTGGAGAGGCGTTCCTTTAATTACAGTATTATTTATGTCATCTGTAATGTTTCCAATGTTTCTTCCAGATGGTTTTTTTCTTGATAAGCTAGTAAGGGTAATTATTGCAATTTCTTTATTTGAAGCAGCTTATGTAGCAGAAGTTATTAGAGGCGGTCTCCAAGCTTTGCCAAGAGGGCAGTATGATGCTGCTAAATCACTTGGTATGGGATATTGGAAAATGCATATTTTTGTTATTCTTCCGCAAGCACTTAAACTGGTAATACCGGGTATTGCAAATACGTTTTTAGCATTAGTAAAAGATACTCCTTTAATATTTGTAGTTGGTCTTTTAGAAATAGCTGGAATGCTTGGTTTAGCTAAGACAAATCCTAAGTGGCTAGGTTTTGCAATGGAAGGATATGTTTTTGCATCTATAATTTTCTTTATTATTTGTTATTCTATGAGTAAATATAGTTATAATTTAGAAGCTAAATATAAAACTGAAAGATAAAATATGTCTGAACCTATAATTAAAATACAAAATATGAATAAATGGTTTGGAAACTTTCAAGTATTAAAAGACGTTAATTTAGAAGTTGAGAAAAACAAAAAAATAGTTGTATGTGGGCCGTCAGGATCTGGTAAATCAACTTTGATAAGATGCATTAATAGGCTAGAAGAACATCAAAAAGGAACCATAGTAGTTGATGGCACAGAACTATCTGAAGATACAAAAAATATAGAAACTATACGAGCTGAAGTTGGAATGGTTTTTCAACAATTTAACCTATTTCCACACTTATCAATATTAGATAATTGTACGTTAGCACCAATTTGGGTTAAGAAAATGCCAAAGAAAGAAGCTGAGGACTTAGCAATGAAGCAACTTGAACAAGTACAAATAGTTGACCAAGCTCAGAAGTTTCCAGGTCAATTATCAGGAGGACAACAACAAAGATGTGCTATTGCTAGAGCTTTATGTATGGAACCAAAGATAATGTTATTTGATGAACCTACATCAGCATTAGATCCAGAGATGATTAAGGAAGTGCTTGATGCAATGGTAAATTTAGCTAAAGCTGGTATGACAATGATAGTTGTAACTCATGAAATGGGTTTTGCAAAAGAAGTTGCTGATGAAGTAATATTCATGGATGAGGGCATGATTGTTGAAAAAGCCGAGACAAAAGAGTTTTTTGCCAATCCCAAGAGTGACCGTACTAAGCTGTTTTTAAGCCAGATTCTTTAGAATTATTTTAAAAAAAGCATCTTGACAGGATTTTGGGTTTTGAAAAAATAATATATTTTTATAATTTTTCCACTTGCAATAACTCTTCAATTAGAGTTCAATTCATTTTTTTAAGAGGGGTCTTAATGGAAGAAAATTTTAATAAACACTTAGGTAACAAGCTTAAGCTTAGAAGATTAGCACTAGGCTTAACACAAACGAAGGTAGCTAAAGCAATTAACGTGACATTTCAACAAATACAGAAGTACGAAAAAGGAACTAATGGAGTAAGCTCAATTAGATTATTGCAGCTTTCAAACTATTTAAAGGTTCCAATAAACTATTTCTTTGAAGATTTTTCAGAATATTTAATAAACATTGAAAAATCTAAAGAAGGACATATGAACGTAAACTATAACTTTTTAATTAAGGTTTATTCTGAACTAACAGAAGAGCAAAAAATTAAATTTACAAAAAGTTTACAGAGTTCTACAGTTGGAATAGCAAAAGCAGTTTAATTTCTGGCTCCTCGGGCAGGACTCGAACCTGCGACCAATTGATTAACAGTCAACTGCTCTACCAACTGAGCTACCGAGGAATAAAAAAGAACTTACTTTTTTTTTAATCTAAAACAACTCTTTTTTTTGGAGGCAACGCCCGGAATCGAACCGGGATACAAGGATTTGCAATCCTCTGCGTAACCATTCCGCCACGTTGCCCTACAAATAGATAATAAATCAATTTGAATGATGTTTATATAATTGATTTTACTGATTAGTCTATCAATTTTCTAATTAAATTCATTATTGTTTATTCGAATGATTAATTTATAAACAATTTTAGCAATGAGTTCTGATAAATATAACCATTTAGAAGTAGAAAATAGAATCTATTCATATTGGGAAAAAAACAAACTTTTTAAACCCAAAAAAAATAAGAAAAAATTCTCTATAGTTATACCTCCACCCAATGTAACTGGAAGTCTTCATATGGGACACGCTCTGAATAACTCTATTCAAGATCTATTAACTCGCTACCATCGAATGAATAATTTCGAAACTTTATGGCAACCTGGTACAGATCATGCAGGAATAGCTACTCAGGCACTTGTTGAAAAAAAAATAGGAAACGAAGGTATTAGAAAAAATGATTTAGGTAGAGAGAAATTTATAGATAAAGTTTGGGAATGGAAAAAGGAATATGGCGACATAATAATAAATCAGTTAAAAAAACTAGGATGTTCTTGCGACTGGTCTAGAAATGCTTTTACGATGGATGAAAATCTATCAAAATCTGTGATTAAAGTGTTTGTAGAACTTTATAATAAAAAACTAATTTTTAAGTCAAAGAAACTGGTTAATTGGGACACTGTATTAAAAACAGCAATTTCTGATTTAGAGGTTGATCAAAGAGAAGTTAACTCAATTCTTTATTATATAAAATATCCTATTGAAAATACAACTGAGACAATAACAATAGCTACCACGAGACCTGAAACAATGCTTGGTGATACAGGAGTTGCGGTAAATCCTAAAGATAAACGATACAAAAATTTAGTTGGTAAAAACGTTTTATTACCGATTGTCGAGAGAAAAATTAAAATTATAGCAGATAACTATGCTGATCCAGATCAAGGAACTGGTGCAGTTAAAATAACTCCAGCTCATGATTTTAATGATTATGAAGTTGGAATTAGAAATAAACTTGAACTGCTAAATATTTTTACCGAAGAAGGAAAAATTAATAAAAATGCACCTGATGAGTTTGTTGGTTTGGATAGGTTTGAAGCAAGAAAAAAAATATTAAATCTGCTATCAAATAAAAACTTATTAGTTAAGGAAGAAAATATAAAAAATAAGGTACCATATGGTGATCGATCAAATTCAATTATAGAACCTTTTTTAACAGAACAATGGTTTGCTGATGCAAAAAAATTATCTGTTAAGGCAAAAAAAATTGTTAAATCTAAGAAGACTAAATTTTTTCCAGAAAACTGGTCAAAAACTTATTTCCAATGGATGAATAATATTGAACCCTGGTGTATTTCAAGACAGCTATGGTGGGGCCACCAAATACCAGCATGGTACGGACCAGATAATAAAATATTTGTAGCCATCAATGAAACAGAAGCTAATAAGTTAGCAAAAAAATATTATAAAAAAAAAGTTGAATTAGATAGAGATCCTGATGTTCTTGACACATGGTTTTCATCAGGACTATGGCCTTTTGCAACTTTAGGATGGCCAATTAAAAATGATTTCTTAAAAAAATTTTATCCAACAACAGTTTTAGTTACAGGTTTTGATATCATTTTCTTTTGGGTAGCAAGGATGATGATGTTTGGAATGGAATTTTTAAACAAAGAACCTTTCAAAGATGTTTATGTACATGCCTTAGTTAGAGATGAGAAGGGGCAAAAAATGTCTAAGTCAAAAGGAAATGTTATTGATCCATTAGAGCTAATTGAAAAATATAGTGCAGATGCTCTTAGATTTACTTTGTTATCTATGGCATCACCTGGAAGAGATGTAAAATTATCTGAAGATAGAGTTAAAGGATATAGAAATCTTTTAAACAAACTTTGGAACGCAAATAATTTTTTAACACAAAATAAATGTAACTTTAAAGCTATTAAGTCACCTTCTAAGCTTAAAATAAATATTAATAAGTGGATATATACTCAATTGCTTGAAACTAAATCTGAAGTAGAGAAAAATTTGATCGATTACAGATTTGACGAAGCATCTAGAAATATTTATCAATTTGTCTGGCACTTATATTGCGATTGGTATTTAGAGTTGTCCAAAACAATACTTTATTCAAATGATAAAGCGGCAATAAAGGAGGTTCGAGACGTAGCAGGCAATATTTTTAAAGAAATTTTAATATTAATGCATCCTTTTATACCATTTGTAACTGAGGAAATTTGGTTGAAAAACAAGCTAGACAGCTCAGGAAAAAATTACCTAATGTATTCTAATTGGATATCAGGAAAAGTTAAAAAAGATAACGATTTTAAAAATGTTGAAAAATTAATAAAAACTATTTCAGCAATAAGATCATTTAAAAATGAAATAAATATAAGTCCTGGATCGTTTATTGACATTTCATTAGAGAAAATAAATTCAAAAAATAGAAGTTTTTTTAAAGATAATAGTAATATTATTAAAAAGCTTGGAAGAATTAATAATTTTTTTGATCAAGATTCAAAAAAACCCTCAGCAACATTGGTCGTAGGAGGCGATTTAATAAAGCTATATTTTGAGCAAGATGTGGATCTAACGGTAATCAAAGATAATTTAATGAAAAAGCAAGAAAAATATAAAAATGAAATGAATACTATAAATACCAGGTTAAAAAATAAGAATTTTGTTGACCGAGCACCAAAACATATTGTTGAGCAGGAAAAAAATAACTATAATAATTTGAAGAATGATGTAGATAAAATATCATTAACAATTAAAAATTTATAATGTTTAAATTTAATAAGAAAAAATTACCAAGTAGACACACTTCTTTAGGTCCAGACAAGGCACCTCAAAGATCATTTTACTATGCAATGAATTTAACTGAAAAGGACGTTGCTAAACCATTTGTTGGAGTTGTTACAACGTGGAATGAAGCTGCACCATGTAATATTGCTTTAATGAGACAGGCTCAATCAGTTAAAAAAGGTGTTAAAACCTCAGGTGGTACTCCTAGAGAATTTTGCACAATTACTGTAACTGATGGTATCGCTATGGGGCATGAGGGCATGAAATCATCTTTGATTTCAAGAGATGTTATAGCGGACTCAACAGAGCTTACTGTGCGTGGACACTGTTATGATGCATTAGTAGGTGTCGCTGGTTGTGACAAATCATTACCAGGATTGATGATGGCAATGGTAAGATTAAACGTTCCAAGTGTTTTTATCTACGGAGGTTCAATTCTACCAGGGAGATTCAATGGAAAAGATGTAACTGTTGTAGATGTATTTGAAGGTGTAGGAAAACATTCTTCAGGAAAAATGACAGCACATGCATTAAGAAAATTAGAATTAAAAGCATGTCCCACAGCAGGAGCATGTGGTGGACAATTTACTGCAAATACAATGGCATGTGTTTCTGAAGCCATTGGTTTAGCATTACCTTACTCAGCTGGTACGCCAGCACCATATGAACAAAGAGATAAGTACGCTTTGTTGAGCGGAAAAGCAGTTATGAATTTGTTAAAGAAAAACATTAGACCTAGAGATATAGTTACAAGAAAAGCATTAGAAAATGCTGCAACAATTGTTGCTGCAACTGGAGGATCAACTAATGCTGCATTGCATTTACCTGCAATAGCAAATGAAATTGGAATAAAATTTGATTTAATGGATGTAGCAAAAATTTTTAAAAAAACTCCTTATCTTGCTGACTTAAAACCAGGTGGAAAATATGTTGCAAAAGATATGTGGATGGCCGGTGGAGTTCCAATGTTGCTTAAGACTCTTATGGATGGAGGATATATCCATGGCGAGTGTATGACAGTTACTGGGAAAACTATGAAAGAAAATCTTAAAAAAGTTAAATTTAATCCTAAACAAAAAGTAATGAGAAAACATGATAATCCACTTTCCCAAGATGGAGGTGTTGTTGGAATGAAAGGAAATTTAGCTCCAGATGGTGCTATAGTAAAAGTTGCTGGTCTAAAAAAATTACAATTTACTGGTAGAGCAAGATGTTTTGATACTGAAGAAGCTGCATACAAAGCTGTTCAAAATAGAAAATATAAAGATGGTGATATTATAATTATTAGATATGAGGGACCAAAAGGCGGGCCAGGCATGAGAGAAATGCTTCAAACAACAGGTGCTATCTATGGACAAGGCAAAGGAGAAAAAGTTGCACTGATTACTGATGGAAGGTTTTCTGGAGCAACAAGAGGATTTTGTATTGGTCATGTTGGACCTGAGGCATTTGTAGGTGGACCTATAGCATTGCTAAAAGATGGAGATATTATTGATCTAGATGCAAAAAAAGGAAAAATAAATGTAAGACTTTCAAAAAAAGAGTTAGCTAAAAGACGAAAAAAATGGAAACCAAAGAAAATGAATTTCGGTAACGGAACTCTTTGGAAATATGCCCAAACAGTTGGACCAGCCTATCTAGGTGCCCCAACTCATCCTGGTGGTAAAAATGAGGTTAAAGTCTACGCTGATATCTAATGAAGATTAGACCAATAATTTTATGTGGTGGAGCAGGTACTAGACTCTGGCCTGATCAAAAGAAAAATCTACCCAAACAATTTGTTGATTTTGGTGGTTGGACATTAATACAAAAAACTTTGGAAAGGATTAAAACCCCTATTTTTGATTTTCCTGTTATCAGTACAAATTTGAAATATTTAAAAAAAATCAGATACTTCCTAAAAAAAAATAAAATAAATAAATACAAGATAGTTCTTGAGCCAAAAAAGAAAAATACAGCACCAGCTGTACTCTCATCAGCTTTAATAAAAGATATCCCACTAAATCAACCACTAGTATATTTTGTAGCTGATAATTTAATTGAAAAACCACAAGCTCTGAACAGATCTATTGTTAAAAATAAAGCTAATTTAAATAATCAAAATATATTTATTTTTGGTTTTAAACCTAAAAATCCAACTAGTGAATATGGATATTTTTTAACAAAAAAAATTAAAAAAAACATAAATAAAGTAACTAAATTTATTGAAAAACCCAATATTAATAAAGCAAAGCAAATTATAAAAAAAAACGGATATTGGAATGCAGGAATGTTTTATTTGAGAAAAGATTCAATTATTAATAATTTTAAGAAATACCAGCCTAATATTTATCGAAACTGTAATAAAGCTGTAACAAAAGCAAAATATAAAAGTAATGTGTATTATTTAAACAAACAAGCCTTTAATAAATCAATTGCAAAATCATTTGATTATGCAGTTTTAGAAAAAGCAAAAGAAATAAACGCTATTAAATTAGATATTCTTTGGTCTGATTTTGGTAATTGGAGAGAAATATCTAAATTTTATAAAAGAAATAAAACAAAATATTTTAAAAAAAAGAATGTTTTTCATAGACCTTGGGGATCTTATGTTAACTTATTTAAAGGTAAGAATTTCCTTGTAAAGGAACTTACAATTAATCCAAAATCATCTATAAGTCTTCAAAAACATAACCATAGATCTGAACATTGGATGATTACACATGGTAAACCAAAAATTACACTAAACAAAAAATATTTTACAATGAAACCTGATGAAACTATCTTTATTCCTCTAGGTTCAGTTCATCGAATAGAAAATCCATATAAAAAACCAGTAAAAATTATTGAAGCTCAAGTAGGCTCAATTTTAAAAGAAACAGATATTGTAAGATTTCAGGATGTATACGGAAGAGTAAAGTAGTTTATGGAATTTCTAACATTTGTTTTGTTAATCATAATAGCAATTTTATTATTTTTTCTTTTAAAAAAAGAAAGAGTCTTAGGTATTAATACTGAAGTTAAAATTGAAGATAATAAGTTAGATGAAGACGAAAGTAAGAAATATAGAGAAACTATTTATAATCTTTTAAATTACATTCCAGAGGGAATTATAATTTTAAACAAATCCAAGGAAATAATATTTAGCAATAGTTCAGCCAGTAAAAGATTTCAAACAAAGTTGAATGAAAATATAAGTGGATTTTTAAGAAATCCTGACTTGTTAAGTTCAATTGAGAAAGCTTTTAATGGAGAAAATTCTAATGATCTTGAAATAGAGTTGAGAAATCCTTCAGTTCTTAGAATGAATGTAACAATCTACCAAGATAATCATAATTTATTCTTTGATGAGCCATCTTGCTTACTTTTTATGAGAGATTTAACTGAATTTCATAAATTTCAACAACTAAAATCAGACTTTGTTGCAAATGTTTCCCATGAACTAAGAACTCCACTGCAATCTATTAAAATGGGACTTGAGACATTTGAAAATAATGTAGATTTAAAAAAGAACTCTGAAGTAACTAATTTATTACCAGTAATGACCTCCCAATCTGAAAGAATGGAAAATTTAATCAGAGATTTATTATCTCTTTCAAAGATTGAGTTGCAAGAACATATAAGACCAACTCATGAAATAGATTTAATTGAAGTACTTAACTATGTAATGAAGACTTATGAAAATATTGTTAAAAAAAACAATATAAATTTAAATTTACAAAAAACTGAGAATTTTAAAATCATCGGTGATCGAGATAAATTAATAGAAATTTTTACTAATCTCATTGATAATTCAATTAAATATAGTGAGAAGGGTAAAGAAATTAAAATTGCTACAAAAAAAGACGGTGATTTAAATATTGTCTCGATATCAGATCAAGGCGTAGGAATTCCTAAAGAATTTATACATAGAATCACTGAAAGATTTTTCACTGTTGATCCTAGCAAAAGTCGTAGTGTTGGTGGAACAGGCTTAGGTCTTGCAATTGTTAAACACCTTGTTTCTCAACATAGAGGTGAAATGATTATTAATAGTGAAGAAAATCATGGGACCACTATAGATCTGAAATTCAATTCAATTTGATTCAACTAAAAATTTAGTCTTTGTAACAAAACTTTAACTTTCCTTTAATAAAATATTTAAGATTCAGATTTAATTATTGATGCATAACGAATCTAAAAAAGGAGAAATATGAATAAATTAGTAAAAATTTTATTAGGGTTTCTTTTAGTTCTTAGTTTTACAACAACTAGTTACTCAAGAGATCAAATAAAAATTGTAGGTTCTTCCACTGTTTACCCATATGCTACAGTTGTAGCTGAAAAGTTTGGTAAAGGTGGAAAATTCAAGACACCAGTAATCGAAAGTACAGGAACTGGTGGAGGAATGAAATTGTTCTGCGCAGGTGTAGGAGCAAATCATCCTGATATAACAAATGCATCAAGAGCAATTAAAACAAAAGAAAAAGCTTTATGTGAGAAAAATGGAGTTACTGAAATTGTCGAAATAGTAGTAGGTAATGATGGTATTTCATTTGCACACTCAGCGAATGCTCCAGATGCAGACTTTACAAAAGAACAATTATGGAGAGCATTAGCAGCTAAAGTAGATGTTGATGGTAAACTTGTTGAGAATCCTTACAAAAAATGGAGTGATATTGACTCAAGCTTGCCAAGCAAAAAAATTGAGATTTTGATTGCTCCGCCAACATCAGGAACTAGAGATGCTTGGAATTCTTTGGTAATGGGCAAAGGATGCACTAAAACAGCTAAATCTCTTTATGATGCTGCAGGTAAAAAAGCTAAAAAAGAATGCGCTAAAATGAGAGAAGATGGTTATGCAGTTGAAGCTGGTGAAAATGACACTTTAATTGTACAAAAACTTTCATCTAATCCTGATGCTTTTGGTTTTTTTGGCTATAGTTACTTAGTTGCTAACAAGGATAAAATTAAAGCTTCCTCAATTAATGGTGTACAGCCATCTTTAGAAGGTATTCAAGATTATTCTTATCCAATAGCAAGACCATTATTCTTTTACGTGAAGAAAGCACATATTGGAGTAATACCTGGTATACAAGAATATTTGAAAGAATTTACTTCTAAAAAATCTATGGGTAACAGAGGTTATTTAGCAGAAATAGGATTAGTTCCATTAGCTTCTGACAAGTACAAAGTAACCAGAACTGCTGCGATAGATTTGAATACAATCAAGATAAAATAAGTTTCATTTATCCCAAAAAAAGGCCAGTATTTACTGGCCTTTTTTTTAATTCAATCTACGATTTAAATTGTAATATTTCTGTAACAAAAGAAATATATCAATCTGAACGAATGAACTTCGTTCTTTTATTTTTAATAACAATATTTTCTTTGTCTTTGTTCTTTTACGGAAGGTCAAAAACTAAAACAATTTCTATCAAAGAAAATATCAAATTAAATGCTCTACCAAAATTTTATGGATACTATCTTGTTTTATGGTGTTCAATACCAGCATTAGTATTTTTATTGGTCTGGTCATTATTTGAACCTGTAATCATTAAATCTATAATTATTGAAACAGCTGCAAATCAAGGTGCAATTTTTAGTGATAAAAACGAAGCAAACCTAATTTATGAAAAAATTAAGGCTATCCATTTAGGTACTTATTTTGGAGATATAGATAGTATATTGAAAGAAAGTGCTCTTGCTTATGCAAAATTTATAAATCTTTTTACAAATTCAAAAGTAGTTTTAATTTTTGGGATAATTATAGCCTCAGTTATTTACTCTTTAAAAAAAATAAAAAATAACAATAAAGCTAGAGACGATGTGGAAGCTATTTTAAAGGGTTTATTGTTTGTATCTTCCTTAATAGCTATTTTAACTACCCTAGGAATAATATTTTCACTACTTTTTGAAAGTATAAAGTTTTTTTCAGTCATTAATGTTTTTGATTATTTATTTGGTACAAATTGGAGTCCTCAAAGAGCCTTTGTTAGAGATGCCTCATCAATAACCGCAGCTGAATTTGAAGAGTTAAAAGATGCTTTTGGTTTTATTCCATTAATTGCAGGGACATCATTCATTGCATTTATTGCAATGTTAGTAGCTGTTCCTATCGGACTATTTTCAGGAATTTACATGGCCGAATATGCTTCAATTAAAGTAAGAAGAATTTCAAAACCAATTATTGAAATTTTAGCAGGAATACCAACAGTAGTTTATGGTTTCTTTGCTGCATTAACTGTTGGACCTTTTTTTAGACAAGTAGGTGAAAATTTAGGATTAACTGTTTCATCTGAAAGCGCTTTAGCTGCAGGATTAATTATGGGAATAATGATTATTCCTTATGTTTCATCTTTATCTGATGATGTAATTAATTCTGTCCCACAATCATTAAGAGACGGTTCATATGCTGTAGGAGCCACTAAATCAGAAACTATTAAACAAGTCGTAATACCTGCTGCTCTTCCAGGGATAATAGGATCAGTTCTATTAGCAGTATCAAGAGCGATAGGTGAAACAATGATAGTTGTCATGGCCGCTGGCCTTGCTGCAAATCTTACAATTAACCCTTTAGAGTCTACTACAACAATTACAACTCAAATTGTAATGATACTTGTTGGTGACCAAGAATTTGATAGTCCGAAAACTCAATCTGCTTTTGCTTTAGGACTTACATTATTTATAGCAACATTAATATTGAATTATATCGCTCAGAGAGCAGTCAAAAAATATAGAGAGAAGTATGACTAAAGAGGAAAGATTAAAAAAAAGACACCGAGCAGAAAAAAGATTTAGATTTTATGGATTAACATCTATCTTTGTTGCTTTGTTGTTTGTTGTTATTCTAGTTCAAAATATTTTCTCAAAAGGAAGTTCAGCCTTTAAAAAAACAGTAATTAACACTGAAGTTTTCTTTGATCAGGAATTACTAGAAATTCAAAATGGTGCATCCCAAGAAGAAATAATGGAAGCTGATTTTTACGATATAATGATTGAAAATTTAATAAAGGCTTATCCAGCAAAAGATAGAGATGAGGAAGATGAATTATTAAAACTATTTAGTGGTGATGCTGAAATTGAAATTAAAAAAGCTTTTTTAAATGATAATAACTTAATAGGTAAAACAATTACATTAGATTTAACAGCCTCTGATGACATTGATCAATTACATAAAGGTAATTATCCAAGAGATTTACCCGAAGAAAGAAGAAGAATTTCTGACTTTCAATTAGTTATTTATGATTATTTTGTTGAAAATAAAAAGATAAGTAAAAATTTTAACAATTATTTCTTTAACAATGGTGACTCTAGAGATCCAGAACTAGCAGGTATAGGTGGAGCTTTAATTGGATCATTTTATAGTATTTTAATTTGTTTATTATTAGCTTTTCCAGTGGCAGTTCTAGCGTCGATTTACTTGGAAGAGTTCGCTCCAAAAAATAAAATTACAGATTTTATTGAAATTAATATAAATAACTTAGCAGCAGTGCCATCTATTGTTTACGGTTTACTTGCTTTACAAATTTTACTTTCAACTATTCAATTACCAAGATCAACACCATTAGTTGCTGGAATAACTTTAGCGTTAATGACTTTACCAAGGATTATAATTCCATGTAGAGCATCATTAAAAGCTGTTCCTCCTTCAATAAGAGAAGGTGCTCTCGCTGTGGGTGCATCTAAATTTCAATCTGTTTTTCACCATGTTGTACCATTAGCATTACCTGGAACTTTATCAGGAACTATAATTGGATTGGCTCAAGCATTAGGTGAAACAGCACCACTTATATTAATTGGAATGGTAGCATTTGTTGTTGATATTCCTTCAAGTCCAGTTGATCCATCATCTTCATTGCCAGTTCAAGTTTATTTATGGTCAGAGTCTGCAGAAAGAGGCTTTGTTGAAAAAACTTCAGCAACTATTATGATGCTCTTAACCTTTTTAATTGTAATGAATTTTGTTGCAGTATATTTAAGACAAAAATTTGAAAAACGATGGAACTAAATGAGTAATATTAAAATAAAATCAAAAAATTTAGATGTTTTTTATGGTGATAAACAAGCATTGTTTGATGTCAATTTAGATTTAAATGAAAAAGAAGTCACTGCATTAATTGGACCATCTGGTTGCGGGAAGTCTACTTTTATAAGATGTATAAATAGAATGAATGATGTTATCGATATTTGTAAGGTTACAGGAAATATCGAAATGGATGGTATGGACATTAATGATAAAAATTTAGATGTGGTTGCATTAAGAGAAAAAGTTGGAATGGTTTTTCAAAAACCCAATCCATTTCCAAAAAGTATATATGATAATATTTCTTATGGTCCAAAAATTCATGGAAAAGGTGAAACGAAAAGTGAATTAGATCAAATTGTCGAAAATAGTCTAAAAAAATCTGCTTTATGGGAGGAAGTTAAAGATAGACTAGATGAACCGGGCACAAGTCTATCTGGTGGTCAACAACAAAGACTTTGCATAGCTAGGGCGATATCAGTAAATCCTGAAGTCATTTTGATGGATGAACCATGTTCGGCTTTAGATCCAATAGCTACAGCAAAAATTGAAGAATTAATTGATGAATTAAAAAAAACTTATACGATTGTAATAGTGACACACTCTATGGCTCAGGCAGTGCGTGTTTCACAAAAAACAGGGTTTTTTCATCTAGGAAAGTTGATTGAAGTTGGAAAAACTGAGAAAATTTTTAAAAATCCTGACAATAAAATGACACAAGATTATATTACAGGTAGATTTGGATAAATTATGAGTAATGAACATACAGTAAAGTCATACGAAGAAGAACTACAATTTCTTAAAGACTCATTAATTAAAATGGGAAGTTTAACAGAGTCCCAATTGAGCGATGCTATGGATGCAGTAATTAAAGTTGATAAGGACTCAATTGAGAAAATTATTAAAAGTGATGAAGAAATTAATAAATTTAGATCTAAAATAGATACTCAAATAATGAATTTATTAGTTAAAAGAGCACCTATGGCAATTGATTTAAGAGAGACCATAAGTTCATTAAAAATTTCACAAGATTTAGAAAGAATAGGGGATCTATCAAAAAGTAATGCAAAAAAAGTTAAGCCTTTGCCCCTAGATTTGCCAGATGAATTATTAGGAAATTTAAAAAGACTGGGAGAACTTGTTATGAAACAACTAAACGATGTTCTTGATAGCTATGTAAACAAAAACTTTGATAAAGCTAAAGAAGTTTGGGAAAAAGATGAACAAGTTGATGACTTAACTTATATTGCAATGGAAAGTGTAATAGATTTTTTATCTAAAGATAAAAAGAACTTAGATTTCTCTACTCATTTAATTTTTGCCACAAAAAACTTAGAAAGAGCAGGAGATCATATAACTAACATAGCTGAAACAGTTTGTTATTTAGTCAAAGGCGAATATCTAAAAGGTAGCAGACCAAAGGGTAAAGTAATTCAAGAATAAATAGATGAAAGGTAAAATTTTTATTATTGAAGATGAAGCTTCAATAATTCAATTAGTCCAACTAAATTTAGAAAAAGAAGGTTTTATTGTTGCTTCATCTTTAAATGGGAATGAAGGTTTAAAGGAATTAAAAAAATTTGGGCCTAATTTACTTTTACTAGATTGGATGTTGCCAGATTTATCGGGCATAGATGTTTGCAAAAATATTCGAAAAGATAAAAATTTTAAAAACTTACCCATTATTATGCTCACTGCAAAAGGTGAAGAGGAAGATAAAATTAAAGGTCTTGAAAGTGGTGTTGATGATTACATTACAAAACCATTTAGTTTCAATGAACTACATGCTCGAATAAAAGCAGTTCTGAGAAGATCTGATCCCAATATTGTTGCTAATGATTTAACATTTGAGGATCTAAAATTAGATAGAATTGAAAAAAGAGTTTTTAGAGCAGATAAAGAAATTCAACTTGGCCCTACAGAATTTAGATTATTAGAGTTTTTCTTAACAAATCCAAAAAGAGTCTATTCAAGAAATCAAATTCTCGAAACTGTTTGGCCCAACAATGTCAATGTTGAAAGTAGAACTATAGATGTTCATATAAGAAGATTAAGACAATCGATAAATATTAAAGACAAAAAAGAATTAATCAGAACAGTTAGATCTTCAGGTTACTCTTTAGTTTAAATTAATTCTTTTCTAAAAATAGTTTTTTAACAATAAATACTGCAATTAACATTCCGATAAGCTCAGCTAAAATATAATAAGGAGTATTTAGATAACTAATACCTGTAAAAGACTCTGTAAATGTTCTAGCTATTGCAACAGCTGGATTTGCAAATGAAGTTGAGGAAGTAAACCAATAACCAGCAGTAATATAAAGGCCAACACTAGCAGCAACAGCAATTTTGCCTGACTTCATAGACCCAAAAATTATAATTATAAGCCCTAATGTTGCTATTACCTCAGATGTGAATATGTAAATTCCATCTCTTGATTTAGTAGATAATTCATAAATTTCATGTTCAAAAAAGAAATTAGCTAAACCAACGCCAATCAAGCAACCAACCAATTGAGCAATGATATAGTAGGGTAGTAGTTTCTTTTTTAATTTACCTGTTATTGTCATTGCGATACTTACAAATGGATTAAAGTGAGCTCCTGATACATCGGCAAATACTGTAATAAGTACAAATAAACCTGCTCCTGTTGCTATAGTATTAGCTATTAACATCACAGCAACGTCATTAGTTAGGTTTTCAGCCATTAAACCTGAGCCAACAATAATCATTACTAAAAAACAACTGCCTAATAGTTCGGCAAGAAAATAACGACTTTTATTTTTCATTTATTAGTTCCTTTATTCTTTTATGAATATTATTGTAGACTTTTTCAATTATTTCATCTTTTTTATTTAAGTCGTTTGTTTCATTAAGTAATTTTACAGGATCTTCTATATCCCAATGAATTATCTGATCTTTATTTGGCCAAATAGGGCAAACTTCGTTATTGGCATTATTACAAACTGTAATCACGTAATCCATTTTAATTTGACTATTAATAAATTCACTAAAATTTTTAGATCTATAATTTGAAAGATCATAATGTTTTGATAATAAATAATTCTTCACATCTTCATTAATTTTTCCTGTTGGATTACTCCCAGCACTAAAACCTTTATATAAATCCTCATACTCGTTATTTATTATACTTTCAGCAATAATACTTCTTGCTGAATTACCTGTGCATACGAACAATATATTCTTCATTTAAAAAATAACTTTATAAATACCAATCACAAACAATGGAATTTGTAACCCAAAGTTAGTAAGTATCGCTTTATCTTTGCTAATAAATCCAGCGACAGTCCATCCAACAACTCCCAATCCATGAAAATAGATATTCAAAGGATATATATTTAGATTTGTAAGAAGTATTCCTACTAAAACTAAAAACGTACTGATCCATTTTAGATATTTTTTTATAAACATAAAATTTCCTTTCGTTATTATTATTTCAGTTATGTTAAGAATTTATTAAAATAAAGGATTATCTACACTTTTTACATAATCCAAAAAACTCAAGATTGTATTTACTATATTTCATACCATCTTTGTCTTTGAAATTAGCTAAGTATTTGGAAAGACCTGCGCTACTTATTTCTGTTACTTTTTCACAGATTTCACAGATTGAAAATGCAGTAGCTTTTGCTACCTGACAACTTGAATTGTGACACGCAATAAAAGCATTTCTACTCTCAATTTTATGAATTTTTCCTATTTCAACTAGTTTATCTAAGGCTCGATAAACCTGTAACGGAGCTTTAATACCTTTTTTTTGAACATTAAAAAGTATTGTATATGCTTTTAATGGTTCAGGTGATTTATTAATTATATCAAAAATAATTTGCTGATTTTTTGAAAGATTATGTTCTTTATGCATTTTGTTCATATTACCGATTCCTTATCAATTTTTCAATTTAATCGTTTGTTTTATTTTTAAAAGTGAAAGTATAAAGAGAAATAAAGCTGCAGCCACAATTGATGGTCCTGAAGGTGTATTAAATTCTAATGATGTAAATAGTCCAATCAAAACTGAAAGCAAACCTCCAATAATTGAATATGTTACCATTTTTAATGGACTATCAGATATATTTCTAGCCATTGCTGCTGGTATGATTAACATTCCCGTAATTAATAATAAACCTACCATTTTGATCGATATAGCAATAATAGCAGCCATTAAAATTGTAAATATAGCTTTTGCTCTATTAGGATTTAAGCCTTCGGCTTCAGCTAATTCGTAATTTACAGTTGATGCAAACAATGGTTTCCATATTAATTTTAGTATCAGCAGTATTAAAGCACCACCAAACCATATAATGTATATATCATTAACGTTTACTGCTAAAATATCTCCAAACAATAATCCCATAATATCAAATCTTATAAATGTTAAAAAACCAATAACCACAAGACCAACAGCTAATGAGGAATGTGCTAAAAGACCAAGTAAAGCGTCACCAGGAAGATTAGTTTTATTTTGCAGTTGAACTAAAATTAAAGCTATTAAAGATGAAGTTATAAATACCGAAAAAGCAATGTTAAATTCTAAAGAATAAGCAATAGTGACACCAAGTAGGGCGGAGTGAGCAAGTGTGTCACCAAAATAAGACAACCTTCTCCATATCACAAAGCAACCTAGAGGTCCTGTAACAAATGCAACACCAATACCTGCAAATAGAGCTCTTATAAAAAAGTCGTCAAACATGCTAATTTTTTTGTTCTATACTTCCATCACTAGAATGAACATGGTCGTGTTTATGTTCGTATCTAGTAAGTATTTGAGATGCTTGATCGCCAAACAAAGCTTTGTATTCATTATTTTTTGCAACATCAATTGGAGACCCTGAGCAACATACGTGCCCATTTAAACATACTACATGATCTGTAGCACTCATTACAGTGTGCAGGTCATGAGAGATTAATAAAATTCCACAATTTAACTTATCAGATATTTCTTTAATCAATTTATAGAGAGCTATCTCTCCAGTAAAATCCACACCTTGAACTGGCTCATCAAGAACTAATAATTCTGGTTTTTTTGAAATAGCTCTAGCAAGAAGCACTCTTTGAAATTCACCCCCAGATAGATTTCCTAAATTTTTATTTTTTAGATTTAAAACACCAGTTAGTGTTAATGCTTTATTTATTTCTTCGTCTTTAAGATTTTCAGTTAATACCATAAAATCATGCACCCTTAATGGCAATGTCCAATCCACAGAGATTTTTTGAGGGACATACCCAATTTTATCAGTAAATTTCTCAACCTTTCCCTCAATTTTTTTATAAATACCTAAAGCAATCTTTGCGGTTGTACTTTTACCAGATCCATTAGGTCCGATAAGAGTAACAATTTTACCTTTTTCTACTTCTAACGATACGCCTTTTACTAGCCATTTGTCATTTTGACGTATCCCTGCATCTTTTAATTTTACTAAAATATTATTTCCAGAGCTCATTTTATCACTTGACTTATTAATGTTATATTATTACACAGCGTTATATTATAACAACAACAAAATATTTAATTATGAAAAACTTAAAAAAATTGCCATTTATTCTCACTATCATATCATTCTTATCTTTATTTTCATCAGTCAATGCTGAAATTAAGGTAGTAGCATCTATAAAACCAATACATTCATTAGCTAGTTATTTAATGGATGGTGTTGCTAAACCAGACTTAATAGTAGATGGATACTCTTCTCCCCACGGTTTTGCACTTAAGCCTTCTCACGCAAAAATGCTACAGAACGCAGATATAATTTTTTGGGTAGGTGAAGATTTAGAGAATTTTTTGGTTAAACCTTTAAATTCAATAGCAAAAAAAGCTGAAAAAATAGAATTAATGGAAATTAAAGCACTAGAAAAATTAAAGTTTAGAGAAAGAAATATTTTTGAAGGTCACGATGACCATGGACACGAAGAAGAGGGTCATAAAGAAGAAGGTCACGATGATCATGGACATGAAGAAGAGGGTCATAAAGAAGAAGGTCACGATGATCATGGACATGAAGAAGAAGGTCATAAAGAAGAAGGTCACGATGATCATGGACATGAAGAAGAAGGTCATAAAGAAGAAGGTCACGATGATCACGGTCATGATGAACATGGTCATGAAGGTCATGCACATGGTGAGTACGACCCACACATTTGGTTAGATCCAGTAAATGCTAAAGTTATTTTAAATGAAATGGTTGAACATTTAATAGAAAATGATGAAAAAAATGCTTCAACTTATAAAAAGAATTTAAAAAAAGCTGAAAAAGATTTAGATAAACTTTTAAAAAGCGTCAAATCTGATTTAAATAAAGATTTTAAATCAATTGTTTTTCATGATGCTTATCAATATTTTGAAAAAAGATTTGGTGTGAATGTATTAGGTGCATTTACAGTAAATACAGATGTTATGCCAGGAGCAGAACAACTTGCTGAAATTAGAGAAATTATTGAACACGATAAGGTAAGTTGTATATTTTCTGAACCTCAATTTAACCCTGATATAATAAAAGCTGTAGCTAAAGATATGGATATCCAAACTGGAGTAATTGATCCATTAGGCGCAACTTTAGATCCAGGTAAAGATTTATATTTTGATTTAATCAAAAACATGTCTAAATCTTTCAAAGGTTGCTAATTTAGAATTGATATTTTGTAATAAATAATATCTAATAAAGGGATGAACACTGTTTCCCTTACGTTAGATGAAATATTTGATTTAGCAAAAAAAACATTACTAGCTAATGGTTGTGACGAAGAAACAGCATCTATACTTTCAGATTTAATAATGAAAGCTGAAAGAGATGGTTCATTATCTCATGGCTTATTTAGGTTGCCAGCTTATGTTACTGGTTTAAAAAGCGGTAAAATAAACGGTAAAGGCAAACCTGAGATTAAAAAAATATCACCTAGTGTAATAAAAGTATTAGGAAATAATTGTCTAGCTCCAGTAGTTTTAAACAAAGGTATTCCAGAATTAGTAAAAGCTGCTAAAGAAAATGGAGTAGCAGTTTTAGCTATAAATAATTCACATCATATGGCTGCTATGTGGCCTGAAACAGAAATGATTGCTGAGCAAGGTTTAGTTGCTTTTGCTTGCACGTCCTATAAACCAGCTGTTGCTCCTGCGGGTGCTATCAAACCACTATTTGGAACTAATCCAATTTCATTTGCATGGCCGCGTCTAGGTAAAACTCCAATTGTTTATGACATGGCAACAGCTTCAATGGCAATGGGCGAGGTTCAAGTTGCTAAAAGAGAAGGGCATAAAGTTCCATTAGGCACTGGTTTAACTAAAGATGGAAAAGAAACAACTGATCCAGGAGAAATAGCAGACGGTGGAGTACTACTTCCTTTTGGTGGTTATAAAGGATCTGGTATAGCAATGATGGTTGAATTATTAGCTGGTGCATTAGTTGGAGATAATTTTAGCTATGAAACTGCTGCTAAGGATAACAATGATGGTGGCCCTCCAAGTGGTGGTGAGTTTATATTGGCAATTTCACCTGACAAATTATCTGGCAATGATTGGAACAAACATTCAAATGAATTTTTTGATAAGATGAAATCAATGGAAGGTGTAAGACTACCAGGTGAAAGAAGACACAAAAATAGACTCGATAAAGGCCCAAGAAATATTAACGAGGAACTTGTAAATAAAATTAAATCTTTAAGCTAATTCAATTTCAATTGGTGTATGGTCAGAAGGTTTTTCTCTTCCACGTGGGAATTTATTTATGTTGATGTCTTTAACATTATTAATTAAAGAACTAGATACTAAAAAATGATCAATTCTCATTCCATTATTTTTTTGCCAAGCACCACTAGTATAATCCCAAAAAGTATATCCTTCCTTGTCAGGATAGATAAATCTATATGCATCATGAAAACCCAAATTAATCAGTTCTCTTAATTTTTTTCTAATTTCCAATCTAAACAACGCATCATTTTCATAATTTTTTGGATTGTGAACATCCTCAGCGGAAGGTATTATGTTAAAATCACCCCCTATAATAATATTTTCATTATTTTTAGATAATGATTTTAATTTTTTTATTAAACTATCTAACCAATAAAGTTTATACGTATATTTTTCAGTATCTACAGGATTTCCATTAGGGGTATAGATATTTATTAATATAATATTTTTATTTTTATGTTTTATTTCAGCTGAAATTATTCTTGATTGTTTATTTTTATCTTTAAAAATATCATTTTTAATATTGTTTAATTTCTTTTTTGAAATAATTGCAACCCCATTATAGCTTTTCTGACCAAATACATAACTTTCATATTTTAATGATTTAATTTCATCATAAGGATACGTTTCATTTGGAGTTTTGATTTCTTGCATCATCAAGATATCAGGCGAAAACTTTTTTAAGTATTCTTTAATGTTAACAATTCTAGCTCGTACTGAGTTTACATTCCAAGAGCTAATGATCATTAAAGCGAGAAAGATACGCCACAACCACAGGAAGATTTTGTTTGAGGATTATTTATTTTAAAAGAATTTCCCATTAATTCTTGAACATAATCAATTTCTGATCCTTTTAGCAAATCCGCAGAAGCTTTATCTATTAAAATATTTTCATATTTTATATCTTCGTTTTGAGCTTCTTTATCAAAAGAAAAATCATACTGAAATCCGGAGCAACCGCCTCCTTTAATCGCGATTCTAAAAAATGAACCTTTATCTTTTGTTGATAACAAATGATTAATTTGTTTTAGAGCATTATCAGTAAATTTAATTTCTTTAATCATAAATAAACGCTGTTATTACTAATATAATATTTATTTACCAATTTTAAAGTATGAAAAACTACAGAAAATTAGGCCAATTCAAAAGTAAAGGTAGAATTGTTAATGAATCTTACAATAAGTATAGATCTCCTTTTCAAAGAGATAGAGATAGGATTATTCATAGTGCGGCTTTTAGAAGACTTAAACATAAAACCCAGGTATTTGTTAATACTGTTGGTGACCATTACAGAACCAGAATAACCCATTCTCTCGAAGTAGCTCAGATTGCAAGATCTATAACAAGATACATGGGTTTAAATGATGATTTAGCTGAGACTTTAAGTTTAGCTCACGACCTTGGCCATACACCATTTGGTCATGCTGGAGAGGAAGCTTTAAATGAATGTATGATTAATTATGGTGGCTTTGATCATAACTTGCAAACATTAAGAATTGTAATGTTTCTTGAAAAAAAATATCTAAAGTTTGAAGGATTAAACTTAACAATTGAAACCTTAGATGGATTGCTTAAGCATAATGGACCAATTGAAGACAAAACTAAGATAAACAAGATAATCGGTTTAAAAAATTTAAAAAATAAATTTAATTTTTTAAAAAATACATCGTTAGAGGCACAAATAGCCTCTTTATCAGACGATATTGCTTATAATAATCATGACATACAGGACGGCATGAAAGCAAAATTATTTTCACTAAATGAGTTAAATGAGATTAATTTTTTTAAAGATATTATTAAATCCCACACAAAAAGTATTAAAAAAAATAAAAGTGATATTTTAATATATCAAGTTATCAGAGACTCAATTAACTTAATGGTAAGAGACCTAATTAACTCTACTATGAAAAATATCAAGCAACTTAAAATCAAAAATGTTAAAGATATTAGCAGTACAAATAAAAATTTAGTTACTTTTTCAAACAAAGTTTTAAATGACGAAAATGAAATTAGACATTTTTTAAAAGCCAAAATGTATAATAATAAATTTGTTTTACTTAAAAATAATAAAGGCAAGTTAATTATAAAAAAACTTTTTAAAGAAATAACAAAAAAACCTAAAAAATACCTAAATAAAAAACAGTTAAATAAAGATAAATATAGAGCAATTGCAGATTATATTTCAGGAATGACTGACAGATATGCTATCAATCTATACAATAATTTAAAATGAATATATTCGAAATTTACAGAGAAAAGATATTAAATTTAATAAAAGATCTTAATACTAAAAAAATATTATCACTGCCAGAAAATTTAAGTAGTATAAATGTTGATATTCCACCTGCTAAATTTGATGGTGATATTTCCTCTAACGCAGCAATGGTCTTGTCTAAGATAAATCAAAAGTCACCTAATGATATTGCAAATTTAATTTTAGATGAGTTAAAAAACTTTCATGATATTGAAAAAGTAACTGTTGAAAAACCAGGATTTATTAATATTAAGTTTAAGAAGAACTTTTGGCCTGATTTTTTAACAGAAGTAAATAAAAACAGTGTGACCTATGGAGTAAACTTAAATCAAGCAAAGAAAAATTATTTGGTTGAATTTGTTTCAGCAAATCCAACAGGTCCACTCCATGTTGGACATTGTAGAGGAGCAATTCTAGGTGATGTTTTATGCAATCTTTTAAAATTTAATCAACATAATGTTAAAAAAGAGTATTATGTTAATGATTTTGGTGGACAAATTACTCATTTTACAAAATCTGTTTATTATCGGATCAGAGAAATCTTATTTAATGAAGAATTTCCTAACAATGAAAGTGATTTGTACCCTGGTGATTATCTAATCGATATTGCAAAAAATATTATAAAAAATAATAAAGATCTTAAATTCGATAATTTTAATAATATATCTTCAAAGCTAACTGAACTTTCAGTAAATGAATCTCTAAAATTAATAAAAGTTAATCTTAAAAATTTGGGCGTTGAACATGATAATTTTGCCAGTGAAAGAGAAATAGTTATTAATAAAGAAGTTGAAAATGCTGTCAAAAAATTAAAAAAGAATGATTTTGTTTATTTGGGCAAAATTAAAGCTCCTGAAGGTGAAGATAATTCAAAGTGGGTTGAAAGAGAGCAACTTTTATTTAAATCAACAGAATTTGGTGATGATAAAGATCGAGCACTACAGAAAGCTGATATGTCTTGGACATATTTTGCGGGAGATGTTGCTTATCATGATAATAAATTAAATAGAAATTTTGATTTGCTTATTAATATTCTTGGAGCTGATCATGCGGGTTATATAAAAAGAATTACCTCTGTTGTTGAAGCTCTATCTGGAAAAAAAAACATGTTAGTTTGTAAGGTTAGTCAATTGGTTAAACTTATTAAAGATGGAAAACCTTTTAAGATGTCGAAGAGAAAAGGTGATTATATAACTGTGGAAGATTTAATTAATGAAGTAGGCAAAGATGCAACAAGATTTATTATGCTGAATAGAAGTAGTGATGTAGAGTTAGATTTTGATTTTAGCAAAGTTAAGGAAAAATCTAAAGATAACCCCCTCTATTATGTTCAATATTGTTACGCTAGAATTTCATCAGTATTTAGGAACATTAATAAAGATTTGAATGAAGCAATTAATTTTGAAAAACTTAATCATACTTATACTAATGATGAAATTAGAATTATTAAAAAAATTTCAGAATGGCCTAAGTGTGTAGAAGTTGCATCAAATAAATTAGAACCTCACAGAATTCCTAGCTATTTGTATGAACTTTCATCAGAGTTCCACTCTTATTGGAATTTAGGAAAAGATGACAAAACAAAAAGGTTTATAGATGAGAAAAATAATATTACTGACGATAAATTAATTTTTTTAAAATCTGTAGCTTTAGTAATTAAAAATGGGATGAATATATTGGGTGTCGATACACCAGAAAAAATGTAATGATTAAAGAAATAAAATACGTTTTTTACTTAGTGTCAATTTTTTTCTTCATCTTTTTTTGTGTTAAGTACTATTTTTCAGATGATCATATTAAAAAAAGTTACAGATCAAAAGAAAACATAGATCAAAAGATTAAAATGTACGAAAAGAAAATAACTTTACTTGAAAATAACACCAATAATATCATTGAATATCCCGAAAATAATAATAATAAAAAAAAGAAAAAATATTTTTTTTGGAATTTAATTAATCAAAATGACTAAATTACGTTCATTTATTTGTGGAATAAAAGGTACCCAATTATCAATCAAAGAAATAAATTTCTTAAAAAAATTTAGACCTTGGGGAATTATTTTGTTTTCTAGAAATATTAAAACAATACAGCAAACCCAACTTTTAACAAAAAATATAAAAATGTTATTTAATAATAATAATTATCCGATTTTAATTGACGAAGAGGGTGGTAGAGTATCCAGATTATCTAAATTCATTGATAGTACTAATTTTTCAGCTGAATTTTTTGGCAAACTTTATCTAAAAGATAAAAAAAAATTTAGTTATTTTTTTGAAATTTATATTAATCAGATATCTTATTTATTAAATTTATTAGGTATCAATATAAACACTGTACCAGTATTAGATTTACGTAGGAAAAAATCTCATAATATTATTGGCAATAGATCATATTCATTCAATAAAAAAGTCGTTTCCAAAATCGGTGATTTATGCGTATCTAACTTTCATAAGAATAATATATTTACAATTGTAAAACACATACCCGGACATGGTTTAGCTAAAGTAGATAGTCACAAAAACCTACCTAAAATTGATAATAAATATTCATATTTATCTAAAAATGATTTTTTTACATTCAAGAATAAAAATAATTCATTTGCCATGACTGGACACTTAATTTATTCTAAACTTGATCCTGACAATAGCGTAACTCATTCACAAAAAGTCATTAAAATTATAAGAAAAAAAATAGGATTTAATAATTTAATAATATCAGATGACATATCGATGAAAGCTTTGAAATACTCTATCTCAGAAAACACAAAAAAAGCATTTACAGCAGGTTGTAATTTAGTTCTTCATTGCAATGGGAATTTAAGAGAAATGACACAAGTTGCTAAAAATTCACCTTTTATAAATAACTTTATTGTTAAAAAAACTAAACATTTTTATTCTATAATAAGATAATATTTAAAAATGCAATCTACTGATTCTAAAGATTTCGAAGTTAAATTATCAAATTTTAATGGACCATTAGATGTCTTACTTGATCTTGCAAAATCCCAAAAGGTCGATTTAGAAAAAATATCAATAACAAAATTAGCAGATCAATTTCATGATTTCATAACAAAAGTAAAAGATTTAAATTTGGAACTAGCATCAGAATATTTACTTATGGCAACTTGGCTTGCTTATTTAAAATCAAAATTACTACTACCTGAATCTGATGAAGAAGAGTTTAAAGCTTTAGAAGTAGCAGAAAAATTGAAGCTACAATTAAAAAAATTAGAACTTATTCGTTTACTCTCGGATCAAATGTTGAAAAGAAAAAGACTCGGTAAAGATATTTTTTTAAGAGGAATGAAGGGATCAATTAAATCTATATATAGTTCTAAATATTCCTTAACATTGTTTGAAGTTTTAAAAGCATACTCATCAATAATTATGACAAAAGATTTTCAGCGAATGAATATTCCTAAATTACCTGTTTTTACTACGGAGGATGGAATAAGTGTTATAAAAAAGTTAATTGATAAATTAAGTGAGTGGAAAAATATAAAAGAATTAATTCCAAATAAATTTAATGAACCTAACAATTTAAGAAGATCAGGAAAAGCTGGAATTTTTTCTGGGTCACTAGAACTTGCGAAAGAGGGTGCCATCAGTATAAAACAAGATAAATTATTTGATGATATATTTATTAAAAGAAAACAATAATGAATAAAGAAAAAAAGAATAACATTGTTAATTTTCCTTCTAAATTAAGTGAAGGTGAGAGAGAAGTTGAAGCTATTATTTTTGCAGCTGCAGAACCTTTAGATATAGATACTATTGAAAGTAAAGTTTCAAAAAAAATCAATGTCTTAAAGACTCTTGAAAAACTTCAAGAGTTATATTCTAGCAGAGGGATAAATCTTGTTTGTATATCAAAAAAATGGTCCTTCAGAACTGCTGCTAATCTTTCTGGACTCATGTCACAACAAAAAACTGTTGAAAAAAAATTGTCCAAAGCTGCTATAGAAACTTTATCTATAATAGTTTATCACCAGCCAGTCACTCGTGCTGAAATCGAAGAAATAAGAGGCGTAGCTTTTGGTACAAATACCCTTGAAATTTTAATGGAGCTTAATTGGGTTAAGCCTCAAGGAAGAAAGGATGTTGTAGGTAAACCTATTCAATATGGAACGACAGAAGAATTTTTAAGTCATTTTAGTTTACAAAAACTTTCTGATCTACCAACTGTTGATGAGTTGAGTTCGGCGGGTCTCATAGATACAACAAGTGTTGATTCAAGCATTTTTGGAACTGGAAAATTCTATCAAGAAAAACAAGATGAAAAGAAAGAAAATATTTATTCAGATATCGATGAAATGTTAAGTGGCACACTTAAAAACGATAATTAATAATAATTTTGCTTTAAAATAATAAATATTAAGGATATAAGTTTCTTATGAGTATTGGTTTTTGGCAAATAGCAATTGTGGTTATACTAGTAGTTTTACTCTTTGGTAGAGGAAAAATATCTAGTTTAATGGGTGATGTTGCAAAGGGAATTAAAAGCTTCAAAAAAGGCATGGCTACAGATGTTACAGAAGAAAGCAATCCAAAAAATATTTCAGAAAATCAAGACTCTGATAATAAAGACTCAAGTAATAAAGAATAATTCAAATGCCACAAATTGGCTGGTTTGAAATACTAATAATAGTTGCAATTGCCATAATCGTAATTGGTCCCAAAGATTTTCCTCACATGTTAAAAAAAATTGGCTCCATGATAGGTTCAGTTAAAAGATACGTCAGCAATATCCAAAACGAAGTAACAAATTTAGAAAGCGAAACCTTAGACACGTCTGATAATAAGAAAAAAGATAAAAATAAAGAAGATATTTAAAAATGAGTAAAAATAAAAGCGAAGGTGGATTTATTAGTCATTTGACTGAATTAAGACAAAGATTAATTTATTCATTTATCTGTTTGGCAGCTTTATTTGTAATAAGTTATTTTTTTTCTGATTATATATATGGCTTTCTTGTAGAACCTTATTCTAAAGCTGTAGAAGGCGATAACGTAGATAGGAGATTAATATTTACTGCACTTCAAGAAACTTTTTTGACTTATTTAAAAGTTTCCTTTTTTGCAGCTTTTTTTGTTACGTGCCCATTTATACTTATCCAAATATGGAAATTTATAGCTCCTGGATTATACGAACATGAAAAATCTGCTATTGTTCCATATCTTATCATAACTCCAATATTATTTTTGTTAGGAGGAATGCTCGTTTACTATCTTGTAATGCCATTAGCTATTAAATTTTTCTTATCTTTCGAAAGCACTGGTGCAATTACAAATCTACCAATTCAACTTGAAGCAAAAGTAAATGAATACTTATCTTTAGTTATGAAGTTAATTTTTGCGTTTGGTTTAAGTTTTCAATTGCCAGTAGTATTAAGTTTGTTAGCAAGAATAGGCGTAGTTGATTCACAATACCTAAAAGAAAGAAGAAAATATTTTGTTGTAATAATTTTCGCAGCTGCCGCTATATTAACTCCTCCTGATCCAATAACGCAAATTGGATTAGCGATACCACTTTTAATTTTATATGAATTATCAATTTTATCTGTAAAAATCATAGAAAAAAAAGTTGAAGAAAAAAATGCACAATATTAAAAATATTAGAAATAATCTTGATGAATTTAAGAGTAAAATTCAATCAAGGAATATGGATATAAATATTGAAGAAATAGTAAGTTTAGATAAGGAAAATAGAACTTTAATTCAAAAAAAAGAAAATTTAGAAAAAGAAAAAAAAGATATATCTAAATCTAAAGACAAAAGTTTATTTGAAAAATCTAAGAAAATTTCAATAGAATTAGATAGTTTAGCAAAAGAACAGTCTTTAATTAAAAAAAAATTAGATAAAATATTGTCTTCTATTCCAAATATCCCTATGGGAGATGTTCCTATAGGCAAAGATGAAACGTTTAATAAAGAAATAAATAAATTTGGTTCTATTCCTAAATTTGATTTCAACGCAAGATCACATTATGAAATAGGTGAAAAACTTAACATGTTAGATTTTAATCTAGCGACTAAAACTACTGGTTCTAGATTTGTTTTTGTTAAGGATAAATTGGCAGCTCTTGAAAGAGCTATATCTAATTTTATGATTGATGTTCATACTCAAACAAATGGTTATAAAGAAATATCGCCACCTTTAATGGCCAGTGATGATTCAATGTATGGTACTGGACAACTTCCTAAATTTGAAAATGACCAATTTGAAGTTAAGTTAGATGAGAAAAATGATAGAAAGTTTTTAATTCCCACTGCTGAAGTAATACTAACTAATATGGCAAGAGATCAAATACTAAACATAAAAGATCTTCCCATGAGATTAGTTGCAGCAACCCCATGCTTTAGAAAAGAAGCTGGTAGCTATGGTAAAGACACTAAAGGAATGATTAGACAGCATCAATTTTATAAAGTTGAATTAGTAAGCATTGTTGAAAACGATAAATGTGAAGAAGAGTTAAATAGAATGACCAATTGTGCAACAATGATACTAGATAAACTGAAATTACCTTATAGAAAAATTATACTTTCAACTGGAGATATGGGTTTTAGTGCAGAAAAAACTTACGATATTGAAGTTTGGTTACCTTCAGAAAAAAAATATAGAGAAATATCTAGTTGTTCATCTTGCGGAACATTTCAGGCAACTAGAATGAAAGCTAGATATAAGAACAAATCAAATGAAACAACTTTTGTTGGAACTTTAAATGGTAGCGGTTTAGCAGTAGGAAGAACGCTTATTGCAATACTTGAAAATTATCAAAATTCTGATGGTTCTGTATCCATTCCAGATGTATTAAAGCCATACATGAATAATCTAGATAAAATATCAAATAATTAAGAGTTGTTTTAGTAAAACAGATAGTATAAATAATCGATAAACTTATAAGGAGCAACATGTCAGGATCAGGAATTGGTCAATTTATACCTCTTATACTTATATTTGTAATTTTTTACTTTTTTCTAATTAGACCTCAGCAAAAAAAGGTGAAAGAACACAAACTAATGGTTGAGAATTTAAAAAGAGGCGACAAAGTCATTACATCTGGTGGAATCATAGGTACTGTAGAGAGAATTATTGACAATGAAAAAGTTGAAGTTGCTATTTCTGACGATGTTAAAGTTGAAGTAATAAGATCTACAGGAATTCAGTCCTTATTAAACGCAAATGTAGATCAAAAAAAATAACATTAAAAATTAAGTGTTATACTTTTCTAAAATTAAAATTCTATCTGTCATCATATTTACACTTATTGTTTCTTATTTTTCAGTATCAAATTTTTTCAAATTTGATGATGAATTAATCAGTAGAAATATTAATTTAGGATTAGATTTACAAGGAGGTTCATATTTATTACTCGAAATAGATAACCAACCTGTTGTTGTTCAGAAATTGCAATTAAAATTAATTCAAATTAAAGAATTTTTAAAAGAAAAAAATATTAAATTTAAAAATATCACAATCAAAGATAACAATAAAATTTATTTTGAAATCAAAAATACTGACACTGATTTAGTAACAAATTTATTTAACGATGAATCGAGTGAAATAAATCCATATTATGATCAATTTAAATCTCATCAATTTGATACAGAAATAGATGAAAACTCTGTTAGCATTTCATTCTCCAAATATGGTTTGATACAATTAAAATCTTCATCACAAGAACAGGCTATAGAAATAGTTAGAAATAGGGTGGATGAAGTAGGTACTAATGAACCGAATATACTTAAAAGAGGGGTGGATAGAATATTAGTTGAACTTCCAGGTCTTAAAGATCCTAAAAGAATTAAAAATTTACTTGGCAAAACAGCCAATTTAACATTTCAATTTATTACTAATTCAGATGATGCATCTTATGGAACCGAAATATTTCCATCTGAAGATGAGTCATCGGATATAACTGTAAGTAAGAGAATTATACTTAGTGGAGATAATCTTGCCGATGCACAACCTCGTATGGATAGTGAAACAAACGAAACTGTTGTTACATTTACATTAGATAGAATTGGTGCAAAGAAATTTGGTAGAGCAACTACAACGGGCGTTGGAAAAGATTTAGCAATAATTCTTGATGGAAAAATTATCAGCGCTCCAACAATTCAAGAACCCATAGTTGGTGGTGCTGGTCAAATTACAGGAGGCTTCACATTTCAATCTGCTACAGATTTAGCTTTATTATTAAGATCCGGTGCTTTGCCTGCACCTATGGAAATAATTGAAGAAAGAACTGTTGGTCCGGACTTGGGGCAAGATTCTATTAATGCAGGAATTTTTTCACTAGTCATAGGATTTATATTGGTAATTTGTTTTATGGTTTATAAGTATAGATTTTTTGGTTTTGTAGCTAACATAGCGTTATTTTCAAACTTATTAATACTTTTAGGAATATTAACAATTTTTGAAGCTACACTTACATTGCCAGGTATAGCAGGAATAATTTTAACTGTAGGAATGGCTGTGGATGCTAATGTATTAATATTTGAGAGAATTAAAGAAGAATTAAAAAATGAAAGTAATAAAATCATAGCTTTTGATAGTGGATATTCAAAATCCAAAACTACTATTTTGGATGCAAATATAACAACACTTATTGCAGCTGTTATATTATTTATTATGGGATCAGGACCAGTAAAAGGTTTTTCAGTAACCCTTGGAGTTGGTATTTTGACTACGTTATTTACAGTTTACTTTATCGCAAGGTTAATTACTTCAATTTATATTAGTAAAAATAAACATAAAGAAAAATTATTATAATGGAAAAGAAACAAATATTATTTAATAAGTTTTATAAATCTTTTAATTTAATTTCATTATTTCTTATTTTAATATCAATTATTCTATTGATTTTTAAAGGTTTAAACTTTGGAGTTGATTTTAAAGGTGGAACTTTAATTGAACTAAGAGTTAACGATAGTAATGTTTTAATTTCTGATGTTAGGAAATCTTTCTCAAATATGAATTTAGGAGATGTTTCAGTTAAAAAATTTGGCAATGATAAAGACTACGTAATTAAAATTGAAAAAAAAATCAAAACTGACCCCAATTTTATTGACAATATAGAAAAAAAACTTTCATCATCAATTGGTGAAAATTTTAAAATAAGAAGAGTTGAAAATGTTGGACCCAAGGTAAGTTCTGAGCTACTTAAATCTGGTATTATTGCAATAGGACTATCACTAGCTGCAATGCTTTTTTACATTTGGATTAGATTTGAATGGCAGTTTAGTTTAGGAGCAATTGCTGCTCTATTCCATGACGTTATACTAACATTGGGAATATTTTCTTTGTTTAGTTTAGAAATAAATTTATCTATAGTTGCGGCTGTATTAACAATTGTTGGTTATTCAATGAACGATACTGTTGTTATTTTTGATAGAGTGAGAGAAAATTTAAAAAAACATGCAGATATTAAAATATTTGATCTAACTAATATTTCAATAAATGAAACGCTATCAAGAACAATTATCACTTCGATTACAACTTTATTAGCTTTAACATCTATTTATTTTTTTGGGGGTCAAATCTTAAAAGGATTTTCCTTAGCCATGATACTTGGTGTGGTTTTCGGAACTTATTCATCGATATATATTGCAAATCCAATATTAGTTCAGCTTAGAGTATCTCAAAGAACTATTATCAAAGATGAAGAGGAAAAAAATTAATAAAGATTCTGTGCAACTACCATTGTTAGCAACATAGGCAGAGAAAGCAGTGTATTGGTTCTTGATGCAATTAAAGCTCTTTTAGCAGCTATAGGTTTATCTTCGGCAGCAACTTCAACTAATCCTAATACTTTTTTTTGGTTTGGCCAAATTATAAACCAAACATTGAAAGCCATTATAATTCCTAACCACATACCAATACCTATTGCGGTAAATTTACTTACACCAGTGCCAATTCCCAGTATCATTGCTTGATGAAGATATCCGTTTAAATATGCAACTATCAAACCTGTAATTATTGTTGCAACAGCGGCCCATCTAAACCAGAAAAGTGCCGCAGGTGCTATTACTTTTGTTATAGCAGGTTTATGCGCATCATCAATTTTTGACATATTAGGAACTTGTACAAAATTGAAATACCATAGCAATCCTATCCACATGATACCTGACACAACATGAAAATATCTAAATAACCAACTCCAAAACAATTGGTCAAAATCAAATCCCCCGTTATCGAAAAATAGTATTAAAAATAAAATTATAGCCAAGCCCAATGAGGCATGTACTACTTTTGATAATGATGCAAAAAAATTTCCCACAAGTGAATACTATATTATATTTTAGATATATTAAGCTATTTTTTTAAATTTACTGCTCAGCATGGTTTTAAGAAATTGACCTGTATAGCTTGCTTTTACTTGACTTATTTCCTCTGGTTTGCCTGCGGCAATTATATTTCCTCCTTTTACTCCTCCATCAGGCCCCATATCCACAATATAATCTGCTGTTTTGATTACATCTAAATTATGTTCTATTACAACAACTGAATTTCCAGTTGCTACAAATGTATGTAAAATTTCAAGTAGTTTTTTAATGTCATGTTGGTGCAAACCAGTAGTTGGTTCGTCTAATATATACATCGTTCGACCAGTTGATCTTTTAGATAATTCCTTAGCTAACTTTATCCTTTGCGCTTCTCCACCAGATAATGTTGTGGCTTGTTGACCAATTTTTATATAACCTAAGCCAACTTTTTTTAGGGTAAGTAATTTAGATCTTATATTAGAGATATTTTCAAAAAAATCACAACCTTCGTCAACAGTCATACTTAAAACATCTGCTATACTTTTATCTTTAAATTTAATTTCTAAAGTTTCTCTATTATATCTTGTTCCTTTGCATTCATCACATTGTATATAAACATCAGGCAAAAAATGCATTTCATAGGTAATAACTCCATCACCTTCACATGCTTCACATCGACCGCCCTTAACATTAAAAGAAAATCTTCCTGGCTTATATCCTCTGCTTTTAGACTCTGGTAATGCAGTAAACCAATCTCTTATCGGACCGAATGCTCCTGTGTAAGTTGCTGGATTTGATCTTGGAGTTCTCCCAATAGGGGATTGGTCAATATCAATAACTTTGTCTATTAATTCAATTCCCTTAAAACCTCTAAATGGTTTAGGTATTTTTCTTGATTTGTTGTTATTTAGTGTAAGATTAAGGGCATTATAAAGAGTTTGTAATATTAATGTTGATTTTCCACTTCCTGAAACACCTGTTACACAAGTAAAACATCCAAGTGGGATTTTTAAATCTACATTTTTTAAATTATTACCTTTTGCTCCAGTAATTTCTAAAAATCTTCCATTTTTTGCAAGTCTTCTATTCTTAGGTATTTGAATATAACTTTTATTTGATAAATATCTTCCTGTAATACTCTTGTCGCATTTTAATATCTCTTCGTAGGATCCTTGTATAACAATTTCTCCTCCTTTATTTCCAGCTTCGGGACCTAAGTCCACTATATGATCTGCATTTGCCATAGTTTCAGTATCGTGTTCAACAACTATTACTGTGTTGCCTAGATCTCTTAATTTTTTAAGTGCATTAATTAACTTAACATTATCTTTTTGATGCAAACCTATTGATGGTTCATCCAAAACATACAAAACTCCTGTTAGACCTGATCCAATTTGTGAAGCCAATCTAATTCTTTGAGACTCACCACCAGATAGAGTTCCAGACTCTCTGCTTAATGTTAAATAGTCTAAGCCAACGTTTAATAAGAAATCTAATCTTTCATTTATTTCTTTTAATATATGCTCAGCAATTTTTAGCTGTCTTTCATTAAGTTTTTCTTCAAGTGATTTAAACCATTTTTTTGACTCATAAATAGATTTTAAAGTAACTTCACTAATGTTTAGTTTATCAATTTGCACACATAGAGCTTCATCTTTTAATCTCTGTCCATTGCACTTTTCACAATCAGTATCAGATTGATACTGTGAAATTTCTTCTCTTTTCCAATCACTATCAGTTTCAAGATATCTTCTTTCTAAGTTATTTATTACTCCTTCGAATTCTTTTTTATGAGTATATTTTTCATAACCATCATCGTATGTAAATTTTACCTCTTCTTCATCAGAACCATATAGAATTATATCTTTAATTTTTTTTGGTAATTTTTCCCACTTTTCATCTAAAGAAAAATTAAAATGCTTTGCTAATGATGCTAATGTTTGAGCATAGTACATTGTTGTTGTTTTTGCCCACGGAACTATTGCACCATCCGCTATTGTTTTTTTTTCATTTGGAATTACTAATTTTGGATCAACATTTAGTTTAACTCCAATACCATCACATTCTTCACATGCACCATAGGGACTGTTAAAAGAAAATAATCTAGGTTCAATTTCTTCTATAGTAAATCCACTTTCGGGACATGCAAACTTTGTTGAAAAGATAATCTTTTCAGTTTTTCTAAATTTTTTGGGTAAAGTTTCATTTTCGTATTCAACAAAAAGTAAACCATTTGCTAAATTAACTGCGGTTTCAACACCCTCAGCAAGCCTATTTCCTAAATCAGAATTTAAAATAATTCTATCAACTAAAACTGAAATATCATGTTTGATTTTTTTATTTAATTCAGGAACTTTTTCTATTTCATAAAGTTCTTTATCAATCTTTATTTTTCTAAAACCTCTTTTTTTGTATTGTAAAATATCTTTTTTGTATTCTCCTTTACGACCTCTTACTACTGGCGCATATAAATATATCGTTGACTTTTTTGGTAAATCTTTAATTTTATCAACTATTTGACTTATAGTTTGTGATGTTATCGGCTTTCCAGTGAATGGAGAGTATGGAATTCCTACTCTCGCATAAAGCACTCTCATATAATCATATATTTCAGTTACTGTAGCTACTGTTGATCTAGGATTCTTAGATGTATTTTTTTGTTCAATTGATATAGCTGGACTTAAGCCTTCAATTAAATCCACATTAGGTTTTTTCATCTTATCTAAAAATTGTCTTGCATATGCGGATAAGCTTTCAACATATCTCCTTTGACCCTCGGCATATATTGTATCAAATGCTAATGACGATTTTCCTGACCCTGAGAGACCAGTAATTACAATAAATCTATCTTTAGGAATATCTAAAGAAATATTCTTTAAATTGTGTTCTTTTGCGCCCTTAATAACTATCTTTTTAAGCATAATTTTTGTTGCTTTAGATTAATAAAATTAATATTCAACTAAAATTGTGATATACATAATAATAACTCAAATCTAAAAAATTTAAAATATTATGGCTGGAAGCTTAAATAAAGTATTATTAATTGGACGATTAGGCGCAGATCCCGAAATCAAGCAAATGGTTAATGGTAAAAGCGTTGCAAGGCTTAGTTTAGCCACAAGTCAATCTTGGAAAGATAAAAATACAGGTGAAAAAAAGGAAAAAACAGAGTGGCATAGAATAGTTGTATTCAATGAAGGATTGGTGAATGTTGTTCAGCAATATTTAAAAAAAGGTGCGCAAATATATGTAGAAGGACAAATATCTACAAGAAAATGGAAAGATGAACAAAGTGGGCAAGATAAATATTCCACTGAAGTAGTAATTCAGGGTTACAATTCATCTCTTACTATGCTTGGTGGTGGAAATCAAAATAATATTTCTTCACAAAGCGATAAACAAACTATTGATGATGCATCGCAAGCCGATCCAAGTGGTTTAGATGATGATATTCCATTTTAGTTTATATGCAAAAGAACGAAATACCTAAAAATCAAAATATAAAACCTATTTCAGTTTATGATGAAATGAGTTCTTCTTATTTATCATATGCGATGAGTGTTATAATTAGTAGGGCTTTACCAGATATTAGAGATGGACTTAAGCCAGTTCATAGGAGAATTATCTATGCAATGCACAAAGGTGGTTTTGATTGGTCTAAACAATTTAGAAAGTCGGCAAGAATAGTCGGTGATGTAATTGGTAAATATCATCCCCATGGAGATCAAGCTGTTTATGACGCTTTAGTAAGAATGGTACAAGATTTTTCAATGAGCTTACCATTAATTGATGGTCAAGGAAATTTTGGATCTATTGATGGAGATCCTCCAGCAGCAATGAGATATACAGAAACAAGATTGTCAAAAATATCTCAATATCTAATTGATGATATAGAAAAAGATACTGTTACATTTAAAAGTAATTATGATGAAACTGAAAAAGAACCCTCAGTTTTACCAGCTCAATATCCAAATTTACTTGTTAATGGTGCTGGTGGTATAGCTGTTGGAATGGCTACTAGTATTCCACCTCACAATTTGGGAGAAATCATAGACGGCACGTTAGCTTTAATTAATAATAAAGATATTAAAATAAATGAATTAATGAAACATATACCTGGCCCTGATTTTCCTACTGGAGGAGTCATTATAGGTAAAGATATAATTAAGCAGGGATATAAGACTGGAAGGGGATCTTTTAAAATTAGAGGTGAAATAATTGTAGAAAATCTTAAAAATGGAAGAGATAGAATAGTTATTACATCTATCCCTTATCAAGTAAACAAATCAATAATGAGTGAAAGAATAGCTGAGCTAGTAAGAGATAAAAAAATTGAAGGTATTAGAGATATTAGAGATGAATCAAATCGGGAGGGAATAAGGTTGGCCATTGATTTAAGAACTAATGTTGAGCCTGAAACAATTAAAAGACAATTATATAAGTTTACTTCTATTGAGAGTTCTTTTGGATTTAATACTTTAGCAATTGTTGAAAACAAACCAAAGACTTGCAATCTTAAAGATTTTTTAGAAAACTTTTTAAAATTTAGAGAAGATGTTGTAGTTAAAAAAACTAAATATGATTTAAAAAAAGCTGAGGAAAGAGCTCATATATTAATAGGATTGTCTGTATCAGTTGAAAATTTAGATAAAGTCATTAAAATAATTAGAGGGTCAAAGACACCAGATGATGCAAAAAAATCTTTATTATCTTTGAAGTGGAAAATTAATAAATCTTTAAAATTAATTAAACTAGTTGAAAACAAAAATAGTAAGAACCAATATTCATTTAGTTCCGACCAAGTAGCATCAATACTAGAATTAAGACTTCAAAAATTAACTGCATTAGGAATTAATGAGATTGAAGTAGAAATTAAAAAATTAGCTGATCTTATTGTTCAATATAAAAATATAATTAATTCAAAGAAAGAACTATTAAAAGTAATTAGTAATGAGCTAAAATTTATAAAAGATAAATTCTCAGTCCCTAGAAGAACTAAAATAATAGATGCAGTTTTAAATTACGATATTGAAGAAACTATTCAAAAAGAAAGTGTAATAATTACAGTAACTCTCCAAGGGTATATAAAAAGAGGGCCTTTAAAAAGTGTAAAACAACAAAAAAGAGGAGGTAAAGGAAAAAGTGGCATTAAAACCCGTGAAGAGGATTCAGTTGTTCAAACACTATCCGTCAATACTCACACTCAAGTTTTGTTTTTTTCTACAGAAGGCTTAGTTTATAGAATTAAAGCATGGAAAATTCCTGAGGGATCATCATCTTCAAGAGGAAAATCTCTATTTAATATACTTCCTTTGAAAAATCATCAATCTATAAGCTCAATCATGCCGTTTCCAGATGCTGAGTCTGAAACAAAAAATACCCATATTATATTCGCAACTGCGAAAGGGAAAATTAGAAAAAATAATTTAGATGATTTCGAGTCAATAAATACATCAGGCAAAATTGCTATGAAATTAGATAGTGATGATAAAATTGTAGGTGTTAAAATATGTAAAGATGATCAAGATATAATATTAAGCACTAAACTTGGTAAATGTATAAGATTTGAGGCAAAAAAACTTAGAGTTTTCAAAGGAAGATCATCAAAAGGGATAAGAGGAATAAATCTACAGGATAATGATAACATAGTATCATTATCTATAATTAATCATGATAAAATAAAAAAAAATGGGAAACTAAACAAAGATGAGAAGTCTGAAAAAAAAGCTAGCAATTCATATATTCTATCTATTACAGAAAATGGTTACGGTAAAAGAACATCACATTTTGACTATCGAGTCACAAATAGAGGTGGAAAAGGAATAATAGGTATTGTTAATTCTCAAAGAAATGGAAATGTATCTTCTTCATTTCCAGTAAATGAGGGTGACGAAATATTAATTTCAACTAATAAAGGAAGAGTTATAAGAACTTCTGTCAAAGAAATTAGAATTGCTGGAAGAAATACCCAGGGTGTAAGAATAATTAAGCTTACTGGTGATGAAAAGGTTGTTTCAGCTATTAAAATAGATGATAACTTGATTTAATGAAAAAAATTGCAATCTATCCTGGTACGTTTGATCCAATTACCTACGGTCATGTTGATGTAATAAATAAATCTTTAAAACTGGTAGATAAAATTTTCGTTGCAATTTCTGAGAGCAATGAAAAGAAATGTCTTTTTTCAGTTGAGGAAAGAATGGCAATAGTTAAAGAAGCTTTATATAAAGATTTAAAGTTTAAAAAAAATAAAATTAACATTATATCTTTTAATAACTTAACAACTGATATCTGCAAAAAATTTAAGTCTAATATTATTTTAAGAGGATTAAGAGCTGTTTCAGATTTTGAATATGAATTTCAGCTAGCTGGTATGAATAGAAAACTTAATAATAATATTGAAACTATTTTTTTAATGTCAGATGTTAAAAATCAAATTATTTCATCGAGACTTATTAAAGAAATAGCTGAATTAAAAGGTAACATAAATAGTTTTACATCGAAAAGTGTAATTAAAGCATTAAAAAAAAAATATGAATAAATTTATATATTTTTTTCAAATTTTTTTTTTAATAATTTTTACTAACAACTTAAAAGCGGAGGAAAATATTATGATATTAAAATTAAAAGATGGTGATGTTAAGATTGAATTGTACCCAGATGTAGCACCGAAACATGTCGAGAGAATAAAAAAATTAGCTGATGATGGTAAGTATGATAATGTTGTGTTTCATAGAGTTATTGATGGTTTTATGGCGCAAACCGGAGATGTTCAATTTGGTAATTCATCTTCAGATACGTTTGATTTAAATAGAGCAGGAATGGGTGGATCTGATTTACCTGATTTAAAAGCTGAATTTAGTGACATACCACATCAAAGAGGCACATTATCTATGGCACGATCTCAAGATCCTAATAGCGCTAATAGCCAATTTTTTATTTGCTTTGCCGAAGCTTCTCATCTCGATAGATCGTATACTGTTTTTGGTAAAGTTATAGAAGGCATGGAGCTTATTGATAACATTACCAAAGGTGATGGCCCTAATGGATCAGTATCAAATCCTGATAAAATTATAAGTTTTAAATCTAAATAGATTTAAAATTTAATGGCATTAAAAAATTTCAGTTTTAAAATTTTTAAAAACCATAAATCAGCTAGACTTGGTAAAATCCAAACTCACAGAGGAGCAATTGATACACCAGCATTTATGCCTGTTGGTACACAAGCTACTGTAAAGGGAACATTTTTAAGTGATATTTTAAAAACTAATAGTCAGATAATATTATCTAATACTTACCATCTCATGATTAGGCCTGGAGTAAGTAGAATTAAAGGTGTTGGTGGTTTACATAAATATATGAATTGTAAACTACCAATACTTACTGACTCTGGTGGTTTTCAAGTTATGTCTTTATCAAAACTAAATAAGGTGGATAAAGAAAAGGGTGCTATCTTTCAATCACATGTAGATGGTAAAAAATTTATTCTTAGCCCCGAAGAAAGTATTAAAATTCAAAAAGGTTTAAATTCAGATATCGTTATGGTTATGGATGAATGTTTAAAAAAAAATAATGACTATTATAAAACTAAAGTTTCAGTCGATGTATCAACATATTGGGCAAAAAGATCCAAAGTAGCATTTGGTAAAAATCCAAGAAAAGCCTTATTTGGAATTGTTCAGGGTGGCTTATTTAACGATTTGAGAGAAAAATCATTATTAGATTTAATTAAAATTAACTTTGATGGATATGCCATTGGTGGACTTGCTGTAGGTGAAACTCAAAGTGAAATGTTTAAGGTTTTAGATTTTATTACCGATAAAATGCCAAAACATAAACCTAGATATTTAATGGGAGTAGGTACCCCTTCTGACATTTTAGGCGCTGTAGCTAGAGGTATTGATATGTTTGATTGTGTTCTTCCTACTAGATCCGGCAGAACTGGATTAGCATTTACTTGGAATGGCAGAATTAACATCAGGAATTCTAAGTACAAAAATGATAAAAATCCATTGAATAAAAATGATAAAATATTTGATTTGAATAAATACTCTAAGAATTATTTAAATCATTTATTTAATACTAATGAAATGTTGGGTCCTATGTTGCTGACTTTACATAATATTAATTTTTACCAACAATTAATGTTCGAAATACGTAAAAATATTAAAAAAGGTACTTTTTCTAATTTCTACAATAAATATTTTAACAAGTTGTAAATTTTATATATTGATTATGTAAAAAAAAACAATATAAGTAAGCACGTTGGGCCCTTAGCTCAGTTGGTAGAGCAATTCCCTTTTAAGGAATGGGTCGATGGTTCGAGTCCATCAGGGCTCACCATTCTTAACTATGTTTTTAAAGGTGGATATTCAAGAATAACTTCATTCATCCATTCATTAATTTTTTTCATTCTGTTGTCTGGAGATGGGTGAGTACTTAAAAATTCAGGGGGTGTTTTACCTTTGTTTGCCTCTTTCATTCTTTTCCAAACGTTTACGGTCTCTCTTATGTCATAACCAGATAAAGAAGAAAAAATTAATCCTAGGTAATCTGCTTCACTTTCTTGCTTTCTGTTAAATGGATTTAAAATTCCTATTTGAGTTAGTAATCCGACAGTATTAGTGCCAGTGCTTCTATTTACAGTACTAACTTTCCCTCCGGTTAGTAAATCTGTTACTGATGTAACAACATTTAATGCTACATTTGCACTAGCTCTCTCAACAGAGTGCTTCGCAACAGCATGTGCAATTTCATGTCCCATCACCGCTGCCAGTCCATTAGTATTTTTTGTAATATCTAACATTCCTGTGTACACAGCAATTTTTCCACCAGGCATGCACCATGCGTTCTTAACTTTTTTTTTGTCTATTAATATATATTCCCAATCAAAATTAACCGTAGGGTCAACTGTTCCCGAATTATCAAAATACTTAGATATAGAGTCTTCCATTCTCTTTCCTATCTCACTTATATTGTCTAATCTTGAATCAGTTATAAGTTTTTCTTTTTCTTTAATTTTATTATAAACTTGTGCTGCTTGGGCATTAAGTTTTGCTTCAGGTAACAATTTTAACTGTTTTCTTTCAGTAATAGGTGCAGTAGTGCAAGAAGATAGTCCCATTGATAAACAGCTACAGCCTATAAAATGTAAAAAATTTCTTCTATCCATTTTCAAATAGTTATAATATAAATTAACAATATTCAATATGAGTAAATCAAAAAGGAAAAAAATTTCATTTATAGCTAAACTAAGAAACTATTTTTTTACAGGAATCGTAGTATTAGTTCCAATTGGCATAACATTATATTTAACTAAATTTTTCATTTCAATTTCATCGAAATTAATACCTAATGAAATCAATCCAAATAGTTATTTACCATTCTCAATACCTGGATTAGAAATTTTACTATCAGTTATATTTATTACAATAATAGGTGGCTTATCATTATCATTTATAGGACGTAAAATATTACAGTTAGTAAATGATTTGTTTAAAAAGATTCCAATATTAAGAACTATTTATTCTGCTATCGGGCAAATGACAGAAACATTTGCACCCAAAGCAAAAAGTAAAAAGAGTGTTGTACTAATTGAATATCCCAGAAAAGGTAGTTGGGCCGTAGGTTTTGTTACAAAAGAAAATAAAGGAGAAATATCAAAAAAAACCAATAAAAATTTAGTAAATGTATTTGTTCCAACAACACCCAACCCAACAAGTGGTTTTCTACTTATGTTTCCAAAAGATGAAGTTATTTATTTAAATATGTCATTTGAGGAAGCATCTAAATTTATTGTCTCTGCAGGAACATCTAATCCTAAAAATTAAGCTAAATCATTTATAACATCTGCTTGGTCATATAGTTTTAATAAAGTCTTATATTTATTTAAATTTTCATGACTATTTTCAATTCTTTTAATTTCTTTTTCAGCAAGAATAAATAAATCTTCATTTTGAATTGGATCAGCTAGTTTAAAATTCTTAATACCACTTTGCTTAAATCCAAGTATATCACCATAACCTCGTAGTTTCATATCTTCCTCAGAAATAAAAAAACCATCATTAGATTTTTTTAATATTTTAATTCTCTTAGTTGCATTTTCGCTAAGATTAGACTTGAACATTAATATACAAGTTGAAGCTTTATTTCCACGACCAACTCTTCCTCTTAACTGATGAAGTTGAGATAATCCAAATTTATTTGCGTTTTCAATTACAATTACATTTGCATTTGGAAAATCTATACCCACTTCTATTATAGTTGTAGAAACTAAAATTTTAAATTTTTTATTTAAGAAATCTTCTAAAATTTTTTCTTTCTCTTCACTTTCAACGTTACCGTGCAAGACTTTTACATCGTCATTAAAAATTTTTTTTAAGTAATCATATCTTTTTTTAGTTGAAACATGATCAATTTTACTTGAATCATCAATTAACGGACAAACCCAAAATACTTGATTACCATGTTTAATTTCATTATTTACAAATTTTATAATTTCATCAATTTTAGTTTCTAATTTACTGTAAGTTTTTATTTCTTTTCTAAACTTTGGTTTTTCTCTTATTATCGAAAGATCCATATCACCATATATAGTCATAGTTAATGTTCTAGGAATTGGTGTTGCCGACATTAAAAGAACATCGCAATTATCACCACCTTTATCGGACAAAGATTTTCTCTGCCTGACACCAAATTTATGTTGTTCATCAATAATTATATATCCAAGTTTTTTAAATATAATTTTTTTTTGAAATAGAGAGTGGGTACCAAATACAATTTTAGTTATATTTTTTTTTAAATATTCAGCAGCTACTCTTTTATCTTTAGTTTCTGTTTTACTTGTTAGAAGAGATATATTTATATTAGAAGGATAAATTTTTTTTGCTAATATATAATGTTGCCTAGCCAAAATTTCAGTTGGCGCCATGAACGCAACTTGATACCCAGAATTTATTGCATTAAGAGCTGATATTAACGCAACTATTGTTTTACCAGATCCAACATCTCCTTGTAGTATTCTAAACATTTTAGTTTTCGAACATAAATCATTATTAATTTCGTTTAATGATCTAATTTGATCATTAGTTAATTTAAAACCTAATTTTTCCTCAATTCTATATGGTGTAATGGGCTTAAAAATTTTTTTTTGTTTCTTAATTTTCTTAATTTTTTTTCTAATTTGAGAAAATACAATTAATGATGATAAAATTTCATCAAAAGCTAACCTTCTATAAAAATTACTTTTTATATTACCTATGTTTGTAGGGTCGTGAAGTTTAATAATAGAATTTTTCCAACTTTCATTTTTAAATTTTTTAAGAATTTCAGGACTTAACCATTCATCTAGATTAGGTAAGTTTTTTAATACTTGGTTAATAATATTTGTGTAGATTTTTTCAGTAATACCTTCTGTTAAACTATACTTATTATGCTTTTTTAATATTAAATTACTTTCCTGGGATATATATTTAGGATTAGTTATTTGATATGAATTTCTAAAGTAACTGAATTTACCACTAATTGTAACTTCGTTATTTATTGGTAATAATTTTCTTATATATCCCTCATAACTATTAAAAAATACACATTCAATCCTCCCAGACATATCCTCACATATAACTCTGTTAGGTAAATTACGAACCCGTGGAAAGTTGTATTTTTTGACTATTACCTTAACTGTGCAGATCTTACCAATCTGAAGATCTGAAATTCTGACAAGATTAGATCTATCTGTATAAGACTCAGGAAGTCTGTATAATATATCTAAAAGGGAATTAATTTTTTTTTTTTTTAAAATTAAAGCTGTTTTCTTGCCTACACCTTTAAGATTAGTTAAATCTTGAAGTAAATATTCATATTTATTCATATGTATATTATTATAATATAATTCTAATTATGTCCTCAGATATAGATATATTAAAAAAAAGAATCATATTCAGAGCTTCTCACAGAGGATCTAAAGAAATGGATATGCTGATGAAATCATTTACCGAGTCAATTATTGATAATTTAAATCCTAATGAGCTAAAAATTTTAGATAAGCTAGTTGACCTTAATGATGAAGATTTACTAAAAATTAAAACTAATAAATCAACCAAAGACAAAATTTATAAGTTATTTGTTGATTACAATTTTAAATAACTAAGTGGCGGAAGGACTGGGATTCGAACCCAGGAAAGAGTTGCCCCTTTGCCGGTTTTCAAGACCGGTGCTTTCAACCGCTCAGCCATCCTTCCAATTGCATCGTTTTATAAGTATAATTTATAAATTCAACTAAAAAATAGTTTAATTTATTTTATTAACTCATTCTCTAGTATAAATACTTTAAATACTTCATTACATGAAAATTAATAAATTCAACAAAGGTATATTTTACTCAAGCTCAGGTTCATTCTTTTGGGGATTTATTGGAACATACTACTTCCAATACATAACAATTGTTGGAGCTTTTGAGGTAGTCGTTCATAGATGTATTTGGACTGCACTTATTCTTTTAATAACAACAACACTATTTAAAAAATGGAAGATTTTAAAGAAAACATTAATAAATAAAAAAAAATTATTTTTTCTTTTCTTAACATCAATTCTTATTTTTGGAAATTGGACTGTTTGGATATATGCAGTATCAATTAACAAAATTATAGATGCAAGTATAGGTTATTTTATCTTTCCAATATTAAGTGTTTTTTTTGGTTATGTTTTTTTTAATGAAAAGCTTAATAATAAAAGAATTATTTCATTAGTAATTGTTGTTATAGCATCTCTAAACTTACTTACAGAAATGAGTACTTTCCCATGGGTTGGATTTACTGTAGCGTTTCTTTGGAGTACTTATAATTTATTAAGGAAAAAAATTAAAGTTGATGCTGATGTTGGTTTATTTATTGAGAGTATGTTCTTTTTACCAATTGCTTTTGTAATTTTATTTTTTATTTTTAAAAATAACTTAAATGACTTTACTATTTCAAATCCGAGTATGATGTTTTGGCTATTTTTAGCAGGACCCATGACAGTGATTCCTTTATTTATGTATATTAAAGGAGTTGAGTTGTCTGGATTAGGACCTTCTGGAATGATTTTTTTTATTACTCCAACTGGACAGTTTTTACTAGGTTTTTTATATTTTGATGAACCATTTTCTACTCATAAATTGACGAGTTTTATCCTAATATGGATTGCTGTCATAATTTATTTAAAAGATTTATATGATGAAAATTAAAATTTTTTTGCTATTTATTTTTTGCATTAGTTCTAGCATTTCATTTTCTGATGAAGTAACTTTTGATGAGTGGTTAGTTAGCTTTAAAAATGATGCATTAGACCAAGGTATTTCAAATAATACTTTAGAAACTGTTTTATCTAATGCTGAGTATTTACCAAATGTTATTAAGTACGATAGATATCAACCAGAATTTTACGAAGATACTAAAACTTATGTAACAAAAAGAACATCAAATAAAAAATTAAAAAACGGAATTACACTTTATTTAAAAAATAAAGAAGTAATAAATAATATAGAAATAAAATTTAATGTAGAAAAAGAATTGTTATTAGCACTAATGGGCATAGAAACAAACTTTGGTAAATATTTAGGAAAGATGGATATAATTTCATCGTTGGCAACATTAAGCTTTGATAAAAGAAGGAGCGCTTTTTTTACAAATGAATTAATCACTATTTTAAAATTAATCGATAATAATATAATTGACTATCAAACATTATATGGATCTTGGGCCGGAGCTTTTGGAAATTTCCAGTTTATGCCTACTACAATAAAACAATATGCATTGGATTATGATAATAATAATCAAATTAATTTAAAATCAATTGAAGATTCATTTGCTTCAGCCGCTAACTATATTAGTTCAATTGGTTGGAAAAATGAAAATCCATGTTTTATTAAAGTAAATCTTAATCAAAATGTACCAATAAAGTATCTTAATACCTCTGCTAAAAAAATTAGTTTTAAAAAGAAATTTAAATTTTTTAAAAAATATATAGATAATCCCGAAACTATTAATATTGATGAAAATCTATATGCTGCTATTGTTACACCAGATAAAGATATAGTACCTGATTCTGAAATTTTAAAACCAGCGTTTATAGTTTTTAATAATTATGAACTCATATTAAAGTGGAATAGATCATTAAGATTTGCTCTAGCTGTGTGTACACTAAAAAACAATTTTAAAAATGAACTATAAACTTATTTATATTTTATTATTACTAACATCTTGTGTACCTAAAGATCTTAGCGAAAATTACAAAAAAAAGATTATTTTTACTGAATCTTTTTCTAACCAAGGATTTGCATTAATATTTGATGAAAATTTAAAACAAAAAAAAATTATTTCAAAAAAAATTGACAACAGATCTTTAATCATTTTCCAAAGAAATCTTAAAAAAAATACAATTGTTAAAATTACCAATCTGGATAATAACAAAAGTATAATTGCAAAAGTTGGTCCAAAAGCTTCATATCCATTATTTTATAATTCTGTTATATCTAAAAGAATATCATTGGTTTTAGATTTGGATCTTGATGAGCCTTATATAAAAATTAAACAAATTGACAATACCTCTTCATTCATTGCCAAAAAAGCTAAAACTTTTGATGAAGAAAGAAAAGTTGCCAATAAAGCTCCTGTTGACGATATCTCCATTAAATCATTAGATAATAATGGTGACAAAACCTTAGATGACTCATTAAAAATAAATAAAGATTTTAAATATATTATCAAAATAGGTGATTTTTATTTTATAAATTCAGCAAAAAATTTAAAAAAAAGAATAATTAATGAATTAAAACTTAAAGATGTTAAAATATCAAAGCTTACGTCAAAAAATTTCAGAGTTTATCTTGGGCCATATACTAATCTTGAGTCTTTAAAAAATGGTTTTAATGATATAAGTAAACTTGAATTTGAAAATATAGAGATTTTAAAATTATGAAAAAATTTAACTTTAAATACATTATAATCTTCTTTTTTATTACAACTTCAGTCTGTAAAGCTGATTTTGATATAAAGGCAAGGACTGCAATATTGCAAGACTCTTTGTCCGGAAAAATATTGTACGAGAAGGATGCTGATAGGAAAATTTTTCCTGCATCAATGACAAAAATTATGACATCTATAGTAGCATTTGAATTATTACAAAAAGGTGATTTAAGCTTAGATGACAAGTTTTTTGTCTCTGAAAATGCTTGGAGACTTTCTGAAGCAGGCTATTCTTCAATGTTTATAATGGTAGGTGATCAAATATCTGTTGAAAATCTTTTGAAAGGAATCATAATTTCATCAGGTAATGATGCATGTGTAGCTTTAGCAGAGGGTATAGCGGGAACAGAAGATGAATTTGCTATTATGATGACTGCAAAAGCAAGAGAAATAGGAATGACAAATACTAATTTTTCCAACTCTTCAGGAATTAATTCTCCAAATAATTTATCTACTGCAAGAGATATTTTAATTATGTCTGATTATTTAATAAAAAATTATCCTGATTATTACGAATATTTCAAAGAGAAAGAGTTCACTTGGGACCGTACAGGTGGAGATCCAATTACACAAGGAAATAGAAACCCATTGTTATATAAAAATATGGGTGTTGATGGAATTAAAACAGGTTATTTAGCTTATGAAAAATATTCTTTAGCTTCATCAATAGAAAGAAATGGACGTAGACTTATAGCGGTAGCTAGTGGTTTTGAAACAAAAAATTCCAGGTCAAAAGAGTCAGCTAAACTTTTAACCTATGGAATTACTAATTTCGACACTATTGAAATTACTAAAAAGAATTCAAAAATTTCGACGGCCGAAATATGGTTAGGTAAAAAAAATTATGTAGATCTTTATGCTGATACTGACATATACAAAACAATTCCGAAAGGTAGAAAAAAATATCTAAAAGTTGTAGTAGATTATGAAGGTCCACTAGAGGCACCAATTCAAAAAGGACAAGAAGTTGGAAGCTTAAATATATATTATAAAGATGAACTATTAGATCAATATACTTTATTTGCAAATGAGGATGTTAAAAAATTAAATATAATATCAAGAATAATAAGATCAATTAATTTTTTAGTTTGGGGCGATGTCTAAAAACCCAATTATTGTATTTGAGGGCATAGAGGGTTCAGGTAAAACAACACATATAAATTCTGTTGCCAAATATCTTAAAAGACGAAAATTTAGTTTTATAAAAATTAGAGAGCCAGGTGGATCTAAGAACTCTGAGTTAATAAGAAAACTAATATTGAATAATAAATCTACTTTTAATAAAAAAACTGATCTACTATTATATTTAGCTGCACGAAGTGAGAATATTGAAAATCTTATAAAAAAAAATCATAATAAAAAAATTATTTTAATTGATCGCTTTATAGATTCAACTATTTCATACCAACATTATGGAATGGGCATAAAAAAAGAAATAATTAATAAAATCAATGAATTTTTGTTAGGTAAAATTAAACCAAGCTTTACTATTTTAAATACAGTTAGCAAAAAAAATTTAATAAAAAGATTAAAACTTAGAAAAAATAAAAATCGATATGATAAGTTTAATTATAATTTTTATACTAAAGTACAAAATGGTTTTTTAAAAATTGCAAGAAATAGAAAAAATTATTTTGTTATTAATTCTGACAAGGATATACAATCAAATAAAAAGAAAATTTTAAACTTAATAATAAAAAAAATATCCTAATCACATGGCTCATACACATAAATATAAATTATTTGGACATGAAAAAATTTTATCAGAATTAATTAACCTTGATAAAATTAATAAACTACCAAATAAAATTTTATTGTCAGGTAAAAATGGTATTGGCAAATCTACAATGGCCTATCATTTTATTAATTATTTATTTAGTAAAAATGAAAATTTTAAATATGATATTTCAAATTTTACAATTAATTTTAATAATAAATCTAATATTTTAGTTAATAGCAATACTCATCCTAATCTTTTTAAAATTTTCTTAAAGGATAATAAAAAAAATATTGAAATATCTGAAATTAGAAATTTGATCAATTTTACTAATTTATCAAGTTTAGGTGATCAGAAAAAAATTATATTAATAGATGATGTTGAATATTTAAGTATCAATGCCGTTAATGCTTTACTTAAAGTTGTAGAAGAGCCTAACGATAATACTTTTTTTATATTAATTAACAATTCTAGTAAAAAAATTATTCATACTCTTAGATCAAGATGCATTGAATTTAAATTATCTATAGATAAATCAGTTATCAAAAATATTATAAATGATTTATATAAAGAAATTAATTATGACGATATTTCGCCTGATTTCATAAGATACTCTATTACATTATCTGGTTTAATTGATTTTTTAAATATATGTATTAATGAAAAGCTTAATTATAATGATATTACTATTGAAATATTTTTAAAATATATATTTGAAAATAACTTATACAAAAAAAAAGAATTTCAACTTATTGATTTTAAAAGCTTTATTGAAATTTTTTTTCTAAAAAAAATAAAATATCTGAAGAATGATTCTGTATTTAGTATTTATTCGCATTTTAATGTTAAATATCATAAATTTAAAAAATTTAACTTAGACATGGAATCTTTTTTTTTAGAATTTAATTCAAAACTTTTAAATGAATAATAACTATTATATATCTACTCCAATTTACTACCCATCTGCAAAACCTCATATGGGTCATGCATATTCTAGTATAATTGCAGATTTTTTTGCAAGATTTAAACGTATTCAAGGATATGATGTTTTTTTTCTAACAGGTACAGACGAGCATGGTCAAAAAATACAACGAGCAGCAGAAAAAAAAGGTGTGGATCCAAGATCCTTTTGTGATGAAATAAGTAAAACTTTTAGAAATTTATCTAAATTATTAAATCTTTCAAATAATGACTTTATAAGAACAACCGAGGAAAGACACAGAAAATCAGTTGATAATTTATGGAAAATTCTTGAAGCTAAAAATGAAATATATTTATCAAAATATTCTGGATGGTACTCTGTATCGGATGAAGCTTTTTATTCAGAAGACGAGATAGAAACAATCGATAATAAAAAATTATCAAAAAATTCTGGTTCCCCAGTTGAATGGATAGAGGAAGAATCTTTTTTTTTTAAATTGTCTAAATGGCAAGAACCATTACTAAAATTTTATGCTGAAAATCCAAAATTTATATTACCTGAATCTAGAAAAAATGAAGTGATAAGTTTTGTAAAAAGTGGTCTAAAGGATCTCTCTGTTAGTAGAAAATCATTTACTTGGGGCATTAAAGTTCCATCAAATAATGATCATGTTATTTATGTATGGTTAGATGCTTTAACAAATTACTTAAGTGCTTTAAATTATCCTGATACTAATGATCCAAATTATAAAAAATATTGGCCAGCAGATTTACATTTAATCGGTAAGGATATATTGAGATTTCACGCTGTATATTGGCCTGCTTTTTTATTAGCTGCAAATATCCAACCTCCAAAAAGAGTATATGGCCATGGTTGGATTTTATCAGGAGAGGAAAAAATGTCTAAATCTAAAGGTAATATTTTGGATCCTATAGAAATTATAAATAGTTATGGTTTGGATCCACTCAGATATTATTTAATAAAAGAAGTTTCATTTGGTAACGATGGAAATATTTCAAAAGATAAACTTGAAAATTGCATTAATAGTGATTTAGCTAACAATTATGGTAATTTATGCCAAAGAGTAACAGCATTTATCGAAAAAAATTTAAATTCATCTATACCAAAAGATTACGAATTCAATAAAGACGATAATAATATACTAGATGTTTACAAAAAAAATTATAAGAGTTTAATAAATTACGTTGATGGTCAAGATATAAATAATTATGTTAACTTTATTCAAGAACAACTATTTTCTGCTAACAAATATTTTAACGACCAAGAACCATGGAAAAAAAAAGGAGATATTAAAAGATTGGGGACAATTTTATATGTTTCATTGGAATTAATTAGAAAAATTTCAATATTACTTTATCCAATCATTCCTTCTACATCTTTAAAAGTACTTAAAACTTTTAATATTAATGAAAAAGATATAAGTATTAAAGATATTCAAAATCACGAAATATTAAAAAAAAACACTAATATTAATAAAATTTCGGTTTTATTTAAAAAGATTGAAAAAAATGATTGATTCACATTGCCATTTAGATCATAGCCCACTAATCGAGAATTTAAATGATATATTAATTAGATCAAAAACAGTTGGAATAGAAAAAATATTAACAATATCTACTACAAACCAATCTTTTGATAAAATAACTAAAATATTAAATCATGATGATATGATTTATGGAACATTTGGTATACATCCTCATGAGGCTGACAAAGAATTTGTTTCAAAAGATCAAATCGTTAATAAAGTTAATTTAAATAAAAAGATTATAGGAGTAGGGGAAAGCGGCTTAGATTTTTACTATAATAATAGCGCTAAAGATAAGCAAATTTCTAGTTTTTTAAATCATATTGATGCAGCTTTAGAATTAAATATCCCAATTATAGTACATTCAAGAAATGCTGAAATTGATACTATGAAAGTGTTTGAAAGATATTCTGGTGAGAATTTAAAAATTCTTATGCACTGCTACACGGGATCACTAGATTTTGCTAAACAACTTATGAAATTTAACACATATTTTTCAGCTAGTGGAATTATTACATTTAAAAATAGTTTAGATCTTCAAAACACTTTCAAGATAATTCCTGAAGAAAGATTATTAATAGAAACAGATAGTCCTTATTTAGCACCAGATCCTATGAGAGGTAAAAAAAATGAACCTAGCTTTATAAAATATACATTGAAGAAATTGGCATTAATTAAAGATTTAGATATAGATTACTTAGATAAAAAAACTACAGAAAATTTTAATAGACTTTTTTTTAATGAAAGTTAAATTTACAATATTAGGTTGTGGTAGTTCACTAGGTGTTCCAAGGATTGATGGTTATTTTGGCAATTGCAATCCTAATAATAAAAAAAATTATAGAACAAGATGTTCGGCACTAATTACTTTAAATAATGTCAATATATTAATTGATACTTCTCCTGATTTAAAAAAACAACTATTGATGTCAGGTATTAAAAATATTAATAATGTTTTTTATACGCATAATCATGCTGATCAATCACATGGTATAAATGAATTAAGAGTCTTTGCACTAAAAAATAAAAATAAAATTCCTGTTTTTGCAGATCGCAATACAAAAAAATATCTTTTTAATTCTTTTAAATATTGCTTTAAATCTGATAATGATAGTTACAAGCCTATTCTTCAATTTATGAAATTTAAAAAAAATATCAATATAAGCTGTGGTAGTAAAAAAATATCCATAAAAAATATTCCAGTCAAACATGGCAAAATTAATAGTTTAGCTTATATTATTAATAATAAATGTGCTTATCTTCCAGATGTTAATAAAATATATCCTAAAGATATAAAATCATTCAAAAAATTAAGTTATTTAGTTATTGATTGTTTACAATATGATCATCATCCTTCTCATTTTTCGTTAAATGAGGTTCTCAAACTTGTTAAAATATTGAAACCAAAAAAAACTATTTTAACAAATCTTAATAATCAGATAGATTATAATATAATTAAAAAACAGATACCTAATAATGTTTTCCCAGCATATGATGGTATGAGTTTTTATTTATAATTGATTCTTTTTTTTTGATGAAAGCTATTACATTAAATCTCTGTGCTTGGATTATACTTCCATTCATGGATGCTATTGCTAAATATTTATCCTCAGATTTATCTTTCTTTCAAATAACTTGGGCTAGGTATTTTTTTACAGTTTTTTGGACGTTGCCATTCATGTTTTTTTTTTTTAGAAAAAATCTAACTTTTTCAGAAAATCCTAAATTACAAATTTTAAGAGGCATCATTCTTTTTAGTGCAAATATTTGTTTCTTTTATTCGATTTCAATAATTTCTTTATCAAAAGCTCTTACTCTTGCATTTGTTGCTCCACTAGTAACAACAGCTTTATCGCCTTTTTTGCTTGGTGAAAAAGTAGGATTTAAAAGATGGTCAGCAGTATTAGTTGGTTTTTTTGGAACTTTAATTGTTATACGCCCTGGTTTTATTGAATTTAATTTAGCAACTCTTGCTGCTTTAGGTACCGGTTGTTTATATGGAGTGTATTTAATAATAACTCGAAAACTTCATTCAACTGATAATCCATTATTAACTCTTTTAATTACTGGCGTAGTAGGGGCCTCAATTGGATCTTTTTTTGTACCCATTGTCTGGATTAATCCAACCCCTATTCAATGGGCGTGGCTAGGTTTAATGGGTATTTTTGCATGTTTAGGACATCTTTTTTTAATTTATTCACTTAGATATGCTAATGCTTCAATATTAGCTCCTTTCGGTTATTTTGAAATAGTTACTAATATCATTTTAGGTTATTATATCTTTAATCAATTCCCAGATATTTGGACTTTTTTAGGTCTTTTTATCATTATTTCTTCTGGTATTTATATTTTCAGGAGAGAGGTTCTTAAATATTAACACCGTTATAACTTTATATTTTACTTTAGCTATAAACTATAAATAATTGTTATTATTAATTTTTTTTAATTAATTAAAGTAATAAATTAATATAAGGAATGTTAAATATTTAATATATTATTAATTACGCTATTAAAGATCTAATTATATGAATGTCAAAAAAACATTGAAAATAAAGGAATAATGGAAAGATATAGAGAAATCAAAATAAAGTATTTAGAAAACGATGTTATATTTAAAAAATAAGCCAGTTTATAGCCAGCAATGTTGAATAATTCTGCATAAAATACAGCTACAAATACAAGCAATGCATATGAAGAATATAGCGTTTTAAGGGCCATAGAAGGGGCTAATTTCAACATTTGCAATTATAGAGTACAACTAACAGGAGAAACAGAAAAAAAGCTTATTAATATTGTATTATATTGAAAAACCTTTTATTTATGCGGTTTTTGGAGCATAAATCCCTCTTTTTTAAGGAGTTTTTTCTTTAATTTTGTTCCACCTGGAGCCGAAAAACCACCGTAAGTTCCATTAGATCTTATAACTCGATGACAGGGTACTGTAGGAGCATACGGGTTCTTTCCACATGCATTTGCAACTGCTCGGGCTGATTTAGGTCTATTTATTGCTATTGCAACTTGTTTATAGGTTTTAACTTCACCTTTGGGTATTTTCATTAGATATTTCCACACTTTTAATTGAAATTTAGTTCCCTTCATCAACTAACTAGTAAAAACAAGGATAAAATAGCTTATTAAGAATATAATTGCTAAACATGATAAAAATATTGTTTCTAGACTTTTGCCGGCCTTTTTATATTGAATATAGCTCAATAATATGAAGCCAAATGAGGATATTAAAAACCATACTGCTGGAATTTCTCCATCCATTGAACCCATTATATACCTTTTTATTGAAAAAACCCTGTTTCCTTGCACTTTTTACGGTGCAAAGAACAGTAGTTTTGGCACGTCGTTGTATGCGCTACCGCCATGCCCTCCGTCCTACGATTTTAGCGCTACTCCGTAGAACTTTCTGCCCCCTGGGCTTGAACCTCTCGGTTTTTCCCCAATCGGCCAGTTAAGGGTTGCCCCTTAATTCATTTTTAACATTATCAGACGGGGTAGGTTGTATGTATCACTTTATTGTTGAATTTTAAGTGTTTTTAACATGGTCGAATAGTGGGGATAACTTAATGTAAAGCTTTAAGTAAACCATCTAAAACCCTCATACATAGATATTCCATAAATTGAGTGTCTAATTAGAAACATTAATGAGGTTTTTATTGGTATTCCAGTATTTTTAGCAAATATACCCTGCCCAGTAAATGGTAAAAATATTAGTAATGGAGCTAAAGTTGTTAAAGCACCAAAAATTAATCCAGTGAAATATGTCATTTCTAAACCAACTATTATAAAAAAAAAATAGTAAATAACTGACCAACAAATTGATATATAATAGTGAAAAATCCAGCCAATATAGACCTCATGTCTTACAGGGGGCATTTGAGCTATATTTGGGTTATAAAATGATGCATTTTTAAGCATATAATAAGTCCATCTTCCAACAATTGCCCAGGATGGCTCAGGAATACCTATTAATTTCAATAAATAGCCCAATATATCAAGTATTACACAGGAAAAAACTCCAGCGATAACTATAATAAAAATATCTTCCAATGGACCCCTAAAACATCAACAAAAATAAAAGCACAAATATGCTGATAAAAAAGATCCCAAATATAACCATCAAAATTCGATTTTTTGTTTGATCTTTTAATTTTGGCCAATAATTCATAATTAGAAATGTTCCAATAACGACAATTAGACCTATAATTACATATTTAGGCATATATAAATTTTTACATTATATGCTTGACATATTAAATGTGTTATATTATTACTATTGATAATTAATTGTTATCAATAGTAATTATATGAATGAACTGACAACAGACCTAAAATCGCTTCATGAGGCAACTTTAAATAACCTCAAAAGTTCTAAAGCAAATAACACTTTAAGAGCATATAAATCAGACTTTAAAGACTTTGGAGCTTTTTGTGCTAAGCATGGTTTAAATTCCCTACCATCTGAACCTAAAATCGTTTCTTTATACCTTACCCACCTTTCTAAAAATTCAAAAATAAGCACTTTAAGAAGAAGATTAGTTTCAATTAGCATGGTTCATAAACTAAAAGGGCATTATTTAGATACAAAACATCCAATCATTGTTGAAAACTTAATGGGAATAAGAAGGGTAAAAGGAAGTATTCAGAAAGGTAAAAAACCAATATTAATCAATCATTTAAAATCAGTAATTAATATAATAGATAAACAAAAATTTGAAGAAATAAAAAAATTAAGAGATAAATCAATAATACTAACAGGCTTTGGAGGTGGTTTTAGAAGAACCGAACTGATTTCAATTGATCATGAGGATCTAGAATTTGTTCCTGAAGGACTTAAAATAACTATTAGAAGATCAAAAACAGACCAATTTGGTGAAGGAATGATAAAAGGACTGCCCTACTTCGAAAATGAAATTTATTGCCCAGTATCCAATTTAAAAAAATGGTTAGAAATTTCTAAAATCAAATCTGGACCTATTTTTAGGAGATTTTCCAAAGGATCAAAATTAACAGATAAAAGATTAACAGATCAATCAGTAGTCTTGTTAATAAAGGAATATTTAAATTTAGCAGGTATTGAAAATAATAACTTTGCTGGCCATAGTTTGCGTTCAGGTTTTGCAACTGTTGCTGCTGAATCTGGTGCTGATGAAAGAAGTATAATGGCAATGACAGGACATAAAACTACACAAATGGTAAGAAGATATATCAGAGAAGCGAATATATTTAAGAATAACGCTTTAAGCAAAGTTAAAATATAGAAAACTAATTAAAACTAATAAGAAATACTAATTTTTATGCCAAATATACTTAGATTTAGATTTGGTATTAAGTGTTTTATTAATTATAAATTCTGCAACTAAATTAGAATTAAAATATTTCATATATTTTTCCTTACCTTTTCTACCAATTGATTTTCTTAATTTTTCATCTCTGGCTAATTTAGAAATTTTCTCAGATAAATCAGAGATGTTTTTATAAAAAACCATCTCATCTTTTGAAAAAAAATGATTATAATGGGTCTTTTCATCAATTAAGGTAACAAGTCCATTGCCAGTAATTTGAGTTATCCTGTCACTGCTATAATATTTTATAGGAGATCCTCTACTTAAATTTAAACCCATTTTGGAATTAGATATTGTTTTAAAATATTGATCAGCCCAGATTGGTTGAATATTGTTTATGCCAAATATGTCAAATTTAACATTGTTAGTTATATCAATTAATTTTTTTACAAATAATTCTCTATCGTCGGTAGTTCTTAATTTAAGATTTCCTCTATGAACTCCGTGACTAAGTGCAAAGAATACATCATTAGAACAATTTTTATTATAATTATTAAGTGTTTCAAATGATTTATCAGCTGGGTTGGGTATATAAAAATTCTCAACATTTTTTGGAAGAAAACTCAATACATCAGGACTAGTTGTTAAAAAATTAGCGTCAACAAATTTTGATTTATGCAATATTCTGTTCTTATTTTTTTTAAAATCTGGTCCGTTTTTATTTAAAGGATCTAAAAACCATTGACCTATTTTAAGGGAGGGATATTCATCTTTAAGTTCACCTAACATTTCAGGGGAAACCAAATCAGCGTGACCCAATATAAGCAGGTCCGGCTTATAATTGTAACAAGTTTTTTTTAATTTTTCATTTAAGGATCTACTGCCTGTAATATCTGAATATGATTTATAGTTTTTCTGTATATCCCTATCACTAAATTCTAAAACACTGTTGCCAAGTCTAACAAAACCGTTATTAATTCTTCTTCCCGTATTAAAAAAAAGTCTCCCATTATGTCGTTCATTAAAGTTTGTTACATGCAAAATTCTTAATGATTTATTTGCTTTATTATAATTAATATTTTTATTAATTAACAATTTTTGATCTCTTATCTCATCAATAAGGTCAGTAATATATTTATGTGTTAAGTAAAAATTTTTTAATGATAATTTTTGTATTTTATTTCTTAGACTTTTATTTAATATTAGTTTTTCGATTTCTTTAAATATATTTGAGACATCTAACTTTTTTAAAACAACACCATCTGTAACCGTTTCAGGTAAACCACCTCTATTACTAATTATCACCGCACATCCATTTGAGGCTGCTTCAAGACTAGTTCTTCCAAACGGTTCATTCCATCTGGAACACACTACCGCAATACTTGATTTTTTATATATATTTAAAACCTCATTATGTTTTTTAAATCCAAGTTTAAATAAATTTTTATGATTAAAATCGATTTTATCTCTTGGCTCATCGCCAACTACAATACTATTCCAATTTTTATATTTATTTAAAATTTGTACAATAGCTTTTCCAAATAAATCGTAACCTTTAGATCTGTTGAGTTTGCCAACAAATGTAATTAAATTTTGTTTTTTTTTTATATTTATATTATTTTTTTTTGCTGATTGATTAATTACAACTAGCTTATCACTATTAATATGTTCACTTCTCATATTTTGTAAAAATCTTCTTTTAGACCAATTGCTATTAAAAATAATTTTAAAACAGTTTTCTAAAAGAAATATTCTTTCACCTACTGATTTTGAACCAACCATGGTCAATGGATCATTATGAAAATATAATAAATAATTTCTTTTTTTTAATTTATTTAACAGATACGATAAATAAATAGGTCTATTGTGTAATTCTATTAAATCTGAATTTCTTTTTTCTTCAATTTTTATGAATTCTTTTACGTACTTTTTATTTTGACTTTGAAAGATATTTTTACTGAGCTTTATATTTATATAATTTAAATTAAATTTCTCATTATATTCAGTGTTACCATAAACTATTGTATTCTTTTTAAATTTACTTATACGAAGAGTATCGTTAATAAATAATGAAACTGCACCTGGGTAGGTAGGTGAAAAATTTTCTTTGAATGGTAGTAATATTGAAATTTTTCTCATTTCTTGTTAAATTTTATTTTATTTCTAAGTTTATAATTTTTTTTTAATATAAATTCTTCCTTCATGGCTTCTTTTTTACTATTATACGTCTTATAATATTTTAACTTCCATTTTTTACCTCTAGTGAACTTTGCTCCTTTAGATTTGTTATGAAGCATAATTCTTTTATCTAGATTATTTGTATATCCTACATATGATATTGTCTTATTTTTGATTTTGGCAACTATTAAATATACATAATACATTGAATTGGCGGTCCCTAGGGGAATCGAACCCCTCTTTCGAGGATGAAAACCACGTGTCCTAACCGATAGACGAAGGGACCAGAATTTGTTCTTTTATTGTAATTAATATTATTAATCAAGCAATAGTAACCTTATTTTTTACAACATTTATATTAGAGTTTTTATGAGCAACTAGAGTTTCTGTGTGATACTGCCCGTCCACTTTTTTTACTCCTTCAACCAAATCACCATCAGTTATACCTGTTGCACAAAATATTGAATCACCTCTAATAATTTCATTAATTTCATATTTTCTCTTTAGATCACTTATTCCCATCTTTTTTGCCCTGCTAATTTCATCTTCTTTTTCAAATATTAATCTTCCTTGAAAATTACAGCCATATGCATCTAAAGCTGAAGCTGCTAAAACTCCTTCCGGACCTCCTCCTATACCTAGAAAAATATCAACGTTATGTTTTTCTTCTGTGACAAGTAAAGCTCCTGATACATCTCCATCGGTAATGAGCTTTAAATTAACATTAAGTTTATTTAATTCTCTTATTAGTTCATTGTGCCTTGGTCTATCTAATAAACAAGCGGTAATATCTTTAATATCTTTATTTTTAACGTCAGCAAGGTTTTTTATATTTTTTTCAATAGAAAAATCCAAATCTAAAGCAGACTTTGGTACATCTTTTCCAAAAGCTATTTTGTTCATATATGTTTCTGGAGCATTAAATAGGTTATCCTTTTCTGCAACTGCTATTACTGAAAGTCCTCCAGGTAGGTTATTTGCAACTAAATTAGTACCCTCAACTGGATCAACAGCTATATCCAAGGAAACACCTTGACCAGAACCTAGAGTTTCTCCTATATAAAGCATCGGCGCCTCATCTAACTCCCCCTCTCCTATTACTATTTTGCCGTTAATATTTAACTTGTTAATTTCTCTTCTCATCATATCTACTGCAGCTTTATCAGCAGCAATTTTGTCTTTTTTGCCTATATATGCAAATGTCGCGGCAGCAGCCATTGATGTAATATATGAAAATTTATTAATTAAATCTTTACTTAGTGACATTAAACTATCTTAGTTTCTAAATCATTATTTTGAGAATTTAATTTTTTTTCAAATTCAGTAAGTCTTTTCCAGACTGATATTAGTTCTACAATCGTAGACCAGCTTTTAACTAGATATTGAAGAGATCCTTCAACTCTACCAAAAGCACGTGTTATTTGTTGTACAAAACCTAAAGTTATAGCGCCTGTAACAATTGTAGGAGCTAATGCTAAATAAGGAACTATTACCATACCTTGGAAATAACTCCATTTGACAGTATTGAAATATAAATAATGAAAATAAGATTTGTAATGAATACCCCTTACCCTGTCGTATAGCTGTCCTATGGTAGGTGGAGCTGCTCTAATTGGATCGTCTTCCCCATGAACTAATTCTTTTCTATAACCAGCTTCTTCTTTTTGAATATCATATTCAATACCAGGAAGTTTTATACCCACCGCAGCTAATAATAATGTTCCACCTAAAGCAGATATTATAGCAACCCAAACTAATGCATGATCTACCTCACCAATCCAAGGCAAAACATCTATTTGCTTTGAAAGACCCCAGAGTATAGGAGTGAAAGCAATTAAAGTCATTAAACTATCTAATAGTCCAGTTCCAAGTCCTTCCATAATTCTTGCAAACTTTAATGTATCTTCTTGAACCCTCTGAGAAGCACCTTCTGTTAATCTAGCTTTTAGCCACTGTTCATGATAATAGTCAGCCATTGAAGTTCTCCATCTAAATACCCAATGACTAGTAAAAAAACCTGTAAATACTGCAATTACTATCCATAGACCAGCAATTTTTGCAAAAGTAAATAAGTAGCCGATAAATTCTGACTCAGTGACAGCACCTGGTGTGGTTAAAGCTTTTTGTAAAGTATCATAAAAATCACCAAACCATTCATTTATCTTAACGTCTAATTGGACTTGGTACCAAGTTGAAATTAATATGAATATTGATCCAAAAATACTCCATAAAAACCATCTTTTATTAGTAAAAAATTTAAACATTTATCTACTTAGTGAAATTATCAGCATATGATTTCTTAACAATTTTTCTTTCTTTTGGCTCAATCAATTCATAATTAATTTTATTTTTTTTTGCATAATCTATAGCAAGTTCTTTAGATGAAAACTCTAAATTTAATTCAGAGTATGTGTCAGAAGAACTCTCCCATCCCATTAAAGGATTTGTGCCAGGTTTATCAGTAATAAATTCTAAAAGCCATTTATCAAATTTTTTTAAACCAGACTGCATAGCTGTTTTTGAAGGTTTATAAATTTTTGCTCTTTTCATATAATGGTCGGGGCGGCAGGATTTGAACCTGCGACCCTCTGGTCCCAAACCAGATGCGCTACCAGGCTGCGCTACGCCCCGAATTGATTACTAATACAGTACATAATGTTATTTTCAAAGTATAAATAGATCAAAAATGAAAGAATTTTAATAAGAATCTGGTATAAAAGATCACATGATAATTACGTGTCCTTGCGGTGATAAAAAATTCAATGTAGACGCATCATTAATTCCTAAAGAAGGAAGAAATCTGCAATGCGGCTTTTGTGATCGTAAATGGTTTTACACCTTGCCAAAGAAATCTATTAATGATGATGTCTTAGAACCTGAAGGTAACGGTACTTCAAAAGAAAAAAGTGCAAATTATGATGAAGGAACTTTTTCAAAAGATTTTATATCGAATGATAAAGATGAAATTGATGTCCCTAATAAGTCAATAAAAACATTCAACTTTAAAATTTTATTTTTTTATCTCATTTTAATAATTGCATTAATTATATTAGTAGATACGTTTAAATCACAAATTTCTTCATTTTATCCTAACATTAATAATATCATGAATTCTTTATATGAGACATTAAAAGATTTGAAATTATTTTTCATCGATTTAATAAGATAAAATGATTCAATATATTTCTAAATCTTTTAAGTGGTTTTTTAAACTTGAAGCAGCTAGTGGAATCTTATTATTAATAAGTGCTGTAGTAGCTCTTTATGTAAGCAATTCAAATTTTGCTAATTTTTATTTTCAATCACTTGATAAATATTTATTTATTGGGATTAACAGTTTTGGTCTAAAATTAAGTATTCTTCATTGGATAAATGATGCATTAATGGCCATCTTTTTTTTCTTTGTGACGTTGGAAATTAAAAGGGAATTTTTACAAGGTGAATTATCATCTTTGAAGCAAGCATCGTTACCTATTATTGGAGCTGTTGGTGGAATGCTAGTTCCAGCATTAATATATATTTTCATAAATATAAAAAGTCCTGATACATTAAATGGTTGGGCCATACCTTCTGCAACAGACATTGCGTTTTCTATTGGTATCTTATCTTTGTTAGGATCTAGAGTCCCCTTGTCTTTAAAAGTTTTTTTAACTGCATTAGCTATAATTGATGATTTAGGAGCAATTATAATAATTGCTTTTTTTTATACTGGCGATTTAAGTATTTATTACCTTATTTTAATTTTTATAACCTTTAGTTGTTTATATATATTAAACAGATTTAATATTAAAAAATTCTTGCCTTATTTAATAATAGGTTTGTTTTTATGGTATTTTACTTATAAATCAGGAGTTCATGCAACAATAGCTGGTGTGTTGTTAGCTTGTTGCATTCCACATAGAAAAAAAGAAAATGATTTTTCATTATTAGTTAAAATTGAACATTTAATTAGTCCTTATGTAGCGTATTTTATAATGCCGTTATTTGCATTCGCAAATGCGGGTGTTTCATTAAAAGGCTTATCATTTGCATCATTATTAAATCCAGTGCCTCTAGGTATACTTTTAGGACTATTTGTGGGTAAACAATTTGGTGTATTCGCCTTCTCTTACGCAGCAATCAAACTTGGTCTTGCTAAAATGCCTAATAATTCAAATTGGATTAGCTTTTATGGAGTTGGTGTATTAACTGGAATAGGTTTCACAATGAGTTTGTTTGTCGGAAACTTAGCTTTTGTAGAAAATACACAGTATATGGACGGTGTTAAAATAGGAGTTTTAAGTGGGTCACTATTATCAACTATTTTTGGATTTTTTTTGCTATATGTATCACCGAAAAAATAATGAATAAAAATTTAAGATTATTCACTTTTACATTAACAATATTAATGACTTTAATAAATTTTAGTAGTGCAGATAGCGAAAAAAGTTTTTTTGATTTTTCTATAAACCTTATTAATGGCGAAAAGCTTGAATTAAGTAAATTTTCAGGAAATGTAGTTTTATTAGTAAATACAGCAAGCTACTGCGGATTCACAAAACAGTACGATGATCTTCAAGAATTATGGGATACTTACAAAGAAAATAAAGTAATTATTTTAGGTGTACCTTCAAATTCTTTTAATCAAGAAAAGAATAGTAGCAAAGAAGTTAAAAATTTTTGTGAAACAAATTTTAATATCAATTTTCCCATGACTGAAATAACTAGTGTAAAAGGTGACGATGCCCATATTATTTATAAATGGGCAAAAAAAAGTTTTGGAAATTCTGCTTCACCAAAGTGGAATTTCCATAAAATTTTAATAGACAAAAATGGAAGAGTTGTTGATACTTTTGCCCCATTTACTAAACCAACATCAAAGAAAATTTTGAAAGCTATTGATAAATTAATTAGTTAAATTAACTATTAACTGAAAAATTTCAAAGATAAAAAAACTACAATCGGTACAGTTATAAGTGACATTAAAGTAGAAACAACTATCATACTTGAGATGTTATCAACAATTTTTTTAGGTGAATACATTGAGGCAATTAAATATGTTAATATTGCACTTGGCATTGAAGATTGAATTAATAGAACGCCAGCAGCATATCCAGTTAAGTTAAAAATTTTAATAAGTAAAATTCCTATTAAAGGTCCAATTATGACTCTTCCAATCGAAGATATTATTGAACTTTTAATTGAAAATACTTTTAGCTGAGTTAATGATATTCCTAACGACATTAATATTAACACAATCATTGCATAACCTAATAACATAACGCTATTTATTACAAACTTTGGCATTTCTAGGTCGTAATATAAAAAAGCTACTGAAATAATTACAGCGTATGTTGATGGACTTTTAAGAATAATATTAACATCCATTTTTTTACTAGCTAAAAAAATATTTAAAGTAAAATGCAAAAGTACTACTAAAGATGAAATTGCAGCAGCAACACCCATGCCTAAAGAACCATAAGCAAATAAGCATATAGGTATTCCCATGTTGCCTGTATTTGGAAGGAAAAACGGTGGAAGTTCCCTAATATAATCTTTCTTCATTGCTAATAAAAATATAATGCCAACAATTGCAAATGATGTAAGAGCAATAATTGAATATATAAAATATTCGGCGAAAATATCAAATTTTACTCCAGATGATGTAATTGCAAAAATAAATAAGGCTGGGGCACCAAAATTTGCTGAGTAGTCAGTTATAAAAGATGTGTCAAAATTCTTATTTTTTCTACCAATGAAATATCCAATTCCAACAATAAAAAATACTGGAAATAAAACTTCAAAAAGTTTGAGATATATTTCCATATTATATTAATCTAATTAAGATTGGTCTTTTAAGAATATTTTTATTAGATTTAAATTTTTTTATACATATTTGGACATCTTCTTCTTTAGATTTATGAGTAATAATAACTATGGATGCAGTTTTATTATAATGATTAGGTATTTGTATAAGTCGATCAACTGATATTTTTCTATTTGCTAATTGTTTAGTGATTTCAGATAAAACACCTGGTTTATCTTTAACTTCAAATCTTAGATACAAAGAATTAAAATAATTTTTAACCTTATATGAATTTAAATTTTTTCTCTTAGAAGATGGTATTCCGAAGGGATATTTAATATTACCTCTTAGAATAGATAGTAAATCGGACATTAAGGCTGACGATGTAGGTCCAGGACCTGCACCTTCGCCTTGCAAAATACTTTCGCCAACAGGTTTACCTTTAACTATTACAGCATTCATTACACCATTAACATTACCTATGTATGAATTTTTATTAACTAAACATGGATGAACTCTTTCAAAAACTTTTCCATTTATTAGCTCAGTAATTCCAAGTAATTTTATACGATAATTTAGCTGATTAGCTATCTCAATATCTTTAGAAGAAATATTTTCTATACCTTCCATCAAAGATTTCTCTTTTGAAATTTTTATATTAAACGCTAATGAGGATAAGATTTTAACTTTAGCTAGTGCATCAAAACCATTTAAATCTAGTTTAGGATTACCTGGTTCTGCATAGCCTAATTTTTGAGCATTGCTTAAAACATTTTTAAAATCATCTTTTGTGTTTTCCATTTCAGAAAGAATATAATTGCATGTACCATTTAATATTCCATAGATTTTTTCAATTTTGTTTGTTGCTAAACCTTCTTTGATAGTTCTTAAAATTGGTATACCACCAGCTACCGATGCTTCAAATTCTAAATTAACATTATTTTTTTCAGCAAGGTTCGACAAATAATCACCGTGTTTTGAAATTAACGCTTTGTTAGGCGTTATAACATGTATTTTATTTTTTAATGAATTTTCAACAATTCTCTTTGAAATACCACCTTCTAATCCAACAACTTCAAATAATATATCAACTTTATTGTTATTTATTATTTCTAAAGGATTTTTATAAAAAATATTCTTATTAATTTTATATTTTCTTTTCTTATTAGGGTTTTTTGCTGAAATAGCTACTATATTAATTATTTTTCCAGTTTTCGATTCAATTTCCTTTTTTTTACGATTAAGTTCATTATATAAATATGAACCTATTTGACCCAAACCTACAATTGCTATATTAATTTTTTTTCTCATTTAATTGTTTATATCAGGAAAATCTTTATTTTTACCATACTCTATAATTCTATCTTTCAGTAACTTATATGAACTATCCTGATTTTCTCCCAAACTTTTCTTAAAATTATTATTTTGATTATTGTTATTAACTTTTTTTGAATCTTCATTCCAAAAATTCGAATTAGGATTAAAAGAGCAGTTGTTTGATAAAAAAATTAACAAAAAGAAACTTAATAGTTTTTTCATATTAAGCCTAACTTTTCATTAAAATTGAATTTAATATTAAAATTCTGCAAGGCTTGACCTGAACCACCTTTAATTAAATTATCAATAGCAGATAATATAATTATTTTATTATTTTGTTTTGATTTACATATTGATAATTTGCATAAGTTTGTATTAATCACATCATTTGTGCTTATCATTTTGTTGGGACCTAATACCTTTATAAATTTTTCATTTTGATAATATTTTTTAAGATATTTATATACATTTATAAAATTGATGTTTTTATTAACATCTACATATATAGTTGATAATATACCTCTAAACATTGGTGATAAATGCGGAGTGAATGTAAATTCAATATTTTTTTTTGAATGAGAATTTAGTTCCTGTTGTATTTCAGAATTATGTCTGTGATATCTTATTCCATATGAACTTAAGGAATCATATAAATTTTCCTTCTTTTTAATTCTGTGTATTTGTCTACCTGCTCCTGAATAACCAGATTTTGAATCAATTATAATATTGCTTTGTTTAATTAAATTCTTTTTAATTAAAGGTATTAACGGGATTAATACTGAAGTCGGGTAACAACCTGGGCATGATATAATTTTATAATTTTTTATATCATTTCTATTTACCTCTGGTAATGCGTATATACTATTTTTAATATTTTTAATTGAAGAATGTTTAATTTTATACCATTTCTTATAATCTTTATAATTTTTGAGTCTGAAATCAGCTGATAAATCTATTAGTATATTTTTTTTCAATAAATGATTTGAAATTTTTTGAGCTTCGCCATTTGGAAGAGCTGTAAATATAACATCTACATCATTTAAAAGTTTTTTATGATATTTGATAATTTTCGGCAAATATTTAACTTTAATATTTTTGTCAAAATAATTAATTTTTTTTCCTACACTTGAATTACCACATAAATACTTTATTTTAACTTTTCTATGATTGATTAATAATTTTATTAATTGAATTCCAATGTAACCTGTGGATCCGGCGATTAAAACATTAACTTTCGACATAACATAATTTATAACAGTTGTTGATTAAAAAGATATTATCTTTTAGAGAACTGGAAGCTTCTTCTAGCTTTTCTACGACCGTATTTTTTACGTTCAACAGCTCTTGAGTCTCTGGTATTAAGTTTTTCTTTTTTTAATATAGATTTAAAACCTGAGTCGAATAAAATTAAAGCTTTGGAGATACCATGAACCATAGCTCCAACTTGCCCTGTTAAACCACCGCCCTTAACGTTGCATTTAACATCATAGTTAGTTGATTGCTCAATTATTTCTAAAGGTCTTAAAAGTTTCATTTGATGGTTAGCTCTTTTAAAGTATTGGACATAATCTTTACCGTTAACAGATATGTTTCCTGAACCTTTTTTTAACCAAACTTTTGCAATTGACGTTTTTCTTCTACCAGTTGCGTATATACTGTCCTTAAAGTTTGAAATAATTTTTTCTTGTTCCATTATGTGTTTCTTATGATGTTTTTATTATTTAATTTTGATATATCAATTATTTTAGGATTTTGTGCTGTATGTGGATGATCTATTCCTTTATAAATTTTTAATTTTGTAAGTTGCTTCTTTCCCAAGGGTCCACCTGGAAGCATTCTTTTAACAGCTAACTTAAGCACTTCACCAGGTTTTTGCTGATGTAGTTTGGCAGGAGTAGTTTCTTTAATACCACCCGGGTATCCTGTATGTCTATAATATTTTTTATTTTGAAATTTTTTTCCTGTTAATTTTATATGTTCAATATTTTTAACTACAACAAAATCACCATTATCCATATGTGGAGTATATGTAGGTTTGTTCTTTCCCCTAATAATTTTTGAAATCACTGCTGCTAATCTACCAACAACAGCATTTTTTGCATCAATTTCAAACCAATTATTTTCTATTTCACTTTTTTTAACAAATTTAGTCATGAATGCGGGATTAATACTCCAAATTGTAATAATGTCAATTGAATGGTTGATCTTTTATATGAAATAAGGCTTGATATATATGCGTTTATTTTACTGTTGATAGTATTACTAATTTTGTAATAGAATTGACGTCAAATTAATTTGATTTTAATAAAAGGAGAAAATCTATGAGTAAAAATCCAGAGACAATAGCATTACATGGTGGTGACTATCGAAGTGATCCTGCAACAACAGCTGTCGCAGTACCAATTTATAGAACTACATCATACCAATTCAATAATACTGGTCACGCAGCCAATTTATTTGCACTAAAGGAATTTGGTAACATTTATACAAGAATTATGAACCCTACAAATGATGTTCTTGAAAAAAGAGTTGCAGCATTAGAAAATGGTTTAGCTTGTGTTACAGTTGGATCAGGTCAAGCAGCATCTACATTTGCTATAATGAATGTATGTCAAGCAGGAGATAACTTTATAAGTTCCACAGATCTTTATGGTGGTACTGTAAACCTATTTACACATACTTTAAAAAAACTTGGTATCGAATGCAGATATGCAGATCCATCAGATCCAAAAAACTTTGAAAAACTTGTCGATGATAAAACAAGATGTTTTTATGCAGAAACTCTTCCAAATCCATATTTAAGAGTATTTCCTATTAAAGAAGTATCAGATATTGGTCGAAAGCATAATATACCACTTATAATGGATAACACAGCAGCGCCAGTTATTTGTAAACCATTAGATCATGGCGCGGCAGTAGTAGTTCATTCACTTACAAAATTTATTGGTGGTCATGGAACTGTTATTGGAGGGTGTTTGGTTGATGGAGGTAATTTTGATTGGACAGCAGATCCAAAGAGACAGCCTATGTTTAATGAACCTGATGCAAGTTATGGAGGAGCAGTTTGGGGTGAAGTTGTTCCACAGCTAACTGGTGCAAATGTTGCTTTTGCAGTAAGAGCAAGAGTATGTTTATTAAGAGATTTGGGTGCACCCTTGGCTCCAGATAATGCGTGGGGAATTATACAAGGACTAGAAACAGCTCCATTAAGAATGAAACAACATTGTTCTAATGCTGAAAAAGCTGTTGATTTCTTAAAAAAACATAAAAGCGTCGAAAGAGTTATCTACCCTACTCTCCACAAAGGTGAAGTTGGCGATAGAGCAAAAAAATATTTCAAGGGTGGAAATGGAGCTCTTGTGGGTATTGAGGTTAAAGGTGGAGTAGAAGCTGGTAAAAAATTTATAGAAGCTTTAAAAATGTTTTACCACGTTGCAAATATAGGTGATGCAAGAAGTTTAGCAATTCACCCGGCAACAACTACACATAGCCAGCTTACAGAAGAAGAGCTACTAGCTGCCGGTGTAACTCCTGGATATGTACGACTATCTATTGGTATAGAACATCCAGATGACATTATAGCAGATCTAGAGCAAGCTTTAGGAGCCTCTGGCAAACCTAGTTTAAAAGCTGTTAGTTAAATTTTTTATTAATATATAAAAGATATACACAGCTACTTACTAGAAATATAGAACTTATTTGGTGCATAGATGAAACTAATATCTGTGCACCATATAATAAAGTTATTATTCCTAAAAAAATTTGTAAAAATAATAAAAAGCCCACTAAGTTTACAGGTAAATAAAAATTAGTTAATTTATTTTTATAAACATCAAATAATATAATTAGAAAAAATAAAAGTATTACGTAAGCCAAGTTTCTATGAATAAATTGAACTAAAGATGGACTATCAAAAGCAGTTAGTTTGAATAAATCATCTATAGCATTATCATCAGGAAAATAGTTATTACCCATTAATGGCCATGAATTATAAATTTTACCAGCGTCCATTCCTGACACGAAAGCTCCAATTACTATTTGAATATAAATTAGTAATAAAAATAATAATGGTAAATTATATTTAATTTTATCTGTGTTTGATTGTTTGATGTTAATTTTTAAATAATTCCACAGGATTAATGTTAAAATTATAAATGCAATCAAAAGATGAATTGACAGTCTATAATGACTAACGTCAACTCTATCAACTAATCCACTTGAGACCATATACCATCCGATAAAACCTTGAAAACAAATAAGTAAAAATATTACATAAAAATTTTTAACTAATTTAAATTTTAGCTTAAATGTAAAATAAATAAGTGGAATCAAGAAAGATATTCCAACTAATCTACCTAAAAATCTATGCAGCCACTCCCACCAAAAAATTATTTTAAATTCATCTATAGTCATTGAATAATTTTGTAATTTATACTCAGGAATTTTTTTATATAAATCAAAATAATTAATCCAATCTAAATGACTTAAAGGTGGAATAAATCCTGCAAACAATTCCCATGTAGTAATTGATAAACCAGAATCAGTTAGTCTAGTAAGACCACCGACAATAATCATAATTGCAATTAATGAAAACATTGCAAGAAGCCAAAAAGATATATATTTTTTTACACGCTTATTCTCTATGTACATAGGGTGATAAATATAATAATTATATACAAATCCAATTGATTAAATGTCGCCGAATAATAAAAAAAAACTTAATATACTGAGAAAAAAATTAGATATACTAGATAATTCATTCATTAGTCTAATTAAAAAGAGAACTGAGATTGTTAAAAAAGTCTTAAAATTGAAGAAACATAAAAATGAAATTGTAGATAACAAACGTATTAAAATCATACTTAAAAATATAAAAAAAAAATCTATAAACAAGAATATAGATCCTAAAATTACAAATAGAATATGGAAAAATATGATTTGGTCTTATATTGATTTTGAAAGAAGAAACTTTAAGAAAAAATAATTATTTACTATGAGGTGGAAGCTTTTTTTCTACAAACATCTCATGTTTTCTTGTTGATGGATTATATTTTTTTGCTTTTAATTTAATCTTAGCCTTCTCACCCCCGGCTGGTTTTTTAACATAATAAAAAAAAGGACTATCAGGTTTAGATTCAGGTACTAATCTAACTTTAACATGAGTTTTTTTTGCCATATTATTTAATACTTTTAATATTTTTTATTAATTTTGATATTTTTTTAAGTTTATCTTTAATATTTTTATTACGGGTATTTATAGAGTTATTAGATGTTTCGTCAAGTAATAAAGAATTTTTATTATTTAAGTATTTTTTAACACCTTTGATAGTAAATCCTTTTTCTTTAAGTAAAAATTTAAGTTCTTTTAAAAATTCAATTGATTTTTTATCGTAATATCTTCTTTTTCCTGCGAGTACTTTTGGCTTTATATGTTTAAACTCTTTTTCCCAAAATCTAATAGTATGAGTATTTAATTTACCAGTTTTTTCATTAAAAAGATTTAAAATTTTAGCTACATCACCAATTGATTTATAATCAGATTCATTCATTATTTATTTATAGAAAACTTTAAGTCCTTTGAGGGTTTAAATAAAACAACATTTCTTTCTGCAATTACAGTCTCTTCTTTGGTTTTGGGATTTCTTCCTGTTCTTCTAGATTTTTTTCTTATACTGAAGGTTCCAAATTTAGCAATTTTGACTTTGTTATGTTTAATTAAATTATCTAGTATTATAGTAAAAAAATCTTCTAGTAAATTTTCACAGATACTTTTCGAAAATCCTAGCTGCATATAAAGAGAGTTTACAATATCCTTTTTTGTTAGATTTATTCTCATTTTAATTAATATTATCTTTTATTTTATTTATAAGATTACCACTTACTATTTTTTCACAAACTTTTAAAGAATTTGCAAAACCAATAAAATCTGTTCCACCGTGACTTTTAACAACTGGTGAATTTAGACCAAGTAAAATTGCTCCATTATATAATCTTGGATCAAGTTTATCTTTAAACAACTTTAGGTTTTTTAAATTGATTAGTGAAGAAATTTTACCCAATATATTTGAAGTTAAAGCTTTCCTAAGTTCTGTAGTTATAAAGTTGGCTGTGCCCTCTGCTGTTTTTAACGCTACGTTGCCTGTGAAACCATCTGTAACTATAACGTTTACATCACCATCCATAATATGATTTCCTTCTATATATCCTTTAAATTCATATATTTGATTTTTTTGCGAAGCTAAATTTTGATATGTATTTTTGATGATTGAATGCCCTTTAATTTCTTCTGATCCTATATTTAATAAAGCTACTTTGGGTAATATATTATCAAATAATGATCTGTATAATGAGGATCCCATTATTGAAAAATCTTCTAAATTTTTTTCATCACATTCTATGTTGGCACCTAAATCTAAAACGATATTCATACCAGTTTTATTTGGCCATAATCCAGATAATGCGGGTTTACTAATATTTTCAATCATATTTAAATTTAGTTTTGCTATTACAAATAAAGCTCCAGTATTACCAGCAGATAAAACTATATCTGATGATTGATTTTTAACGCTTTCTACCGCAAGCCACATACTTGTATTCTTTCCTTTTTTTGCTGCGGTCAGTGCAGAGTCTTCATTGTTAATTTTTTCGTCAGTATGTACAATTTCATAAAAATCCTTGTGCAAATTTGAATCTTTTATAAAATTTTCTATAATATTTTGATTGCCAAAAATTTTATAAAAGACATGCTTGTTATTGTTGTGAAAAAGATCAATTCCTTTAATTATTTTACTTGGTGAGTCATCACCACCCATTGCATCTACTGCAATTATAATAGATTTTTTCATTAAAATATTATTCTTTTGGTTCTAAAACCTGCTTACCTTTATAAAATCCAGTTTTTACATCTAAATGATGTGAAAGTCTATATTCACCAGATTTCTTATCTTCAATCACATTTTTAGTATTAAATTTAATGTGCGATCTTCTTTTACCTGATCGAGATTTGGTTGTTTTTCGCTTTGGTACTGCCATAATTAAAAATTAAACTTTATTACATCTTTTGTAAAATAATTAAAAGTGTTATTTTTAAGGAAATCTGTGTATTTTTTATAATATTCAATATAAAAATTTGAGTTATTCTGAATATTTATCAATTTTGACAATAAGGTTGTTTTTTCTTCATCTGATACTTCATCCCAAGAATCAACAATCTTAACTATAAAAAAAAATAAGTTTATATATTCTTTCATCTTTTTATTGATAGTAACATCACCATAACCTATTTCTCTAATACTTAACTCAAGTTGCTTAAAAAAAAAATCATGAATTTCTTGAAATTCTTTTTTATTATTAGGTTTTTTATACACTTTTATGAAAAATGCGAAATGTATCATCAATAGTATCAATCTATCAGAAAAAGTCTCATCATTTGATAATTTTTCAAATATCTCTTTATTTCTAGTTAATTTTATTAAATTATTGTAAATATTAAGGTATTTACTGTTCATATGAAAAAAATATTTTTTTATATATTAATATCAATACTTATAACAAATTGTTCTTTAAATAAAGTTTCAAATACGCATGGAGTTAAATTGTTAGAAGGCAAAGCAAAAAAAATTATAGTAGGTAAAAGTAATAAAAACGATATTTTAAGTTTGTTTGGTCCACCGTCTGTTAAAAGTACTTTTGATAATAATTTGTGGTTTTATATAGAAAGAAAAAAAAAATCTAAGTCTATATTTATGCTAGGTGCCAAAAAAACTGTTGATAATAATGTTTTAGCTTTAAAGATTAATGATAGAGGTATCTTGAGTGAAAAAGATTTTTTTACAATTGATGATATGCAAAAAATTAATTTTGATAAATCTAATACATTAAAGTCCTATGACAAAAACTCATATTTATTTAATGTACTCACAAGTTTAAGAGAAAAAATTAATTCTCCAACTAGAAAAAAAAAAAAATAATTAACCCGCAATAACAGCCAATAAAAGTAACGCCACGATATTAGTTATTTTAATCATTGGATTTACTGCTGGTCCTGCTGTATCTTTATAGGGGTCACCAACTGTATCTCCTGTAACAGCAGCTTTGTGAGCTTCAGAACCTTTACCTCCAAAGTTACCGTCCTCAATATATTTTTTAGCATTATCCCATGCACCTCCACCTGCGGTCATTGAAATAGCAACAAATAATCCAGTTATAATAACACCTAATAACATTGCACCTACAGCAGATAAGGCAGCTACTTGCCCGCCTATTGGCAATATAAAAAAATATAAAACAATTGGTGATAAAACGGGTAGCAAAGATGGTATTATCATCTCTTTAATTGCAGCTTTAGTTAGTAAATCAACTAACTTTCCATAATCAGGTTTGGATTTTCTTTTCATAATACCAGGAATTTTTTTAAATTGTCTTCTTACCTCAATAACGACTGCTCCGCCTGCTCTACCTACTGCTTGCATGCCCATTGAACCAAATAAATAAGGAAGCATGCCACCTACTAATAATCCTACAACAACAAAAGGATTTGATAAATCAAAAGTTACAACAATTCCTTCTAAATTAGATCCAGCAACTTTTGAAAAATGTTTGATATCCTCAGTATAAGCAGCGAACAATACTAAGGCTCCCAAACCAGCAGATCCTATTGCGTATCCTTTTGTAACAGCTTTGGTTGTATTTCCTACAGCATCTAAAGCATCAGTGGTTTTTCTAACATTTTTAGGTAAATTAGACATTTCCGCAATTCCACCAGCATTATCTGTTACAGGTCCATAAGCATCTAAAGCAACTACCATGCCAGCTAATGCTAACATTGTCGTTACTGCTATTGCTATACCAAAAAGACCAGCAATATAATTAGTCATTAGTATTCCACCAACAATAATTAAAGCTGGAATAGCTGTAGCTTCCATTGAAACTGCTAATCCTTGAATTACATTAGTACCATGACCCGTTGTTGATGAAGAAGCAACACTTTTAACAGGTCTATAATTAGTTCCAGTATAATATTCAGTGACCCATATTAATAAACCAGTTATTATTAATCCTATTACTCCACATATGTACAAACTCATTCCGGTGAATGTTTTGTCTGAAATTGTGTATGTATTTTCTAACCCTAAAACATAATCTGTAATTGGATATAAAATAACTAACGATGTAACAGCAGTAACAACAAAACCTTTATACAATGCAGTCATAATATTTTTAGATTTTCCTAATTTGACGAAAAAGGTTCCTATAATTGAAGTTAATATACAAGCACCACCAATTGATAAAGGATAAATCATCATATTAAGATCTCCGTGAAAAAATATTGAAGATAAAACCATTGTAGCAACTATTGTTACTGCATATGTTTCGAATAAATCAGCAGCCATTCCTGCACAATCACCTACATTATCACCAACATTATCTGCTATAACAGCAGGGTTCCTGGGGTCATCCTCTGGAATACCTGCTTCTACTTTTCCAACTAAATCAGCACCTACATCTGCTCCTTTGGTGAAAATTCCACCACCAAGTCTTGCAAAAATGGAAATTAATGAAGCTCCAAATCCTAATGCTACTAATGCATTGACTATTTCTCTTTCGTCAACGCCAAAAGATAATAATAAATAATAATAAACTGCTATAGCTAGAAGAGCTAATCCTGCTACCAACATACCTGTTACAGCACCAGATTTAAAAGCAATTGAAAGACCCTGTGACAATCCTTTTCTAGAAGCTTCTGCAGTTCTTACATTGGCTTGAACGGATACAAGCATACCAACATATCCAGCAATTCCAGATAATGTAGCTCCAATTAAATATCCTAAACCTACCAAGATGCTAAATGCAAAACTAATAATAACTAAAACCACAACACCAACTATTGCTATTGTTTTATACTGTCTGTTTAAATATGCTTTTGCTCCTACTTGAATAGCCGATGCGATTTCCTGCATTTTGCTATTACCGGGGCTTGAGTTTAAAATATTTTTTCCCGTAAAATATCCATAAATAATTGAGAGTAAACCTGCTAAAATAATAAGTTGAAGTATATTTGATGCTGTAGCTTCCATAATTCCTTTAATTGTTAGTTATTTAGTAAATATTAAAAATCGGACATTACAAAATAAGAAATAAAAGGCAATATTTAACTTATTAAAACTTATGTGAATAACCTCTTAATTTACTTAAATTTTGAGGCCTATTGTTAAATTTTATTGAATTTTTTTTATATCCTTTATTTATTTTGCCAATTAATGTTATTTTTTGATTCATTTTCTTCGCCATCGATGAAATTATTGATCTGTATCTTTTAGATGCTGTAAATAGTATTTGATAATCATCACCATTAAATAAATATTGAATTTTATTTTTTTTATATTTTTTTAAAAAATACATTAACTCATTTGAAATAGGGATTTTGTTAACATTTATTTCAAAAGATAAATTTTGCTTGTTAATAAGTTTTTTTATATCAGAATATAAACCATCAGATATATCCATAGAAGTATTTGCAAATTTATGTATTTTACTAGAGATTTTATAGGGTAAATTAGGACAATAATATTGATTAATAAAATATTTTTTTAAATTTGAATTAATTTTTATTTTATTTTTAAGAATATTAAGACCTACAAAACTATCACCTATATTACCTGTAACATAAATATCGTCATTTAATTTAGCCTTATTTCTTTCAACTATCTTATTAGAAAATCCAATACTCGTTACAGAAAATGAAACATTATTAGAATTTGTTGTGTCACCACCCGATAATTTAATTTTATATTTTTTTTGCTCTTGATTTAATGAATTTATAATAATTTTAAATTTTTTTTTATCAAATTGTCTTTTATTTCCACTAGTAGAAATAAAATAATAAACAGGCTTAACACCCTTCGCTAACAAGTCTGATATTGAGGATCTTAAAACTTTTTTAATTAGTAAGTGAGGATACTTAAAATTAGGAAAATGTACTCCCTCATTATATGTATCTATTGATACTACTAACTTGTTTTTCTTATCAAAAAAAACATCATCGTTCAATTTTTTGGCACTTGGATTATTTACAGATATTTTTTTTAGATATTTATCTATTAAATCAAACTCATCCATTGGAATTTCTCAATTTCTTTGATATTTTATCCAATAAAGCATTTAAATATTTTGTTTGGCCATCTTCGATAAAGAAATTAGAAGCTTTTAAGTACTCATTTATAATAATTTTTGATGATATTTTAGGTTTGTATAGTAATTCGAAAATTGCACTTTTAACTATAATCTGAAAAACTTTATCATTTTTTTTTAAATCTAAATCTGTGTCTAAATGATTTGAAATTTCATCATTAATAATATCATTTCTTTCTATAGTTCCATTAACAACATCTTTAATAAATTTTTTGAATCTGTGCTTTGGAAAAGTTAGATCTTCGTCTTTATTGTAATATTTTCCATAAAGTTTTTGAATAACTATTACTCTTGGGTTGTTTTGTGGGCTAAATTGTAATGTCATTTTATTGTGATAGCACAGATGCTACTGCCTTGGCCGCCTCTTTCCCTTTATCAGCTCTCGCTCTAGCCTGTTTCTTGTTAAGACATGTGATTATGCCATTACCAATAGGTTTTTTACTATGTATAGATAAATCCATTATAGCTTGAGTTGATGCTGCTGAAATAAAATCAAAATGTGGTGTCTCACCTTTTATAACACAACCCAATGCAATAAATGCATCATATTTTTTTATGTTTTTTGAAATAGTAACAGGAATTTCAAACACGCCAGGTACTTTAACAACTTTAATTGAAAAATTATTTAAGTTATTTTTTGCACTTTTAAGCAATTCAGAGGAAATATCTCCATAATAATCAGCTAACACAATTAATATTTTTTTCATTTAATTATTTCCTGCTTATTTATTTTAATTCCATAACCATCTAGACCAACTACTTTTTTTTTAGATCTAGTTACTAATATCATATTTTTTATGTGTAAGGATTTAATAATTTGAGCTCCTATACCATAATTTCTGATTAATTTATCTTTTCCCTTTTTGTAGAAACTTTGACTTTTATAGTCACGTAAAGTCTGTGTTACAGATTTTAGATTAGTATCCCTGATAAATATCAAAACACAATTATTATACTTATTAAAATGATTTAAGGTTTTATTAAATGAATTTGGCAAATTTTGATTTAACAAGTAATTTTGAACAACATTTGAAGAAATAACTCTAACACGAGGGACTATTCCTTTTTTAATTTTCCCTTTTATAAGTGCAAAATGTTCAGAGCCATCAAGTAAATTTTCAAATATTCTAATTGAGTACTTTTTACCTTTAACTTTAATATTAGATTTTTTTTTAAGTTTAATTAGTTTTTCTCTCTTTAATCTAAAAGCTATGAGATCATCAATTCTACCAATTTTAAGTTTATGTTTAAGTGCAAAATTATGTAATTTCTCACCACGAGCCATAGTGCCATCATCATCCATAATTTCACAAATTACAGCTGAGGTATTTTTTTTAGCTAATCTAGAAATATCTACAGATGCTTCTGTATGACCTGCTCTAACAAGAACTCCACCGTCCTTTGAAATTATAGGAAATACGTGACCAGGTGATACAATTTCATTTCTTAAAACATTTTTTTTTGTTGCTATTTTAATTGTTTTTGCTCTGTCCTGAGCTGAAATTCCAGTTGTTACACCTTTCTTTGCTTCAATAGAAATAGTAAATGCAGTTTGATTTCTAGATCGATTGACTGGTGACATATAAGACAAACCTAATTTTTTTGCCTGTTGACTATCTAATGTTAAACAAATTAATCCTCTTCCATACTTTGCCATGAAATTAATTTTCTTTGCATTTACATCTGATGAGCAAAAAACTAAATCACCTTCATTTTCTCTGTTTTCATCATCAACTAAAATATACATACCACCTTTTTTTGCTATTTTAATTATAGATTCTATTGAGCTAAATTTTTTATTTTTCATAAAAATATTTTTTCACATATTTTGATAAAATATCAATTTCAATATTTACCAAACTATTCCTTTTTAATTTCGAAAGATTTGTTAATTTGTAAGTATGAGGTATTATCCATACTTCAAATCCACTTTTAGTAATTTTTGCAATTGTTAAAGATACACCATTAATTAATATGGATGCTTTTTCAATTAAGTTTTTTTTTTGTACACTATTTGCTGAAAACTCAATTAAATAAGATTTATCAATTAATTTAATTTTTTTAACTTTTGAAACATAATCCACATGACCTTGGCAAATGTGCCCTGATATATTTTGACCAAATTTAAGCGGGAGTTCAAGATTTATAACATCTCCTTTGGTATTTTTTTTAAATTTACTTCTATTTAAAGTTTCTTTTGATAAATAAAATTCTAAAATTTTATTTTTTACTGATATCAACGTTAAACAAACACCGTCACATGATATGGAAATTCCTAAGTCTTTTGATTTTAACGGTAGATTGGATTTAACAAATAAATTAATTCCATTTTTTTTTTTAATAATTTTATATATTTTTCCTTTATTAAATATAATTCCATTAAACATTTCAGTGATACCTTGTTATTTTATCTCCGTCTAAAAAAGTTTCGATCTTTTCTCTTTTCCTTAGAAACTTAAGTTTATTTTTTAAATCAGAAATATTATTTTTTCCTGAGTTACCTAGTTTTTTTTTACTTTTAAATAAATAAAATTCGTTGATCAATTTGTCTCTTAAAACACTTTTAGTCAATATTTTTCCACCCTCAATTATAATTGATCCAATGCCTATATTATAAACTTTTGAAAATACTTTATTTAAATTAATATTATTGTTGATATCTAGGTCCGTGTAAATCAGTTTAATACCTTTTAAAGTAAAAAACTTTATTTTTTCTTTATCTTTTGATGAATGAAATATAATGGTATTTTTTTTATTATTATCATTAATAACATGAGAATTTCGATTAATTTTTAGATTTTTGTCTATTATTAATCTTTTAGGTGAATGGTTTTCTAGACCACTTAGTCGACATGACAGTTTTGAATTATCTGCATTTATCGTCTTAGATGAAACTAAAATTGAGTCAAATTTGTATCTTAATAAATGTGATATATTTCTAGAATGTATGTTTGTTATAAATTTATTTTTTGAGCTAGTATAATAATCACTTGAGCAAGCAATCTTTGCTACAACAAAAGGTTTATTTTTCTTTTTATGATTAAGATAATTGTTGTATAGTTTCATACCTTCTAATTTTAATATGCCTTTTGTTACTTTAATTTTTTTGAGTTTTAAAACTGAATTAGCTTTATTTGAAGTTCGTATATCAACATCATTTATAGAATAAATTACTCTTTTTATTTTTGACTTAATAATTTGGTTTGTGCATGGAGGAGTTATTCCATAATGCGTACATGGTTCCATAGTTATATAAATTGATGAGCCTATAAGTTCACTTTTTTTGCATTTTCTTATTGCAACAGTTTCAGCATGTGGCCTACCACTAAATCCAGTTTGACCAAAAGAAAGGATTTTACCATTTTTTACTATTAAACATCCTACAGAGGGATTTATTCCAGTTAAACCAACTCTATCAGCAGCCAAATTCATGGCTATGCTCATGAAGTATTTATCTAATTTTTTTGATTTATCTTTTTTTGAAGACATCAATTTTATCTACGAATTGAATAAAATCTTTTTCTTCTCTAAAATTTCTATATACAGATGCAAATCTAACATATGCTACAGGATCTAAATTTTTTAGGCCATCCATAACCATTGTACCAATAGTGCTTGAGGCAATCTCACTTTGACCCAACTCTTCTAAAGATCTTGAAATGTTAGTTATAAACTTCTCTACAGTTTCAGTATCTATTGGTCTCTTTTTAAGTGCTATATAAATAGATTTTGAAAGTTTATCTCTATCAAATGCAGATTTTCTTCCATTTTTTTTAACAACCATTAATTCTCTAATTTGAATTCTCTCAAACGTTGTGAACCTTTCACCACAAACACATAATCTTCTTCTTCTAATGGCCGTTCCATCTTCTGTAGGACGTGAGTCAACTACTGAAGTTTCACCTTTTTTTTCACAAGGGCAAATCATTTTCTTAGATTTTTATAAATTGGAAAAGATGAACAGAGAGAAATTACTTCATTTCTTACTTCATTTTCTACTTTAGAATTATCTTCTTGGTTTTTTGATAAACCGTCGATAACTTTAGTTATTAACTTACCTACTTTTTCAAATTCTTTTAAACCAAAGCCTCTTGTTGTGGCAGCTTGTGATCCTAATCTAATTCCGGATGTAACCATAGGACTTTCGGTATCAAATGGAATACCATTTTTATTACATGTAATATTAGCTCTTGATAAACTTTCGGCGGCCAGGTTTCCTTTAACATTAAAAGGTCTTAGATCAACTAACATTAAATGTGTATCTGTACCTCCAGAATAAATTTTAAAACCATTGTTTTTTAATGTTTCAGATAGAATTTTTGCATTTGCTAAAACAGATTTAATATAATCTTTGAAATCAGGTCTTAAAGCTTCTAGAAAACCTGCAGCTTTTGCTGCAATAATATGCATTAAGGGACCACCTTGATAACCTGGAAATACAGCTGTATTAATTTTTTTAGCGATGTCTTCATGGTTTGTTAAGATAATACCACCTCTTGCACTTCTAAAAACTTTATGAGTAGTTGAAGTTACAATGTGAGCATAATCACATGGATTAGGATATCCCTTTCCAGCAACAAGACCTGAAAAATGAGCCATATCTACCATAAGATAAGCATCAACTTTATCAGCTATTTCTCTGAATCTTTTAAAATCAATAACTCGAGAATAGGCACTTCCACCAGCAATTATTAGTTTTGGTTTATGTTCTAGTGCAAGTTTTTCAACATGGTCATAGTCAATAAGTTCTGATTGCTTATCAACATCATATCCTATTGGATTAAACCATTTGCCAGACATTGAAATTTTTAAACCATGAGTAATATGTCCACCAGAATTTAAACTCATCCCCATAAAAGTATCACCCGGTTTTAATAAAGCCAAAAATGTAGCTCCATTAGCCTGGGCACCAGAATGAGGTTGTGAATTTGCAAATTTGCAATTGAAAAGTTTTTTTAATCTCTCATTAGCTAAATCTTCAGCAACATCCACATGTTCGCATCCATTATAATATCTTTTTCCTGGATAACCTTCCGCATATTTATTTGTTAGAACAGAACCTTGTGCTTCAAGTACAGCCTGAGATACAATATTTTCTGAAGCAATTAATTCAATATGCTCCTGCTGTCTTTGTAATTCGTCATTAATAGCTTTATAAAGTTCAGGATCAGTTTTAGAAAGACTGTCTTCAAAAAAACTTTTGTATTGATCGTTTATATATTTACTTTCACTTGACATATTTATATTTTTTTTACTCTTCTTAAATGTCTACCACCTTCAAACTTTGTAGTTAAGAAAACATTTATGAGATTGATAGCTTTACTTTTGCTAATCAATCTTTCTCCTAGTGTAATGATATTTGCATTATTATGCAATCTTGATAATTTAGTGTTTTTGACACTATAACATAAAGCAGCTCTTACATTTTTTGTTTTATTTGCCGCAATGGCCATCCCCATTCCAGATCCACATACAAGTATACCAAAATTTCCTTTTTTAATAGCGACCTTTTTTGCTAGTTTTTTAGCAAAATCTGGATAATCAACAGAATCTTCATTTATTGGCCCAAGGTCTGAAATATTAATTTTTTTATAAAATTTAGAAATTATATATTTCTTTAATTTATAACCTGCGTGGTCAGATGCGATAAAAATATTCTTCAATTTAAATAATATAAACTAAAATTAATTAAATTTGTAGTCTAAAACACATGCAACTAAGTGAACTCTATTTTCTTCGCCGCCATTAAATGCATTGTGGTACTTCAAATTATTAGTCACCCATACAGAACCGTCAGCTGGCATATGATGGGCTATATTGTCAATAACCATAATAGCTCCAGGATTTGTATATATTGGTATATGCAATCTTGGTTCAGGATCTCTATGCCAACTTAAAGTAGATCTAGGCTCTTTAAGTAGCAATCTTACTCTTCCTAATTTAAATTTTTTTGATAATTCTTCATAAACAAATTTGAAATAAGTATTTTCATAATCTTTTACAAATTCAGTATATTTGCTTTCATCAATATTAACATCACGAGAAACTTCCACTCCTGTTGAGTCAGGTTTTGTCCAGTAAACACCTCTGACTTTATTACCTTTAATAGAGTCTGGATCTCCAGGTATTTGATTAAGAGAGATTGCAGCAAAATGAGGTATTCCTAAGCTTGTATCAAATCCTTTAGTTTTTAATATTTCATTACAAGCAGATTTAAGTTTATTTATGTCAAATTTTATGTTCTGTTTTTGAAAATCAGCAAGCATATCGTTTGGCTTTTTTTTGTTTATTGAAATTACATTGTTCATGTGTCTAAATAAATACTTTATTTATAACTATAATACATATAACTTTTGTCGCATATAAATAAATGTTTGATAATGATTATCACTGGAAAATATCCAAATTTAAGGCTTAGAAGAAATAGAAAATACGATTGGACTAGAAGATTGGTTCAAGAAAATACATTATCAGTCAATGATCTGATATTGCCTATATTTATAATCGATGGAAAAAATAAAAAAGAATCAATAAAAACTATGCCAGGTATTTTTAGATATAGTGTTGATAAAATCCCATTAATACTTGATAAGGCAGTAAAATATAAAATACCAATGGTTGCATTATTTCCATATACCCGAAAGAAATTTAAAGATAAATTTGGTTCAGAAGCATTAAATGAGGATAATTTAGTTTGCAAAGCTATAAGATTAATTAAAAAAAAATACAAAGATAAAATTGGTATCATGTGTGATGTTGCTCTTGATCCTTACACTAATCACGGTCATGATGGGCTTGTTAAAAATAAAGAAATATTGAACGATCAGACAATTGAAATTTTAATTAAGCAATCTCTACTACAAGCAGAGATGGGATGTGATGTTATTGCCCCATCAGATATGATGGATGGAAGAATATTAAAAATAAGAAAATCATTAGATAAAAATAATTTTAAGAATATTCAAATAATATCTTATGCAGCTAAGTATGCCTCAAGCTTCTATGGTCCTTTTAGAGATGCAGTTGGATCTAAAAAATCACTTAAAGGAGATAAAAAAACTTATCAAATGGATTTTAACAACAGTTTAGAAGCAATAAGAGAAATTGCTTTAGATATAAAAGAAGGAGCAGATATGGTAATGGTAAAACCGGGTATGCCTTATCTTGATATTATAAAGCAAGTTAAAGATAATTTTAAAATTCCAGTTATTGCTTACCAAGTGTCTGGTGAGTATAGTTTAATTGTAAATGGAATAAATAAGGGTTTAATTAACAAAAATTCAATAATAGAGACCTTGACTTCATTTAAAAGAGCTGGCGCTAATGCAATAGTTACATACTTTGCTGAAACTGTTGCATCAAAATTAAGTTCAAATTAACAAATTAAGAAAGTTCTTTCTTGATAGAGGAATATTTATATTATTAGGTTTTAATATTGTTTTTTCTAAAAAATCTCCAATTAATCTCAAACTTATAATAATTTCATCTTTATTTTTTGGGCTTAAATTATTATCGACAAGAAAATTGGGTATTACTCTACTAGAATCAGTTTTTACAACATATTGTTCAACACCATTTACATTTGTATTTACTGCATAATTTTTAAAATCTAAATGGTAGCCAAGATTTTTGAATATATTTAGTTCCCACAGAATGAAATTTTTGATCCATTTGTCTTCACTTAAAAAATTATAAAAATCTTCAATAGAAGTATAAACTTTTAAATTTGATTGATTTTCTGCAGTTAACAATTTAATTAAATTCATAGCATAGATTATTGATGAAAGTTTAATTTTATCATCTAAATAATGAGGTGTATTAAGCTTTGAAACTTCTACTTTAAAATAACCAACTTTATTTTCGTTTTTGGAATTAAAAGTAATATTAAAAAAGTTACCAATCATTAAATAACTTTTAATTTTTTTTGAGGTTGCGCCAAATATCATTCCAGAAACTTTACCATGATCTTTGGTGTAAAAATCAGCAATAATTGAATTTTCGTTATACTTATTTTTTGAAATTAAAAATCCAACGTCGTCCCAAATCATATTTTAACTAACAATTTTAATAATTCATTTGCAGCCGCTTGTTCAGCTATTTTTTTTGATGAACCAGTTGCCTCAATAAACTTACTATCTTTTAATTTAACTGCAATTTTAAATGAAGGTTTATGTCTAGGTCCCGTATTTGAAATTAATTTATATATTGGTAAAGTTTTGTATTTCTTTAATGAATATTCCTGTAATTTTGTTTTAGCATCGATATGAGTTACATTAGAGGATTTAATCAAATCGTTCCATATTTTTAAGATGAACTTCTGAGTAAAATTGAATTCCTTTTCTAAATAAATTGCTCCTATAAGTGCTTCACAAGCGTCAGAAATAATTTTATTTTCTATATTCTTATTTTTATTATTTAAATTACCTACTAATAAATAATTATGTAGTTTTAATTTTCTTCCAATCAAACTACATACATTTTTATTAACTAATGATGCAAGTTTTTTATCCAGAATTCCTTCTTTTTCATCAGGGTAAAGATCAATTAACTTTTTGGATATAGCTAAACCCAATACTCTATCACCTAAAAATTCAAGTTTTTCATAATTATTTACAGGATCATAACTTTTATGTGTTAAACTTTTTTTAAGTAAATTTATGTTTTTAAATTTTACTTTGATAGAATTTTGTAATTTTAAATAATTTATCGGCATTAATTTATTTTTTTAAAAAATCTGTTAATTCTTAATGACTCATCCCATTTAAATAAGTTAAATATACTTCCCTTTTTTTTGTCAGAGGAAAAAAATAAAATTTGAGCTTTCCCAACTAAATTATCCATATGAACATATCCTACTTCAGAAAGAAATCGACTATCTTTAGAACAGTCTCTATTATCACCTAAAAAAAAATAATGATTTTTGGGTACTTCAAACTTGTCTGAATTATAGTAGCCAACGTCGGATCTATATGATGCTTTATATGTTTTGCCATTAGGAAGTTTTTCAGTAAATGTATTAACTTTCAAAGATTGATTACCACAAAGTAAAACATCATTTTTTTTGAAAATTGTTTTTAAAATCTGGTTATTATTTAAATAAATATTACCATCAATAAATTGAATTGTGTCACCTGGTAATCCTATAAGTCTTTTTATGTAATCAGTCCTATTATCCGCAGGTGTCTTAAATACTATAACATCACCTCTTTCTGGATTATTACTTAAAATTCTTCCTTTAAATATATGTGGGCTGAATGGAAATGAATGTTTGCTATAACCATAGCTAAATTTTGTTACAAAAAGTCTATCACCAACAAAAAGAGTCGGTTCCATTGATGATGATGGAATATAAAAAGGTTGAATCAAAAATGATCTTATGATCACAGCTATAATCAATGCATATATCAAAGTTTTTAAATTTTCAGCTAGGAATTTTTTAGAAATCATTTTGTTTTTTCAATTATTACAAATGCTATAGAGTACTTATCTTCATCAGACAAAGAAAGGAATATTCGAAATTTACTAATTTTAAATTTTTTTTTTATCAATTGTTTAATTTTTTTACTAATATATATACTAGGTTTGCCTGAAGTGTTATTTTTAATTGATATATCACGAAAATTTATACCGTCCCTAAATCCAGTTCCTAGAGATTTAGCAAATGCTTCTTTAGCAGCAAATCTTTTAGCAAAAAAGTTTGTTTTATTTAAAATTTTTTTAGAACCTTTAATTTCACTAGAAGAATAAATTCTCTTGATAAAGTTATAATTAGTAATTGCTTTTTTAATTCTTGAATTGCTTACTATGTCGACACCATTACCTAACACTTTCATTATTTACAAATAGATAAAAATTTTTTAATTGTTTTTTTTAATCCAAAAAAAATTGATTCTCCCACTATGAAATGACCTATATTAAATTCCTTAATTTCATCTATTTTAGATAATAGCTTAGCCGTATCATAATCCATACCATGTCCTGCATGTACTTCTAAACCTAATTTGTGTGCCAATTTAGAACATTTATTTATTTTACTATATTCATTTTTAATATTTTTATCATTTTTAATTAATCTTGAAATTTTTCCTGTATGCAGTTCAACACAATCAGCACCAATATCTTTTGATATATATATATCTCTTATATTAGGATTTATAAAAAGACTTGTTCTAATTCTATTGTCTTTAAGTTTATAGACAATATTTTTAAGTTTGCTTAGATTTTTTTTTAAATTTAAACCTCCTTCTGTAGTTATTTCATTTCTTTTTTCAGGGACAATACAAACATAATTAGGTTTTCTTTTAAGGGCAATTTTTAACATATTTCTATTTGCTGCTAACTCTAAATTTAAAGGAATTTTTTTATTACTTGATATAGTTTTTAAATCATTATCTGTGATATGTCTTCGATCTTCTCTTAAATGAATTGTTATAGAATTTGCTCCGCATTTTAAAACATACTTTGCTGCCTTATAAATATTAGGATGATTTTCACCTCTTGCATTTCTAATAGTAGCTATATGATCTATATTAACACCTAATCTTTTCATCTAAGGTGTCTACTTCCAGGTTTTGATATTGGTATTTTTTTTAAATTATTTGGTATTTTTTTTAAGCTATATGAAGGAATATTTATTTTAACTTGAGAAATTATTTTCTTATTTTTAATTTTCAAAGTTTTTTTATTTGATCTATCAATAATACAAGCATAACCAATTAGCTTACCACCATATTTTTTAATAAGCTTACTACATTCTAAGCTTGATTTTCCTGTAGTGATAACATCTTCTACAAGTAAGATTCTTGATTTCTTTTTAATTCTAAAACCTCTTCTTAGTTTAAACTTTCCTTTAACACGCTCACAAAATATAGTTTCTTTATTTAAAATTCTTCCTATCTCATAGCCTATAATTATTCCTCCCATTGCTGGTGATAGTATAAGGTCAATGTTTTTAAATTTTTTTTTAATTTTACTACCTAATGACAAACATATATTTTTAGCATGCTTAGGAAAGCTTAATAACTTTGCACATTGGACATATTTAGGTGAGTGTAAACCCGAAGATAATACAAAATGTCCATCTAGGAGAGCATTAGTCTTTTTTAAAACCGCTAAAGAGTTTTTTAAAGAAAGCATATTTTTTATTTTTATGTCTTATAATTTTGAACTTATATTCTTTTTGTTTTAGCTCACTTATAAGTTTTGTAAAGTTCTTCAAGTCATGAATTATCAAATTAAATCTAAAATTTATAGTGTTGTTGGTTTTTTCAACCATTTCAACACTTGAAATATTCACATTATTTGATCCAATCATCGTTGTAACATCACCAAGTCTTCCAGGTTGATCTGGCAATGAAATCCAGAGTGTTGTGTTATAAAGCTTATTATGTGGTAATTCTGAATTTTCTTTATATTGCCAATGTCTTCTTATTGATGCTCTTGCTTTTCCGGTTTTTGTTGAAGTTAACCAATGCAATGATGGTGAAACACTTTTCGAAGTTATTATTTTAACTACATCTCCATTATGTAACGGTGTTTGCAATGCACTTTCATTACCATTTATTTCACAACCTATAGCCGTATCACCAATTTGTGTATGTACTGCATATGCAAAATCAATTGGTGTGCCATCTTTTGGTAATTTAATAACTGATCCTTTTGGAGTAAAACAAAACACGTTGTCTTGAAACATTTGTAATTTTGTGTACTCGTAATAATCTTCTGGATTTTCATTTTTGTTAATTATCTCAACGAGATCAGCTAACCAATCATACTCTTTCCAGGTTAAAGATTTATATTTCTCTGAGGATTTGTATTTCCAATGTGCCGCAATACCTCTTTGTGCAAATTCATGCATAGACATAGTTCTAAGTTGTATTTCAATAGGTCTTTTATTTGGACCAATAATTGCAGTATGAAGTGATTGATATTTATTAATTTTAGGTGAAGAAATATAATCTTTAAATTTACCTGGAATGCAATTCCATTTATTATGAAAAATTCCTAAAACTTTATAACAAGTTTCTATATCTTTTAAAATTATTCGAAATCCGATTATATCTGTAATTTGTTCTAAAGAGGTTCTTTTATTTTGAACTTTTCGCCAAATTGAAAAAGGAGTTTTTTCTCTTCCAAATATTTTAGCATCAATATTATTTTTCTTTAAAAGATTAAGAAAATCATCTGATACAGAATTAAAATTTGACAAATTGTTTTCTTTGATTTGATCTAATCTATTTTTAATTAACGTTCTTGCTTCAGGGTTAAGTATATCAAAAGATAAATCTTCTAATTCATCTCTAATTCTGTTCATACCCATTCTGTCTGCTAATGGAGCATAAATTTCCATAGTTTCTTTTGCTTTTTTAATTTGTTTATCCTTACCAATTAAAAATTTTATAGTCCTCATATTGTGAAGGCGATCTGCCAATTTAACTAATAAAACTCTAATATCTTTTGAAGTAGCTAAAATTAATTTTCTAAAATTTTCAGCTTTTGAATTAGAGATCACTTGATTTTCAAATTCTGAAATTTTGGTAACTCCCTCAACTAAATCTGCTACTTCCTTGCCAAATTCTTTTTCTATAGATTGATATGTTGCTTGAGTATCTTCAATTGTATCATGCAGTAAACCTGTAGCAATAGTAGCACTATCCAATTTCAATTCTGTAAGAATATTGGCAACTGCTATTGGGTGAATAATATATGGAGATCCTTCATCTCTTTTTTGTTTTTCGTGCGCCTTTAAAGCAAAATTATAAGCTTTTGTTAGCGTTTCAGGATTAAGAAACTTATTATAAGATTTTACCTTATTTATTAATTCTTCTGAATTTAACATACTTAATTATATCATTAATTCATAAAAGTTTAATAGATCTTAAATCAGTAGATTTAATTTTTAATAAGAGTTTGGTTATATTAAGCTTTAATTTTGGATGTTTCCAATTTTTATCAATTTCAAGCATGGGTATTAAGACAAAATTTCTATTATGTAGTCTTGGATGTGGTACTATTAACTCTGCTTTATCAATCTTTTTACTAATTATTTTTTGATCATAATCAATAATATCAATATCGCATATTCTTGGTGAATTTTTTTTACTATTTTTTCTACCTAAAATTTTTTCAATTAATTTAATTATTCTGAATAATTGATCAACAGTCATCGTTGTACTAATTTTAAGTGCTATATTTAAATATTTAGGAAAATATTTATTAGGCCAAGATTCTGTCTCATAAAAATTTGAGCATTTAATTAGATTAATATCAAATATATTCAGCAAGTATTTTGCATCATTAATATTTTTAGATCTATTACCTAAATTAGATCCTAATGATAAATATGCGTTTTTAACTCGACTTTCTAAAATACTTTGCTTTTTCACGATTCCAATCCCTAGTTTTCTTTACATTCCTTTTGTCATATTTTTTTTTACCCTTAGCAACAGCTATTTCAATTTTTGCTTTACCCTTTCTAAAATACATTTTAGTAGGTATTAATGAAAAACCATCTTCATTAACTTTGCCAATTAGTTTATTAATTTCTTTTTTATTTAATAATAACTTTCGTTCAGAATATGGATCATGATTTTCACTACTGGCATTTTTATAAATTGGTATGTGACAATTTATAAGAAATATTTCTCTATTTTTTTCAATAGCGTATGAGTCTGCAATATTAATTTTACCTAATCTTATCGACTTAATTTCAGAGCCTCTTAAAACAATACCAGCTTCAAATAAGTCAATTAAAAAATAATTAAAACTTGCTTTACGATTTAAACTTATAATTTTTAAACCAGTATTGGTTTTTTTTTTCATTAACTAATAATACTAGCTGATGATAATGCTTTTTTAACTTTTTCTTCAGTATCTTTTTTAATTTTAACTAATGGAAGTCTAATTTCATCATCACATAATCCTAAAAGTTTAGCAGCATATTTCACTGGAGCAGGATTACTTTCAATAAATAAAGATTTGTGAACCGGTTGTAGTAGTTTGTTAATTCTTTCCGCTTCTTTAAATTCGTTTTCTGTTTTTGATTTTGAAAACTTTTGCATGTCAGAACATAGTTTTGGAGCAATATTTGCTGTAACAGAAATAATTCCAACGCCTCCTCTTTTATTAAATTCAAATGCAAGACCATCTTCACCAGTTAGCTGTATAAATTCAGGTCCAAGTTTATTAATTGTTTCATCGAGTCTATTTAGGTCCCCAGTAGCATCTTTTACACCAGCAATATTTTTAAGCTCAAATAATCTTGCCATAGTATCAACGGACATATCAATTACACATCTACTTGGTATGTTATAAATTATAATAGGTAGACTTGTATTATCATTAATTGCTTTGTAATGTTGATACAAACCCTCTTGTGTTGGTTTGTTATAATAAGGCGTCACAACTAATGCTCCATCAGCACCAGATTTTTCAGCGTGCTTAGTTAAGGCAACAGCCTCTTCAGTAGAATTAGATCCCGTACCAGCAATTACTGGTAGCTTTCCTTTAGATTCTTTAATACATAGTTCAATAACTCGGTTGTGCTCATCATGACTTAATGTTGGTGATTCACCTGTGGTTCCTGCTGGAACCAAACCATTAGTACCATTTTCCATATGAAAATTAATTAGTTTTAGATAATTTTCCTCGTCTAACTTGTTATTTTTAAACGGAGTTATTAAAGCTACATTTGATCCTTTAAACATAAATACTTATAACATAGATTGCAGATTCATTTTTAAAATTTATGATAATAAAATTAATTAAATTAATAGCATTAAATATAGTTATTTTATTAATTTTTCAATTATCTTTTGCAGATAATTTACTCATTCCTAAAAAAAAACCATCAATATCAGATGAGACATTAAAGAAAAAAATTTCTAAAAACTTAATATTACCTAAAAAAAAACCTAATCCAAATCTACAAACTGACCAGCAAGAAATTAAAAAGAAAGATGATGTTAAAATAACAAAAATCAATGGTGTTATTATACCAAAAAATAAACCACTAATAGTTCGAAAACAGACTACAAGAGTAGCAAAAAAGTCTAGTTACTATAGTGATAGAGACTATGCCTACGCTAAACAAGCAATTCAATTCATGGAAAAAAGTAATTGGAATGATGCATTAAAGGTCGCTAAAAAAGCAAGAGCTAAATCAATATATAATTTTATACAATGGAGGCATCTGCTAACTACGGGAAATAGAGCAAGTTTTTATGATTATCAACAATTTATTCTAAATAATAATGATTATCCAAGGTTAAGTAGAATTAAATACTTGGGTGAACATAAAATTTCAACCAATTCGTTAAGTCACCAAAAAGTAATTGAGTGGTTTAATAATTATCCTCCATTAAGTGGTTATGGAAAAATGATTTTAGGTGAAAGTTTAATTTCAATAGGGAAAATGGATCAAGGGATCAGCTTAATTAAAAAAGGATTTATTACTGCTGACTTATCAAGGTCAAATTTATCATACTTTAGAAAAAAATATAAAAAATATTTGAAAAAAGAAGATTATATTGCAAGAGCTGATTATCTTTCTTGGGAAAATAAATATTGGGATCTTAAAAGAATGTTAAAATATCTACCTAAGGATTATAGGTTATTATATACTGCAAGACAGCTTTTAATGAGTAGATCTTATGGTGTTGATACTGCAATTAAAAAAGTTCCAGCACATTTAAAAAATGATTCAGGTTTAAATTATGATAGATTAAAATGGAGAAGAAAAAGAGGCAGAGTAGATAGCTCACTAGATATATTATTAAATATTCCCAATAACAAAGAATATATGATTAGACCTGACAAATGGTGGAAGGAAAGATCAATCATATCAAGATCTCTTATATATAAAAAAAGATATGAAACAGCTTATAAAGTTGCAAGCAACCATGCATTAAATGAAGGACCTGAATATGCAGAGGCTGAATGGATGAGTGGCTGGATAGCCTATAGTTTTTTAAAAGATCCTATTCTTGCAAAAGATCATTTCAACAGATTTTATAATGAAGTAGGTTATCCTATTAGTCTATCTAGAGGTGCATATTGGTTAGGTAGAGTTAACGAAACTTTAGGTAACTCTGAAGAGGCCAATAAATGGTACGTAGAAAGCTCTAAGTATCTAACTACATATTATGGTCAACTATCACATATGAAAGTTTATCCAAATAAAAAATTTGAGCTTAATGCTGAAATGGAGATAGATAAAAAATACATCAATGACTTTTACAAAAATAAACTTGTAGCTACAGTTTATTTATTAAATGATCTTAAAAAAACTAAATATACAAAACATATTTTAAGACATCTTGCAAATGACAATATATCTGCTGGGAGTGAAATTTTAGCTGCAAGATTAGCTACTGAAATATCAAGATTTGATTTTGCTATTCAAGTTTCAAAAATTGCTTCCTATGAAAAAAGGTTTCATAATAAATATAATTATCCAATTATTAGTACACCTAATAGAATTAATGGTAGAAAAATTCCTGAAGCAGCTTTCATATTGTCAATTATTAGACAAGAAAGTGAATTTGATACATCTGCTCACAGTCATGCAGGGGCTCAAGGTTTAATGCAATTAATGCCTTACACGGCAAAAACTGTTGCTAAACAATCTAAGGTACCATATTCAAAATCAAAATTAACTAAAAATCCTGAATACAATATTAATCTTGGTTCTTTTTACATTGCTGGACTTTTATTGGAATATGATGGAGCTTACCCTTTCGCAATTGCAGCTTATAATGCAGGGCCAAAAAGAGTAAAATATTGGAAAAAAATTAATAAAAATCCTCAAAAAAAGGAAATTAGCTATGTTGATTGGATAGAATTAATAAAATTTAAAGAAACTCGCAATTATGTTCAAAGAGTTTTGGAAAATTACAATGTATATAGATATGTATTAGAACAAAGACCTATTGAACTCAAAAATTTCTTTAAAAATGACCCATTATATTAGTGGCGGAAAGGGAGGGATTCGAACCCTCGGTACATCTTTCGACGCACGACGAGTTAGCAACCCGTTGGTTTAAACCAGCTCACCCACCTTTCCGTGACTACTGTGTAACTTGAAATCATTGAATATTCAATATTAATCAAGTAATTTTGAGCAAATTATGAAAAACAAATATTCTATATTTTCTCTAATTAAGAATGCTTTTAGTTACCACGAAAATTGGCAAAGAGCATGGAGAGACCCTGAACCAAAAAAAGAATATGATGCAATTATCATTGGTGGTGGTGGTCACGGTTTAGCTACCGCTTATTATTTAGCTAAAAAGCATAGTATGACAAATATTGCAGTCGTCGAAAAAGGTTGGATTGGTGGTGGAAATACTGGAAGGAATACTACAATTATTCGTTCAAATTATTTATGGGATGCGAGTGCAGGTTTGTACGATCATGCTTTAAAATTATGGGAAGGATTATCACAAGAATTAAATTACAATGTTATGTTTAGTCAAAGAGGTGTTATGAATTTAGCTCATAACCTTCAAGATGTTAGAGATCTTAAAAGAAGAACTCATGCAAACAGATTAAATGGCATAGATGCTGTATGGCTAAATACTGATGAAGTTAAAAAGTTCTGTCCGATAATAAATACTTCACCTGAGATTAGGTATCCTGTCTTAGGAGGAACTCTACAAAGAAGAGCTGGAACTGCTAGACATGATGCTGTTGCATGGGGTTATGCTAGAGGCGCTGATGCTATGGGAGTAGATATTATTCAAAATTGTGAAGTAAAAGGAATCAAAAGGAATGGAGATAGTCTTGAAGGTATAGAAACAACAAAAGGATTTATAAAAGCAAAAAAAATTGGAGTAGTTACAGCTGGTCACTCTAGTGTTATAGCAAATATGGTTGATTTAAAATTACCGCTTGAGAGCAAACCACTACAAGCATTAGTATCAGAGCCAGTAAAACCAATTATAGATACTGTAGTTATGTCCAATGCTGTTCATGCTTATGTAAGTCAGTCTGATAAAGGGGAGTTAGTTATTGGGGCAGGAACTGATGCTTATGTTTCATATACTCAAAGAGGAAGTCATGATGTTGTTGAGGGAACTTTAAAAGCAATATTAGAGCTCTACCCTATTTTTAGTAGAATGAAAATGTTAAGACAATGGGGTGGTATTGTTGATATTTGCCCAGATGCTAGCCCAATAATTAGTAAAACACATATTAAGGGATTATATTTTAATTGTGGTTGGGGTACTGGTGGATTTAAAGCAACACCAGGGTCAGGTGATTTGTTTGCACATACTATTGCAAACGATGAACCTCATAAACTAAATGCTGATTTCAACATTAATAGATTTATAAGTGGTGATCTTGTTGATGAACATGGAGCAGCTGCTGTAGCACACTAATGTTTTTAATTAATTGTCCTTATTGTGGTGAAAGAGACCAGAGTGAATTTTCTTCTGGTGGAGAAGCTCATATTGTAAGACCTAAACAACCAACCGAATTAAGTGATGATCAGTGGGCAGAATATCTATTTATGAGAAAAAATATTAAAGGTGTTCAATTTGAAAGATGGAATCATACTCATGGATGTAGAAAATGGTTCAATGTGGTTAGGGATACATCAAACGATATAATTCATGCTGTCTATAAAATGGGTGAAAAACCACCAGTAAAATAATGAGCAAAAATTTAAGAACAACAAATAATAAATTTATTGATCAAACGTCAAGAATATCTTTTAAGTTTGACGGTAAAAAATTATATGGTTTTAAGGGCGATACCTTAGCATCTGCTTTATTAGCAAATAATATACATCTTGTTGGAAGGAGTTTTAAATATCACCGTCCTAGAGGAATAATGACGTGTGGTTCTGAAGAACCTAATGCAATTTTACAAGTGGGAAATGATCCTTCAATGACAGAACCCAATACAAGAGCAACTGAAATAGAAATATATGAGGGGTTAGAAGCATCAAGCCAGAACTGCTGGCCAAGTGTAAATTTTGATTTAGGGGCTGTAAACAATTTTTTCTCCCCACTTATACCAGCAGCTTTCTATTATAAAACTTTTATGTGGCCTGCTAATTTCTGGAAATTATATGAATATTTTATAAGAAAATCTGCTGGACTTGGTAAATCACCCACGGAACCTGATAAAGATATTTATGATCAAAGATATTTACACTGTGATGTTTTGATTGTTGGGGGAGGTATTTCTGGAATAATGGCTGCAAAAACAGCAGCCAAGAATAATTTAAATACTGTATTGATAGATGACAAAAATACGTTAGGTGGAACTACTATTTTTCAAGAAAATGAGTGCTATAAGATTAATAATTTATATTCAAATAAGTGGTTAAAAAAAGAAATTGAAACTCTAAAGTCATTTAAAAATTTAACTATAAAAACAAGAACATCATTAGCTGCTTATCATAATTATAATTATCTCCTAGCAAGAGAAAATTTAACGGATCATTTAGATTTAAATGAAAAAAAAGACAAAATTCGTCAAAGACTTTGGAAAATCAGGTCAAAAAAAGTAATTATAGCTACAGGAGCGATGGAAAGACCATTAATTTTCAATAACAATGATAGACCTGGTATTATACTTTCATCTTCTATCAAAAAATACATAGATTACTACGGAGTAAAATGTGGACAAAAAGTATCTTTATTTACAAATAATGATTCAGCTTATGAAACTGCAATCTCATTAAATAATAGTGGAGTAACGGTTAATTCAATAGTTGATATTAGGGACAAAACTAACTCGTTAATAGTTAAAGAAGTTGATAAATTAGGTATTAAAATTCATTGGAAATCTTCAGTTGTTAATACAAATGGCTACAAAAAAATAAATTCTATTGAAATTATGAAATTGTCTGACGATGGTGCCGCAGTTGTAGGAAAAAAAATTAAAGTAGAATGTGACTGCTTGGGTATATCAGGAGGATGGACACCAAGAGTTCATTTATTTACTCAATCTGGTGGTAAACTTAAATTCAGAATTGAGGATAATGTTTTTTTACCAGACAAATCTAAATTGGATCAAATAAGTATTGGATCTTGTAATGGTGATTTTGAGCTTGATGAAGTAATAAAGAATTCAGTTTACTTAACAAATAAATTTTTAGAAATTAATAATAATGACTATGAAAATTTAGAAATTATTTCTTCAAAAGAAATCAACAAAAAGAATATTTGGCTACTTCCATCTGATAAACCTTTGGGAAAAACTAAACCATTTTTAGATTTTCAAAATGATTCTACTGCAAATGACATAAAATTAGCTTTAAGAGAGGGTTTTAAATCGATTGAACATGTCAAAAGATATACAACAACAGGAATGGCCACTGATCAAGGTAAATTATCCAACATGCATGCTCTTGGAATTATAGCAGAAACTGCTGGTGTTAAGATGGGTGAATTAGGAACAACTACTTTTAGACCTCCTTACACTCCATTAACATTTGGTGCTATCGTTGGAAGAAATGTTGGTAAATTTTTTGATATTACAAGAAAAACTCCAATGCACGATTGGCATGTTGAAAATAAAGCTAAATTTGAAAATGTGGGTCAATGGAAAAGAGCTTGGTACTATCCAAAAGATAATGAAAATATGTATGAAGCAGTACAAAGAGAAAGCAAAGCTGCTAGAGATAGTTCAGGTATATTAGATGCATCTACCCTTGGAAAAATAGATATTCAAGGAAGTGATGCTTCTGAATTTCTAAATAGAGTTTACACAAATGCATGGTCAAAATTAGAAATAGGAAAATGTAGGTATGGACTAATGCTCAATGAAGATGGAATGGTTTACGATGATGGAGTTACAACTAGATTATCGGAAAACCACTATTTAATGACTACTACAACTGGTGGTGCTGCTAATGTTCTTTCAAAATTAGAGGATTATTTACAAACAGAATGGCCTGAACTAGACGTTTATTTAACTTCAGTCACTGATCATTATGGGACTGTGAGTATATGTGGACCTAATTCAAAAAAAATTCTTTCAAAAGTAATTCCTGATCTAGTTTTGTCTGATGAAGAATTTCCACACATGTCGTTCAAAAATGCGTTGATCGATAATATAAAATGTAGGGTAATGCGCATTAGTTTTACTGGTGAACTCAGTTATGAGATTAATATTCAATCATCTTATGTTAAATCTGTTTGGGAAAAGTGTATTGATGCTGGCAAAGAATTTGATATTACACCTTATGGAACAGAAACCATGCACTTACTAAGGGCAGAAAAAGGATTTATAATAACTGGTCAGGATACTGATGGAACAATGACTCCTGTAGATTTACAAATGGATTGGATAATTAGTAAAAAGAAATATGATTTTATTGGAAAAAGATCTTTGTATAGAAGTGATACAATTAGAGAAGATAGAAAACAATTGGTAGGATTACTTACTGAAGATCCAAAAGAAATTTTAGAGGAAGGTGCACAAATTGTTGCTGAAACAAATAAAAAACCAATTGAAATGATTGGTCACGTTACTTCAAGTTATTTTAGTCCAAATTTAAATAAATCAATTGCACTTGCGGTAGTTAAAAATGGAAAAAAACTTAAGGGTCAAAAAATGTTTGTACCAATGAAAGACAAAACTATTAATGTAACCATAACTGATACAGTTTTTTTAGATAAGGAAAATAAGAGATTAAATGCTTAATTTTATTACACCAATAATGGATACAAAAGAATACTCTGAAATAAAAATTTCAGAAATTGAACCTATTTTAAAAATAAACTTAAGAGGTAAAAGTAGAGATTTTATAACTAAAATTGGTAAAGAGTTGTCTATTATAACTCCTGTTGACCCAAATACATCTTCGAGCAACGAAAAACTAAGTCTTCTTTGGTTAAGTCCAGATGAATGGTTTTTGTACTCAAATGATAAGATTCATATTAAAAATGAAAACTTTTTAGAGGATAAACTTTTTAAAGAAATTTCTAAAGTAAAACTAGGCTCTGTTACAAATGTTTCAGATCATTGGATAATGATTAATCTAACGGGTACAAAAGTTTACGAATTGTTATCAACTGGCTGTCCATTTAATTTTAATAATTTTAAAAATTCTAAAGGTGCAGTAGTACAGACATTAATTAATCATATTGATGTAATTATTCATAATAAAAATGTTAATGATTTAAATTTATTTGTTAGAAGATCTTTTTCAGAACATTTATGGTCATGGATGAACGACAGCGCCAGATTTATTTAATTTAATTTTTAAATAATAAATTATAATAAAAAAATAAGAAATTGAGAAAAACCAATTAATACCAACCCATAACCAAAAGAAAGTTTCAAAACTAGCGTTCACGGATTTTGCAATATAAAATACTGCAATAGGATTAAGAACATTTCTAAAAAAGTTTGAAATCATTGCATTTTCAGACTTTTTTAAAGCCATAAAAAAACCATTTGAAAGAAAGAAAACAGGATATGCAGGTAACACAAAGGCCGAAATTTTTAAGTATCTTTTCCCATACTCAATTACTTCAGGGTCATTTGAAAAAAAACTTGTAATTAGACTTGCAGATAAAAAAACCAAAATTCCAGCTGTAATCATTATTAAAAAAGCATATTTAATAGCAGTAAAATAAGTTTCTTTTATTCTTTCAAGATTATTAGCTCCATAGTTTTGGGCTATTATTGATATAATGGCTGTGTTTATTCCAAGAATTGGAAGAAGAACTACTTGTTCTATACGTGTACCAACTCCATAACCAGCAACAGCATATTCGCCAGAATGACCTACATAAGTAAAAATTATTGCTGCAGCTAAAGCATAACCACATATCGATATAGATATAGGCATAGATTGAAAAAAAATATTTTTAAAAAATAATAATTTAAGAGTCAAATGTTCACTTGTAATATTTCTTACTCTATCATTTTTAAGAAATTTGATTAAAATAATCAAAAAAGATAATAATTGAGAAATAATTGTAGCAATACCAATGCCCTTTACTCCAAACGCAGGTATAAATAAGAAACCAAATATTAAAATAGGATTTAATATGATGTTTAATAGAAATGATAATACCAAAATGTTTCTGTAAGTCTTTGTATCACCTTCAGCATGAAGTAAAGAATTTAAAGAAACAACTAATATAAATAAAAAAGAGCCTGAATAAATAATATTTGTATATTCAAGACCTAAAGAGGTCACTTCTTCTGTTGACCCCATTAGAAAAAAAACATCTTCTGAAAAATACAAGCCTAAAAAAGTAATAAAAATAGAAATTAGGATTCCATAATAGATAATATGTGAACAGTAATTTAATGTTTTTTTATTATTTTTTTCACCAATACTGTTACCTATAAGAGATGTTCCAGCAACAGTCACACCAATAGAAGTTGCGATAATAATAAAATATATTGGAAAAGATTTGCTTAATGCTGATAGCGCTTCAGGAGATATTTTACCTGCAAAAAAAGTATCAACTACATTATATAGAGTTTGAAATAAAGTGCCTACCATGGCAGGAACAGCAAGTTTTCTTACTAGTTTTGGTATATTATCTTTTAGCAAATCCATATTTAAAATTCTTTTTGGAATATATGTTTTTTTCCAAGTTTTTTTGCAACATTTATTTGTTTCTGTCTCATTCTAAATCTTTCTTTTTGTGAGTTTGTTAGAGTATCGTGACAATTTGGACATGAAACACCCTCTTCATAATGACATGATTTTTTATCTTTAATGGATATAGGTTTTCTACAACCACTACACATTGAATAAGTACCTTTAGTCAATCCATGCTTTAAAGAAATTCGATTATCAAAAACATAACATTCACCTTTCCACAAACTTTTGTTTTTTTTTATTTTTTTTAGGTAATTAATTATTCCACCTTTCAGTTGATAAACGTTGTTGAAACCTTTTTTCTCTAAATAAACACTTGCTTTTTCACATCTTATTCCGCCAGTACAAAACATTGCTATGTTTTGATTTTTATCTAATTTTTTAAGATAATTAGGAAACTCTCTAAAATTGTTAGTTTCAGGATTAATTGAGCCTTTAAATGTACCAACTTTATGTTCAAAAGGTTTTCTAGCATCTATCAATAATGTTTTTTTGCTAGTAATAATTTTATTCCATTTAATTGGCTCTAGATGTTTTTTTGTTACTCTTTTTAATATTTTTATTCCCATTGGAACTACTTCTTTTTTAATTTTGACTTTACATTTATGAAATATTTGAAATTTGTTTGTAGATAAACTTTCACTATCAAATTTTTTAAAATTAAAACTTATTTTTATTTTATTTATAACTATTTTTAAATTTTTCTTATTAGAAGATATTGTTCCATTAATTCCTTCGGTAGAAATAATTATTGTTCCTCTAATCTTATATTTATCAAAAATTTTAATTAATAATTTTTTTGCTTTTTTAATTTGGTTAATTTTTTTAAACTTATAGAAACCTGAAATATAAAACATTATAATTTTCTACAAACACTTAGTCCATCACCAACAGGGATAATTAAATTTTCAACTCTTCTATCTGCGTTAACAAAAGAATTAAATTCTCTTATGCTTACAGTTAATTTATCTTGATTATTAGGATTTGCAACCTCACCACGCCATAAAACATTATCTATTATAATTAAACCATCTTTATCGACTAAATCAACTGAATAATTAAAATAATTTTTATAATTTTCTTTGTCAGCATCGATAAATATTAAATCAAATTTTTTTTTACTATTATTTAAATTTTTTAAACTTTCTAATGCAGGTGCAATAAATATTTTGATTTTATTATCTTGAGAAGCTTTTCTAAAGAAATTTTCTGCAGCATTACTAGTTTCATGATTTTTATCTAAAGTACAAACAGATCCATCTTTCGGTAGAGCTAAGGACATAGATAATGTACTTAATCCAGTAAAAGTACCAATCTCTAAAATCTTTTTTATTTTTGAGGATTTAATTAATACATGTAAAAAATGACATTGTGATATTGAGATTTGCATTTTTTTAATATCACCTAGTCGTTCATTATGTTCAATTATTTCTTTTTGAACAGGGTGTAGTTCTAATGAATTATTATTTATATATCCTTCAATTTCTTTATTAACAGTAAGATTTGAACCCATACTATTTAAGCTTATTTTTTAAAATCTCATTAACTAACCGAGGATTAGCTTTACCTCCCGAAACTTTCATTGATTGTCCAACAAAAAAACTAAATAGTTTTTCTTTTCCGGATTTGTACTCTTTAACTTTATCTTGATTTTCATTTATTACTTTATCTATTAATTTCTCTAATTCCCTAGGATCACTTTGTTGTTTAAGATCTTTTTCTTTAACTATATCTATTGGATTTTGATCTCCATCTGCCATTATTTCAAAAACTGATTTTGCAATTTTGCCTGATATTGTCCCATCTTTAATTAAATTTATTAATTTAGATAGATTTTTCGAACTTATTGGACTTTCTGTAATTTCTAAATTTCTTTCATTCAATAAAGCAAATAATTCGCCTGTTATCCAATTTGATGAAAGTTTCACATCAGAATTTTGAATTACATCCTCAAAATATTTTGATGTATCTAGATCAGACACTAAAATATTTGCTTCATAGTGACTTAATTTAAATTTTTCAATAAAACGTGATTTTTTTTGATCAGGAAGTTCAGGAATTTCTTTTTTAATATTTTCAATATAATCATTTGTAAATTCCAAAGGTAATAGATCAGGATCTGGGAAATACCTATAATCGTGCGCGTCTTCTTTAGATCTCATTGATCTTGTTTCATTTTTTTTTGTATCAAAAAGTCTTGTCTCCTGCTCAATTTTTCCACCTTCTTCCAAAATATCAACTTGTCTATTTGCTTCATGCTCTATTGCCATTTGCATAAACTTTATTGAGTTTACATTTTTAATTTCACATCTAGTTCCATATTTATCTTCACCCTGTTTTCTAACAGAGACATTAACATCAGCTCTAAGTGACCCCTCTTGCATATTTCCATCACATGTACCAAGATATCTCATTATTGATCTTAATTTTTTAATATAAACATTAACTTCTTCTGGCGATCTTAAATCTGGCTTACTTACAATTTCCATTAAAGCTACCCCTGATCTATTTAAATCAACTAACGTATTTTTAGGATCAATATCATGAATACTTTTTCCAGCATCTTGTTCTAAATGCAATCTTTCAATACCTACAGTTTTTGTCCCTGATGATAAATCAAGAACAACAGAACCTTCACCTACAATTGGGTCTTTATATTGAGATATTTGATATCCCTGTGGCAAGTCTGCATAAAAGTAGTTCTTTCTATCAAAAATAGATTTATTATTTATTTTAGCATTTAATCCAATTCCTGTTTTTATAGCTTGCTTAATACAAAACTCATTGATTACTGGTAGCATTCCAGGAAATGCAGCGTCAACTAAGCTTACTTGAGTATTTGGTTCACTTCCAAACTTTGTCGGTGACGAAGAAAATAATTTAGATTCTGATAATACTTGAGCATGGACTTCAAGACCAATTATTACTTCATATTTTTTTCCATTTCTTTCAATTAAGTAGTCTTTAGTCATTCATCCACCACTCTTTTACATTAAATTTAAAATTAATTTTATCTTCCATTGAATAAGCTATATTTAAAATATTTTGTTCATCAAATGATTTTCCAATAATTTGAAGACCTAATGGATATCCTTTTTTGTCTAATCCTGCTGGAATTGAAATTCCAGGTAAACCTGCTAGATTTACAGGAACAGTAAATATATCATTTAAATACATTGAAACTGGGTCATTAGATTTATCTCCAATTTTAAATGCTGAAGAAGGTGTAGAAGGTGTTAATATTGCATCAACCTTTTGAAATACATTATTGAAATCATTTTTAATTAATCTTCTAACTTTTTGTGCTTTCAGATAATATGCATCATAATACCCTGATGATAAAACGTAGGTGCCAATCATAATTCTTCTCTTAACTTCATCACCAAATCCTGCAGATCTGGTCTTTTCGTACATGTCAATTAAATTATCACCATCTGTTCTAAAACCATACTTTACACCATCATACCTGGCAAGATTGGATGATGCTTCCGCAGGTGCAACAATATAGTAAGTTGGTAAAGCAAATTTCGTATGTGGGAGTGATACGTCAATGATTTCAGCACCACAATCTTTTAAATATTTTTTTCCATCATCCCAAAGTTTTTCAATCTCTTGTGACATACCATCAACTCTATACTCTTTGGGAATTCCAATTTTTTTACCTTTGATATTCTTTGATAAATCTTTTGAATAAAATGGTCTTTTAAAATCTACTGAAGTTGAATCTTTATTATCAAAAGAGCTCATTACTTCCAATAATAAAGCTGCGTCTTCAACATTTTTAGTCATAGGTCCTGCTTGATCTAATGATGATGCAAATGCAACAATTCCATATCTTGAACAGCTTCCGTAGGTAGGTTTCAAACCAACTGTTCCTGTGAATGATGCCGGTTGTCTAATAGATCCACCTGTATCTGTTCCTATTGTTGCTGGAGTTAATTTAGCTGCTAAAGCTGATGCAGAGCCTCCAGATGAACCTCCTGGAACTAAATCTTTATCAATTGGGCTTATAACATTACCAAAATAACTTGTTTCATTTGATGAACCCATTGCAAACTCATCACAGTTTAGTTTACCCAGAAGTATCGCCCCATCATTCCATAAATTATCTGTAACAGTAGATTCATATGTGGGAATAAAATTGTTTAAAATTTTACTACTTGCTGTCGTTTTAATATTTTTTGTACAAAACAAATCTTTTACTGCCATTGGTATACCGGGTAATTTTTTATTAAAATCAGGGTTTGAATCAAATTGTTTAGCTTTTTCTAATGCAATTTCAAAAGTATCTTCATTGTACGAATTTAATTTTTTAGATTTCTTTGATCTATCAACAAATGCTGTTGTTGTTTCAAAAGATGAAATTTTTTTATTTTTTATGTTTGAAACTAATTCTGCTAAACTAAGATCAATAATATTTGACATTATTCAACTACTTTCGGGACAACAAAAAAATCTTGATTCTCTTCAGGTGAATTTTTAAGAATTTCTTCTCTTAAATTTTTTGATTTAATTTCATCTTTTCTAAGTCTTAATTTTGTTTCAACTATTGAGCTTAGAGGTTCAATATTGTCAGTTTTTAGTTCATTAAGTTGTTCAATCCACTTGAATATAGAATTTAAATCAGTCTCTAATTTCTTAGCTTTTTCTTCGTCTAATGAAATTCTTGATAATTTAGATATATGTTTAACTGTTTTAAGATCTATGCTCATGTGATATTTAAATTAAGGGCAAATTATCATTAAATATGAAAATTACAATATGATGAACATTAACGATATAAAAAAGCATATAAATAACAAATCTAGACTAATTGGTGTTGATATGGGTTCTAAAAGAGTTGGTTTGTCTATTTCTGATGATAATAGAAAAATAGCTTCTCCTTTAAAAACATTAAATTATGAAAGCATCCAAATATTAATTAATAACTTAGAAAAAATTGCTGCAGAAAATAATGTTCATGCTATCATTTTTGGAAATCCCAAAAATATGGATGGATCAGAAGGCAGTTCATCACAGTCGGTAAAAGATAAAGTAAAATTAATATCTGAGAAAATCAAAATACCAATATTTATGTGGGATGAAAGACTTTCTACTGTTGGCGCATTTAATTTATCTAGCCAGTTAGACATAAATGTTACAAAAAGAGTAAAAAATATAGATGAAAATGCTGCAGCCTTTATACTTCAAGGAGTTTTGGATTTTTTAAATAATTAAGCTTGCATTATTAGTGCTCTATAGTTATAGAGTTGGTTTTAATGGCAAATGTAAAAAAAGCTATTAAAATCTCACAAAAACATCTTCTAGGAATCCAAGATCTATCAATAAGTGATGTTAATTTTATATTATCTGAAGCTAAACAATTTATCGATCTAAATAAAAGTAAAAACAAAAAGTTAGATGTTTTAAGGGGAAAAACTCAAATAAATTTATTTTTTGAACCTTCAACACGGACACAAAGTTCATTTGAATTAGCTGGAAAAAGATTGGGTGCAGACGTTATGTCAATGAATCTAAATAACTCTGCTATAAAAAAAGGTGAAACGTTAATAGATACAGCAATGACTCTTAATGCGATGCATCCTGATATAATAGTTGTTAGACATCAAGACTCTGGTGCATCAAATTTATTATCTCAGAAAGTTAACTGTGCTGTTCTTAATGCAGGTGATGGAAGAAGAGAACATCCAACTCAAGCTTTGTTAGACGCATTAACAATTATTGACAGAAAAGAAAAAATTGAAGGATTAAAAATTGCAATATGTGGTGATATAGTTCATTCAAGAGTAGCAAGATCAAATATTTATTTATTAAATATGCTTGGTGCTGAAGTTAATATTATTGGTCCTTCAAACCTAATGCCTAGGGATATTGATAGACTTGGTGTTAATAGTTTTTCTGACATGAAAAAAGGATTAAAAGATTGCGATATAGTCATGATGCTAAGACTTCAAAATGAAAGAATGACTAGCTCATTTTTATCATCAAACAGAGAGTACTATGAGTATTATGGATTAACACCTGATAAATTAGATTTTGCTAAAGACGATGCATTAATAATGCACCCTGGTCCAATGAATAGAGGTATAGAGATTGATACGAATTTAGCAGATGACATAAATAAAAGTGTAATAAAAGAACAAGTAGAGCTGGGTGTTGCTGTAAGAATGGCTTGTCTTAAAATATTTTGTGAATAATGAAAAAAAAATACTTTTTAAATGCTAATATAATTGACCCTCATAATTCTATAGACGAAGTTGGTGGATTAATAGTTAATGAAAATGGTATAATAGAAGCTGTAGGGAAAAAGGTAAACACTAACAATATACCGTCTAGGGAAAAATATATAGATTTAAAAGGAAAACACATAATCCCTGGCATTGTCGATATGAAAGTCTTTGTTGGTGAGCCTGGATATGAATATAAAGAAAATTTTAGAACATTAAGTGAGGCTTCACTATCAGGTGGCGTAACATCGGTAGTTACAATGCCAAATACAAATCCCATTATTGACAATGTTTCAATAGTTGATTTTTTAAAAAGAAGAGGAAGAGATAAAGCTAAAATTAATATTTTTCCAACTGCATCTTTAACTAAAAACTTAGAAGGTACAAACATGACGGAATTTGGACTTTTACAATCTAAAGGGATTATAGGATTTACAGATGGATATAAAACAATTCAAAATACTAGGCTGATGTCTAGAATAATGAGATCTGCGTATGACTTAAATTGCTTAATTATGCAACATGTTGAAGATGAAGAGTTGTCAAAGCACGGGATGGTGAATGATGGTATTATTTCAACAAAACTAGGCCTGCAAGGTATTTCAGATTTAGCAGAAAAAATTATTATTGAAAGAGACTTAACTTTACTTGAAGATTTTAACTGTAGGTATCACATTTCACAAATTTCTTCACTAAAATCTATAGAAGCAATTAAAAAAAGGAAAGAAATTGTTGAATTTACATGTGGAGTTTCAATAAATAATTTGTCTTTAAATGAAAATGATATTGGTGATTTTAGGACATTTTTAAAATTGTCACCTCCATTAAGAACAGAGAACGATAGATTGTCATTGATTAAGGGAATTAATGATGATTTAATTGATGTAATAGTTTCTGATCATAAGCCTGAGGATGAGGAACAAAAAAGACTAACATTTGCTCAGGCTGCAACTGGTGCATCAGGGGTTGAAACGCTACTACCTTTAGCATTAGAGCTATATCATAATGAATCATTAAAACTAAATAAAATAATTAAAACTTTGACATGCAATCCAGCTAAAATTTTAAAAATAAATAAGGGTAACTTGAGTATTGGTAATGATGCAGATTTTTGTATCCTTGATATATACAAACCTTGGGTTGTTAAAAAAGAAAATTTAATATCTAAGTCGAAAAATACATCTGTTGAAGATAGAAAATTACAAGGAAAAATTACCAGTACTTATATAAAAGGAGAGGAATTATTTAAAATTTAAATATGGATTTAATTCTAATTACTTCAATTTGTTATTTGATGGGTTCTATACCTTTTGGTTTAATATTAACAAAAATTTTTTTAAAAAAAGATATAAGAAAAATTGGCTCAGGGAACATAGGTGCAACAAACGCTTTAAGATCAGGTAATAAAAAAATTGGATATTTAACACTTGTATTAGATATTTTGAAAGCAATTGTTCCAGTGTTGTATATTAAATACTATTTTCCAGAATTAATTTATATATCATCATTATCTGTATTCCTTGGACATGTATTCCCTATCTGGCTAAAATTTAAAGGAGGAAAAGGAGTAGCCACATATGTGGGTATATTGTTTTCTATTAATTATATTTTAGGAATAACATTTACTTTCACATGGCTAATAATTTTTTTTATTTCAAGATATTCATCTTTAGGATCAATATTATCTACTATGGTAATTCCTATATTTGTTTTTTTTAATCCAAATTATGAAGATGAATATTTTTACATAATATTGTTTGTTCTTATTTTTTTTACACATAGAGAAAATGTTAAACGTCTGATAAATAAAGAAGAATCTAAGACAAAAATTTATTAATTTGACTATTCATATATTTTTTGTGTAGTTTCATTAATTATGAATCTTGTGATAGTAGAAAGTCCAGCAAAAGCTAAGACAATTAACAAATATTTAGGTTCTAACTATACAGTTTTAGCAAGTTATGGTCATATAAGAGATCTCCCATCAAAGAATGGATCGGTTGATCCAGAGGATAAATTTAAAATGATATGGGAAATTGACAGTTTTTCCAAAAAGTATTTAAAAGAAATCACTGATGCTGCAAAAAAGTCTGAAAAAATTATTCTTGCAACAGATCCTGATCGTGAAGGAGAAGCTATTGCTTGGCATGTAAGAGAGTACTTGGAAGAAAAGAAACTTTTAAAAGATAAGAAAATAGAAAGAGTTGTTTTTAATGAAATTACCAAAAAAGCTGTAACAAATGGAATTGACAATCCAAGGAATATAGAAAATAATTTGGTAGATGCTTACATGGCAAGGAGGGCTTTAGACTATTTAGTTGGATTTAATATTTCACCTATATTATGGACAAAATTACCTGGATCTAAGTCTGCGGGTAGAGTTCAGTCTGTTGCATTAAGATTACTTACTGAAAGGGAGCATGAAATCGAGCAATTTAAACCTAAAGAATTTTGGACTTTAAATGTAAATTTTAAAACCTCCAATAACGACATATTAAATTCAGGTATTATCTTGTTGAACAATTCGAAGATTGAAAAATTTTCTTTTAAAAATAAAAATGATATAAATGATGCAATCAATTTAATTAAAAAGTCCGATTACAAAATTTCAGATATTAGTTCTAAAATATATAATAGAAATCCTCTTGGTCCATTTACAACATCAACACTACAACAAACCTCCTCTAGTAAATTGGGATTTGGAGCATCCAGAACAATGCAAATTGCGCAAAGACTATACCAAGGTATTGATATTGACGGAGATACAGTTGGTTTGATTACCTACATGAGAACTGATGGTACAAATATATCTAAGGATGCTGTTAGTGAACTTAGAGATTTTATAAAAAATTCCTATGGAGATAATTATTTGCCGAATGAACCTAATAATTATTCTGGAAAGAAAGCCAAAAATGCTCAAGAAGCTCATGAGGCTATAAGACCTACAGATATAACAAGAACACCCGAAAATATGAAGAAATTTTTAAGTGCCGATCAAGTTAAACTATATGACTTAATTTGGTCTAGAGCTTTATCATCACAAATGGAGTCAGCAAAGTTTGATAGAAAAACAATAACAATTACATCGAACAATAATTTAAACCAATTTAAATGTACTGGTTCAACTATAAAGTTTGATGGTTTTTTAAAGGTTATAATTAATGATGTTGATGAAAATGAAAAAATACTTCCAGATGTAAATAAAGAAAATGTAGCTATCCATGAATTCTTAGATGAACAACATTTTACTCAACCACCCCCAAGATATTCAGAAGCAAGCATAGTAAAAAAGCTTGAAGAATTAGGTATCGGTAGACCATCTACTTACGCTAGCATTATATCAGTAATTTCTAACAGAGGTTACGCAGATATAGTTAATAAAAGATTTTTTCCAACTGATCGAGGTAAATTATTGTCAGCATTTCTAGAAAAATTATTCTCAAAATATGTAGATTATGGTTTTACTGCAAGATTGGAAGAACAGCTAGATGATATTACAGCAGGTAACGAAATTTGGATTAAAGTACTTGAAAACTTTTGGAGAGATTTCAATATTAACGTAACAAATGTAAAAGAAAAAAGAACTAGGGAAGTGTTGGATCTTTTAAATGAGAGCCTTGGAGAATTAATATTTGAGACAGATTCACATGGTAAAATTAATAGAAAATGTAAATTATGTAATACAGGTGAGTTAAGTCTAAAAAATAGCTTTAGAGGTGGTGCATTTATTGGATGTTCCAATTATCCGGAATGTAAATTCACTAGACCATTGTCAAAAGCTAAAGCAAATGAGCAAGTTGCGTTGTCTGAACCAAAGCTTATTGGCGTAAATGATAATGGTAAAGATATATATCTTAAAAATGGAAGATTTGGCCCTTACCTTCAATACGAATTAATTCAAGATCAAACTTTGATTAAAAAAAAGAAAAGAAAAAAAGAAAATGATAATTTAAAAAACATTTCAATTCCTAAAGGGATCAAAATAGATGAAATTGATCTTGAAATGGCAAAGTATTTATGTTCATTGCCAAAAGTTATAGGCCAACACCCTGATAGTGGTAAAGATATAAGCATAAATTCTGGTAGGTTTGGTCCTTATCTTAAATGTGATAACAAATCTGCTAGAATAGAAAATATTGAAGAGCTTTTTACAATTGGATTAAATAGGGCAATTACATTAATTTCAGAAGCAAAACCTGGTAGAATATTATCTTCCATGATAAAAGATCTTGGAGAACATCCAGAAGATAAGAAACCTGTAAGAATTATGAAAGGTCAGTATGGTCCTTATATCAAATATAAATCTTTGAACGCAACAATACCTGAAGAAAAGGATCCGAATGAATTGACTATGGATGATGCCCTAATTTTAATAGAAAAAAGAAAAGAATACGATAAGAATAAAAAAAAAAGGAAAAAATGAAAAAAATTATAACACTAATGTATATTATTTTACTTGTATCGATTTCAAACGTAAAAGCTAATCAAAGTAATTGTAGTGAATTAGATAAACTAAGTAAAGATTATACTAAATGCATAGCCGAAAAAGCGAAAGATAAGGGAAAAGAAATTAAAGAAAAAGTAACAAGCGAAGAAACTAAGAATACAATATCGAAATTTGGAAGTAAGTTAAAAAAAAGTTTTAATAAATTTAAAAATAGTAAAACACTAAAAGAATTTAATCAAAAGTGAACATAGAAGATAAAATCAAAGAGTTAAACTTAGTATTGCCAGTAGCAGCTAATCCAGTTGGTTCATATGTTGCGGCTAAAATAATAAATAATTTACTATATATATCGGGACAAGTATCAATTAATGAGAACGGTGAGTTGATAAAAGGTAAACTTGGTAAAGAATTAAATACAGATGATGGTTATAAAGCTGCTGAGAGATGTGCTCTTAATATTATTTCTCAGGCAAAGAAAGCTTGTGACGGAGATTTAAATAGGATCAAGTCATGTATAAAATTAACAGGTTTTGTTAATTCTACTAATGATTTTATTGAACAGCCAAAAGTAATAAATGGAGCCTCAGATATTGTAAGTAAAGTATTTGGAAATAATGGAAAGCATACTAGAGCTGCTGTAAGTGCTAATAGCTTGCCCCTAGGTGTAGCTGTTGAAGTTGATGCAATTTTTGAATTAAATTAATTATCTTCCAATACCAAAATATTTAATTTTGTCTTTTAGCATTTTTTGTGGTGAATATAAGTTTCTCATATCGTAGATTTTAAAATTAGCTTTATTAATAATTTTTTTAAAATCTAGTTGTTTATAATCATTCCATTCAGTATGTATAATTACTAAATCTGATTTATAACAGGCGGAAGATATATTTTTGTAAAATTTTACATTTTTAAATTTTTTAAAAAAATTTTTTATTCCTGTTGGGTCTGTATAATTAATAATTGCACCTTTTTTAGAGAGGTAAGGTATCATTTTTAAACTTGTTGCTTCTCTCATATCATCAGTATTAGGTTTGAATGTAACGCCTAAAAAAGCTATTTTTTTATTTTTAATATTTTTGCCTAAAATATCATGGATTCTTTTAAGCAAAATTTTTTTTCTTTTTTCATTTGAATTGATTACATTTTTAACAATCGATAGATTTATTTTGAACTTACTTCCAGTGTCAACCAGTGCACGGGTATCTTTGGGAAAACAAGATCCACCATATGCTGGTCCAGCTCTCAAAAATCTGTCACCTATCCTCTTATCAAGGCCCATTCCTAATGCAATATCCTTTATATCTACTGAGGTTTTTTCACATAAATTAGCTAACTCATTTATGTAGGATATTTTTGTTGCTAAAAAAGCATTTGATGCATATTTGATCATTTCAGCACTTCTACGTGTTGTATTAATATATCTACCTTCTTTTTTGATTATTGGTAAATAAAGTGATTTCATAATTTTATTAGCTTTTTTGCTATCAGTACCTACAATTACTCGATCAGGATAAACAAAATCTCTAATTGCTTCACCCTCTCTTAAAAATTCAGGATTTGAAACAACATCAAATCTATTTAATTTATTTTTTTTTTTAATTATTTTTTCAATTGTATCACCAGTTGTTACAGGAATAGTTGATTTAGTTACTATAACTTTATACTTATTTATATTCAGGGAAATGACTTTCGCAACCTGGAATATATATTTTAGATTTGCAGTGTTAGAATTTTTTTTTGTTGGTGTTCCAACGCAAATAAAAATTATATCAGAAGACTTGATTGAGGAGCTTATGTCTGTTGTAAAAGAAAGTCTTTTCTGCTCAAAATTTTTTTTGACTAATTCATTTAGACCTGGTTCATAAATAGGTATTTTTCCTGAATTTAATATATCAATTTTTTTTTTATCTACATCAGCACACACAACAATATTTCCTAGATCAGAAAAACATGCTCCACTAACCAATCCAACATATCCAGCACCTAGCATACAAATTTTCATAACTTAGACATCTCATTTGAAGATTTTAAATATCCAGACATAGTGCCACAATCTAAATACTTACCTTTAAATTCATGACCTATAAATTCTTTTCCTTCTAAAATTAATCTTCTTATAGAGTCGGTAATATGTATTTCTCCACCTTTACCTTTTTTTTGATTTATTAATTTTGTGAATATTTTTTTAGGCAAAATATAACGTCCAATAATTGCATTATTTGATGGTGAATTATTTTTGTTAGGTTTTTCAACAACATCCTTTATATAAAAATTATTTTTATTAATTTTAGATTTTACTGAATAAATCCCCCATCTATCAACATTTTTTTTATTAACTTTCATACTGGCCATAACAGCTGTTTTAAATTTATTATGAACCAAAATCATATCTTTTGAACAATTTTTGTTAATAATTAAATCATCAGGCAATAACATCAAGAAATAATCATCCTTAATAAATTTTTTAGTTTTTAAGACTGCATCTCCTGTACCATTTGGTCTATTTTGATAAACAAATTTTATCATTTTTCTATATTTTAAAATCTTTTTATATTCAGCTAATATTCTTTTATCTTTTTTCTTTTTTATTATTTTTTTATATAATTCATCACTATAAAAGTATTTCTTTATCATCTCTTTTTTTTTTGAAATAATAAATATAACTTCATTGATACCTGCATCTATACATTCGTCTAATATATATTCAATTCCAGGTTTACCATTTATAGGTAATAATTCTTTTGGTAATACAGATGTTAATGGCAAAAGTCTTGTTCCTTGTCCTGCTAGTGGTATTATAGCTTGTTTGATCATTAAAAATTAGTTAATTGATGAACTACCATAAATGAAAATATTTAAAAGTATAAATAAATTACACAATGATGTAAATTTTAAGGCAAATATTGGATTTGTTCCTACAATGGGATCTTTACATAAAGGTCATGTTTCATTGATCGAATCTGCAAAAAAAAGATGTGAAAAAGTATTAGTTAGCATTTTTGTAAATCCATCGCAGTTCAATAAAAAAAAAGACTTTAGAAATTATCCAAAAGACATTTTAAGTGATATCAAAATTTTAAAAAGATTAAATGTAGACTATCTTTTTATTCCAAAAACCAAAGATATTTACAAAAATAAAAAATACATGAAAATTAAAATACCATTAAAAGATAAAGTGTTATGTGCAAAATTTAGAAAAGGACATTTCGAAGGTGTTTTGGCTGTTATGAATCAATTACTTAAATTAATTAAAGCAAGATATTTGTTTTTAGGACTGAAAGATTTTCAACAGTTATATTTAATCAAAAAGTTCATTAAAAATAAATATTATATTAAAGTAGTTCCTGTAAAGACTGTTAGATTTAAAAATAGTCTTGCTTATTCTTCTAGAAATAAATTATTAAGTAGTAAAGATATTGACATCGCCTGTAAAATTGCAAAAAGAATATATAGTTTTAATTTATCAATTAAGAGAAATTTTAAAAATGTAAGCAATTTAAATAATCTTAAAAATAATATTTCAAAACACAATATAAAACTTGAATATCTTGAAATAAGAAATAAATTCACACTCTCTAAAAAAATAAATAGGTCAAATTATAAAATATTTATTGCATATTATCTAAATAATGTAAGGCTAATTGATAATTTCTAATTAATTAAAAAAAAAATAAGCTCCAATACCTAAAAAGGAAAGAAAGCCTATAACGTCAGTTATTGTCGTAACAAAAACACTTGATGCGATAGCTGGATCAATATTAAACTTCTTAAGAGTAATTGGAACTAAAATTCCAAATAAACCAGCGACAATCATATTTAAAACCATGGAAATTGATATTATTAATGAAAGTGTATAATCGTTAAACCAAAACTGAACAACTATTGCACTTATCAATGCAAATATAAATCCGTTTAAAATACCTATTGAAAACTCTTTAATTACATTTTGTGCAAAATTATTTTTTGTTAGTTCATTAGTAGCAATTGTTCTAATAGTAACTGCCAGTGTCTGCATTCCAGCATTTCCTCCCATTGATGCAACTATTGGCATAAGAACTGCTAATGCAACAACTTTTTCAATATCTTCCTGGAAAAAACCAATTACAATTGAAGCTATAACTGCTGTTACTAAATTTAATAGAAGCCAGTTGAATCTTCTTTTGGTTTTTTTAAAAATACCATCAGTGATTTCTTCATCACCAACACCCGCTAATCTAAGCGCATCTTCCTCTGCTTCTTCTTTTAAAACAGTCAAAACATCATCACTTGTTATCATACCAACAAGCTTATTATTTTTATCAACAACACATGCAGAATTTAAATTATAATTTTCAAATAAATGTCCAACTTCTTCTCTATCCATATCTACAGGTATCGACAATTGGGACTCATTCATTATATTTATCATCTTATTGTCTCTTGAAGTTCTTAATACTTTAGACGAAGGAACTGTACCAATTGGTTTGAATTCATTATCAACTATAAATATTTCTAAAAATTCCTCAGGTAAATCTTTATTCTCTCTTAAGTAATCTATTGTCTGTCCAACAGACCAATTACTTGGAATTGCTGTAAACTCTCTTTGCATTATTCTTGCTGCTGAATCTTCTGGATAACTTAAACTTTCTAATAATATGAATCTGTCTTTGGGAGGTAAAGAACTTAAAATATCATTTTTGCTTTTTTCATCGAGATTTTCTATTATCTTAATTGCATCGTCTGACTCTAAATTTTTTAGTATATAAACTATTGATTCAGTTGATAAATATTTAACTACTTCAATCTGAATGGATTCATTTAATTCAACAAAGACCTCAGGGTCTATTTTAAAATTATTTAGCTTAATTAATTTTTCTCTATCATCTTGGTTTAAATGCTCAATTATATCAGCTGCATCCGCAGGGTGTATTTCTTTAAAAGAATTTGAAATAAACTCTGCGTCATTATTTGCAATTTTTTCAGTAACAACTTTGATATATTCCTTATTAAATTCAAAATTAACTTTTTTATCTTTTATTTTTCTTACTAAAGTCATAAAAAACCTTTATTTTATTAGGCACTATTAATACAAAATTTTTATATTACAATTCTTTAATGACTATAGAGATAAAAAAATCAAAAACACCGGTTAATTACGCTTATGCAATAAATAAACTAGAAAATAGAGTTGATAAAATCATTAATAACGACGCTGAAGATGAATTAATATGGTTTTTGGAACATACATCAGTATTTACAGCAGGTGTCAGTCACAAACATAATGAAATTATAGATAAAAATATTCACGTAATTAAAACTAATAGAGGTGGAAAAATAACATGGCATGGCCCAGGACAATTAATATGCTATTTTGTGATAGATCTTAAAAAAAGGAAAAAGGATATTAGAAAATTAATTAGTTCCTTAGAACTTTCAATAATTGAAACTCTTAGTGAGTATAAAATAAAAGCTTATGCAGATAGGAAAAAAATAGGCATATGGATTAATATAAAAAATAGAAAAGTTAAAATTGGAGCGATTGGTATTAAGGTTAGAAAATGGGTTGCTTACCATGGTTTTTCAATCAATATAACAAATGATTTAAAACAATATGAAAAAATTAGTCCTTGTGGTTTAGATTATTCAAAAATAAGCAAATTATCAAATTTTAAAAGACAAAATTACAAAAAACTCACGAATGTATTAAAGAAAAAAATGATTAAGTATTTAAAAATTTAATTTTTTTTGAATTTATAAACTTTTCAAAATAAGCAGGTATAGGAGCTTTGTAATTAAATTTAACTTTGTTAATCATAAACTTAATTTTATATGAATGTAACATAAGTTTTTTATTCATAGATCTTGAAAAAATTTCAATATTATATTTTTGATCACCCACAATAGGATGACCAATGTTAAAAAGTTGTTTTCTTATCTGATGTTTTCTGCCTGTTATAGGTTTAAGTTCTAAAAGAGAACAGTTTAAATTTTTATCTAAAACTTTAAAATGAGTTATCGCTTTTTCTACAATTTTTTTGTTATTATCATAACGAACTAGGTTGTCTATTAATTGACCATTATTTTTTATAACTTCACCATAACAGATGGCTAAATATGTTTTATGAACTTTTCTTAGTCTAAATAATGATGTCAAAAGTTGTGCTGAACTTCGATTTTTTGCAATAATTAAAATCCCAGATGTATCTTTATCCAATCTATGAACAGTGTAAGGTTTGGAGTCTTTGAAAATTTCACTTTTTCCATAAATATCAATAAGATTTCTTCTAGATTTAGTGCCACCTTGAACAGATATTCCTGAATCTTTGTTAATAGCTATAAAATCTAAATTGTTTTCAATAATATTGCCTTCATTTTTAGATAAAATTTTTTTAGAAGGAATAAATTTTTTTTTTTCTTTTGTAGGATTTATTTGATAATCAAACTTAAAAAAATCAATTTTATCATTCAGTCTTAATTTTGTTGAACCTTTTGCTTTCTTATTATTTAATTTTATATTTCCTTTGCGTAAATCTTTTTCTATTAAACCTTGTGGAATTTTACCAATTTTATCTCTTATCCATCTATCCAAACGCATATCAATAGACATATTGTCTATTATAAAAGACTTTAGCATTTTAATTATTGATTAAGCTGTTACTTGTTTATCTTTTTCTTTTGATTTAAGAGTTTCTTTTTTTTTTCTATCAACTTTTTTAGCTTCAATATCTCTATCTACAAATTCTATAACTGCCATTGGTGCATTATCACCATATCTAAAACCAGCTTTAATTATTCTTGTGTAGCCACCTTTTCTATTTGTATATCTTTTTGCTAAAGTTTTTTTAACTTTATTTGCAGATTTAATATCCTGCAATTTTGAAATTAGACTTTTGGTATTATGTAATGAATCAGTTTTTCCTAATGTAATTATTTTATCAGCTTGAGGTCTTAAAACTTTAGCCTTTGGTAAAGTTGTTGTTATTTGCTCATATTTAATAAGAGAATTAAGCATATTCTTTATTAGCGCTTTTCTATGCTCTGAAGTACGGTTTAATTTTTTATATCCAAACTTATGTCTCATTATATAGATTCTTCAAGTTTTTTTGATAACTCGGCTATATTATCTGGTGGCCAATTAGGTATTTCCATTCCAAGGTATAAAGACATGCCATTTAATACTTCTTTAATTTCATTAAGAGATTTTCTTCCAAAATTAGGTGTTCTTAACATCTCACCCTCAGATTTTTGAACTAAATCACCAATGTAAATTATATTATCATTTTTTAAACAGTTCATTGAACGCACAGAAAGTTCAAGTTCATCAACTTTTCTAAGAAGATTTCTATTGAATTCTGGCTCAGTAGATTTTTCACGAACAATAGTTTCCTGAGGTTCATCAAAGTTTACAAACATACCAAGCTGGTCTTGAAAAATTCTAGCAGAATACGCTACTGCATCTTCCGCTGATATAGATCCATTAGTTTCTACTTCCATAGTTAACTTATCATAATCTAGTGCCTTACCTTCTCTTGCTGTGCTTATCGAATATGAAACTTTTTTTACAGGACTAAACAGCGAGTCAATTGGTATTAATCCTAATGGTGGTTCTTCAGGTTTATTCATATCAGCTGACACATAACCTTTTCCATTTCCTACATTCATTTCCATATGAAAATGTGTATTTTCATCTAAATGACAAATTACAAGTTCAGGATTTAATATACTTATATCTGCAACTGGTGTTATATCTGATGCTTTTATTTCACCAGGTCCTTTTGCATCTAATATTAATTTTTTCGACCCCTCGCTAGAACATTTTAACGCTAGGGATTTAACGTTTAGAACAATGTCAGTCACATCTTCTCTTACTCCTTTTATAGAAGTAAACTCATGTAGGACTCCGTCAATTTGAATTGCAGTTACTGCTGTACCTCTTATTGAAGAAAGTAATATTCTTCTAAGAGAGTTACCCAAAGTAAGGCCATAACCTTTCTCTAAGGGTTCAGCGGTTATTTTAGCATAAGCTTTATCGTCACTTAATTGAACATCTAACTTTCCAGGTTTAATAAGAGATTTCCAGTTTTTTATATTAACATCAGTATTTTCCATTATACTCTCCTTTTTTTTGGTGGTCTTGCACCATTATGTGGCATTGGTGTTGTATCTTTAATTGAAAGAATTTTAAATCCTCTTGCCTGTAATGCCCTTAAAGCGGTTTCTCTTCCCGAACCAGGGCCTTTAACTTCAACTGATAAAGTTTCCATTCCATACTCTAAAGCTTTTGATGCAGCTGAGTCAGCTGCGACTTGTGCTGCATAAGGTGTAGATTTTCTAGATCCTTTAAAACCTTTTTGACCAGCAGATGCCCAGGATATAACATTTCCTTCAACGTCCGCAATAGATACAATGGTATTATTAAAAGTTGATTGAACATATGCAATACCTGTAACTATTTTTTTTTTTGATTTCTTCTTTTTTGAGTAGCTACTTTTTTTGGTACTTTTTACTTTTTCATCAACTTGTGTTTGTGGTTCTGTTTTATTTTTACTCATATTTTATTTTTTCAACGGTGTTAGTTTTTTACCAGCAATTGCTATAGCTTTTCCTTTTCTAGTTCTTGCATTACATCGAGTTCTTTGTCCTCTTGCAGGTAACTTCTTTCTATGTCTTGAGCCTCTATAAGTTGCTAAATCTATAAGTCTTTTTATGCTTAAAGATTTTTCTCGTCTCAAATCACCTTCAACAGTGAAATTTTTATCTATGTATTCTCTTATTTGTAAAATCTGTTCATCGGAAAGTTGATTAACTCTTTTTGCTTTAGGAATTTCTAAATCTTTACATATTTGTCGTGAAAACCTGTCTCCAATACCAAATATATAAGTAAGACCTACTTCAACTAGTTTGTTCTGTGGAATATTAACACCTGCTATACGAGCCATAATTATTGGATAAAATTTAGCCTTTTATATAAGAAGTTGATTCAATGTCAATGTCTCATTCACTAACAATTTCCTCTATTTTTAAAGAAATATCGCTTATTTCCATAGATCCATCAACTTCATGAAAATTTTTGTTTTTTGAATAATAATCCAGAACAGGTTTCGTAATTTCCATGTAAGTATCATATCTTTTTAAGATAGTATTAGCGTCGTCATCAATTCTTTTTTCTACAATTTTTCTCTTTTCAATTCTTTTAACTATTGAGTCTTTGTTTACATTTAGAAAAAAAATATAATCTATTTTTTGATTTGATTTGTTCAATAAAATTTCCAGATTTTTTGCTTGATTTATAGTTCGTGGATAACCATCGAATATAAGTTTATTCTTTTTATTTGAATCAAATATTATTTTTTCAAGTAGTTTATTTACTATTTCATCATCGACAAACTTGCCATCATTCATATTATTTATAATTTTTTTACCTATTTCAGTATCTTTATTGATTTCATCTCTCAACATATCGCCGGTTGATACTTGAAAACTATTTAATTTTTTTACTAAGAATTTTGCCTGAGTTCCTTTACCAGCACCTGGAGGTCCAAATATTATAATATTCACTAACTATTTACCAAACTTAGTTTTTTTAACAAGCTGTTCATACTGTGAACTCATTAATCGTGTTTGAATTTGTGTTACTGTATCAATTGCAACAACTACAACAATTAATATAGATGTACCTCCTAAGTAAAACGGTATAGGATAATTTGCAATTAAAAATTCTGGCATTAAGCAAACAAATGCAAGATACAATGCACCAATAGTTGTTAACTTTGTTAATATATCATCTATATATAATGCTGTACTTTCACCAGGTCTTATACCAGGTATGAATCCGCCATATTTTCTTAAATTTTCTGCAGTTTCATTTGGATTAAAAGTAATTGATGTATAAAAAAAAGTAAAAAATATAATACCAGAAGCATATAGTAACATATATAGAGGTTGACCTTGTGAAAAATATGATGAGAAATTAATAAATGTTTCATTTTGTGAAACATTAAAGTTTGAAAAAGTTACAGGTAATAGTAATAAAGCTGATGCAAAAATTGCAGGAATAACTCCAGCCATATTTATTTTTAATGGAAGATATGATGAATCACCACCATACATTTTATTCCCCATTTGTCTCTTGGGATAATTAATTAATATTTTTCTTAAAGCTCTCTCCATAAAAACGATAAACATAATTGTTAAAATTAAAAGTATGAAAATTGCAGTTATCATTACCCCAGAAATTGCACCTGTTCTACCTAATTCAAACGTAGTTACAAGTGCTCTTGGAATTTCAGCTACGATTCCAGAAAAAATTATTAAAGAAATTCCATTTCCAATACCTCTTTGAGTAATTTGCTCACCCAACCACATTAGAAAAATTGTACCTGCCACAATAGATGTGACTGTTGAAACTTTAAAAAAAATTCCAGGATTTATGACTAAATTTGCAGAGGACTCTAAACCAACTGCTAAACCGTAACCTTGTAATGTAGCTAATAAAACAGTTCCATACCTAGTAATTTGAGTTATTTTTTGTCTTCCAATTTCTCCCTGATTTTTTAAATTTTTAAAATAATCTGTTACACCCGTTAAGAGCTGTACAATAATAGATGATGATATATATGGCATTATTCCTAAAGCAAATATTGCCATTCTAGATACTGCTCCTCCAGCAAAAACATTAAACATTCCAAGTAAACCTTTTTGATTTGACTCCATTAATGTTGATAATTGATCCGGATCTATTCCTGGTAAAGGAACAAAAGTACCAAATCTATATACAGATAATATTAAAATTGTAAAAAGAATACGATTTCTTAAATCATTGTTTTGTGATGACTCGCTCATATAATTAATATTTATTTAACTAAATCTACCGTGCCGCCAATTTTCTTTAATTTTTCCTCAGCTTTTTTTGATACAAAATGTGCATTTAAATCAATTTTTTTTTTGATTTCACCAGAAGCTAAAACTTTAATCTTGTTAAACTTTTTATTTATTATGTTTAGTTTTTTAAATGTCTCAATATTAATTTTATCTGTTGAACTTAGTTTTTGATTATCGATAAGATCTTGAATCTTGCCAAGATTAATAATTGCTATTTTCTCTTTTTTTAAAGGATTGAAGCCTCTTTTGGGAAGTCTTCTATAAAGTGGCATTTGTCCCCCTTCGAAACTTTTTATAGCCACTCCTGATCGAGATTTTTGTCCCTTAACACCTCGTCCAGAAGTTTTTCCTTTTCCCGATCCAATACCTCTTCCAACTCTTATTTTTTTTGATTTAACTTTTGTTGTTGAATTTAATCTAGTCATTGGCCTCTCTTTTCTATTATTTCAGATATTTTCTTATTTCTTATTAAAGATATGTTTTTAGGAGAATTTTGTTTTAATAGAGCTTTCATACAAGCTCTAATAACATTGTGAGGATTAGCTGTACCAATTGATTTAGCAACTATATCTTTAATACCCAATACTTCACACACAGCTCTTACTGGTCCTCCTGCAATTATACCTGTTCCTTTAGGAGCAGAACGAAGTTTTATTTTTCCAGCACCATCTTTACCGTATATATCGTGGTGAATAGTTCTACCTTCTCTCAAGGGTATTTGTATTAGCTTTCTTCTTGCTAGCTCATTAGCTTTTTTAATAGCATCAGGAACTTGTTTAGCTTTAGCATGAGCTATACCTATTTTTCCGTTTTGATTACCTACTACCACTAGTGCAGAAAAACCAAATCTTCTTCCACCTTTTACTACTTTAGTAATTCTATTTATATGTACCAATTTTTCTAAAAAATTATCATTTTTTTCCATAAATTAAAATTCCATACCATTTTTTCTTAGTGTTTCTGCAAATATTTTTATTCTTCCATGATATTTATAAATACCTCTATCAAAGTATATTTTTTTGATATTTTTTTCTGCAGCTTTTTTAGCTAAATGCTCAGCCACTGTTGTTGATAATTCAGATTTATTTTTTTTATTTAAATTTTTAATTACTTTTTCTGTTGAAGATGATGAAATTATTGTAATATTTTTTGCATCATCGATAATTTGTGCACTTATATTTTTTGAAGACCTTGAAACACTTAACCTATATCTGTTACTATTTGATACTTTTTTAAGCTTATTTCTAATTCTGAATCTTTTTCTTTGATTTGTTGATATCTTCATTATTTTTTCTTTCCTTCTTTTCTCAAGATATATTGCCCTTGTTCCTTAATACCTTTTCCTTTATATGGTTCAGGTGGTTTAAAAGATTTAATTTTTGAACATATCATCCCAACTTCTTGTTTATCTGGGCCTGATATTTTAATAATTGTTTGTTTTTCAACAATAATTTTAACTGTGTCAGGTATATCAAAGTTGATATCATGACTAAAGCCGAGTTGTAAATTTAATATTTTTCCTTTTATTGCTGCTCTGAATCCTACACCAGATAATTCTAAAATTTTATTATACCCTATGTTTGCTCCAATAATTGCATTGTTCAGAATACTTCTATTCATACCCCAAAGTCTTTTGGTATCTTTGTTAATGACTTTTGGTTTAATGGATAATTCTTTCCCCTCGTTAATTTTAAGATCGAATATATCTAAATCCATATTAATAGTTTTTTTTCCCAAAGGACCTTCAATGTTTAGTAAATTTCCATTTAGGACTACTTTTACTTTTTCAGGTATTGATATATTTATTTTTCCAATTTTTGACATTAAAATACCTTACAGATTATTTCGCCGCCTAATTTTTGTTTTCTTGCATCAATATCAGTCATGACACCTTTAGGGGTCGAAATTATTGCTATTCCTAATCCATTATTAATTTTTGGAAGACTTTCAAAACTTGAAAATATTCTTCTTCCTGGTTTAGAAACTCTTTGGATTGCACTTATCACTGGATTTCCTGAACTATATTTCAATAAAATTTCAAGATTACTTTTACTATCTTCACTTAAAACTTTGTAGTCAATTATGTAACCTTCATTTTTTAATACATCTGCAATTTTAGTTTTAAATTTTGATGAAGGCATCAAAACTTTTTTACTATTTCTCATTTGAGCATTTTTAATTCTTGCTAACATATCTCCAATCGGATCACTTAAACTCATATATTCCTTTCTACCAACTTGATTTAACCATTCCTGGTATTTTTCCTTCTAGTCCTAACTTTCTTAAAGCTATTCTAGATATTTTTAACTTTCTATAAACTCCATGAGGTCTACCAGTAATTTGACATCTATTTCTTATTCTATTTTTTGCTGAATTTCTTGGTAGCTGTGAGAGTTTTTGCTGTGCTTTAAATCTTTCTTCCAAAGATAGTTTTTTATCCATGATAATTGATTTTAATTTTTTTCTTTTAGCAAATAATCTTTTGGATAGTTTTATCCTCTTATTATTTTTATTTATAGAACTTAACTTTGCCATTATTGATTGCTCCCTTTGTTGATGAATGGAAAATTCAATTTTCTTAATAACTCAATACTATCATCCCGTTTTAAAGATTTAATAACAATGCTTATATCTAAACCTCTTATTTTATCTACTTTATCAAAATTAACTTCAGGGAAAATAATGTGCTCTTTTATGCCAAATGTATAATTTCCAAATTTATCAAATCCATTCAATGATAGACCTCTAAAGTCTTTAATTCTTGGTAATGCTACGTTTACAAGTCTATCGATAAACTCATACATTTTATTTTTTCTTAGTGTTACTTTAATACCTGCATTGGTATTTTTTCTTGTTTTGAAATTAGAAATCGATTTCCTAAATTTTGTTATAACTGGTTTTTGTCCTGTAATATTTGCTAAATCATTTTCACATGATTTAATAATTTTTGAGTCGTTACCATCTATACCCAATCCCATATTTAAAACTATTTTTTCAATCTTAGGAACCATTAATATGTTTTTATATCCAAATTTTTCTTTTAAACTTGGTTGAATATCCTTAACAATTAATTCTTTTAATCTAGGAACCATTTTCTATTTTTTAACTCCTACTTTTTTTTGTTTTTTTTCCTCTACAATGATTAAATTGGACAAATGAATGAAATTTTCTTTAGAAAAAATTCCACCTTTTTTTTCTTTAGTTGTTTTAATATGCTTTTTAATAATATTCATACCTTTAACTTTGGCTCTATTCTGAGATCTATCTATTTCTATTATCTCTCCTTCTTTTTTTTTATCTTTTCCTGCTAAAATTTTAACTTTTGATCCTTTTTTAATCATTTTTATAATACCTCTGGTGCCAATGAAATTATCTTCATCTGACCTCTGTTTCTTAGTTCTCTTGTAACTGGTCCAAATATTCTTGTACCTATAGGTTCGCCTTTATCATCGGTTAAGACTGCTGCATTATTATCAAATTTCACTTTTGAACCATCATTCCTATGAATACCTTTTTTCACTCTTACAACTACTGCTTTATGTACAGACCCTTTTTTAACTTTTCCTTTTGGTATAGCTTCTTTAACCGCTACTACAATTGTATCTCCAATGCTAGCATATCTTCTCTTAGATCCTCCTAAAACTTTAATACATTCAATTTTTTTAGCCCCAGTGTTATCAGCTACATTAAGTTCTGTCTGTACTTGTATCATTTGTTTTCCTCCAAAACTTCAAACTTTTTATTTTTTGAGTAAGGTTTACATTCAATAATAGAAACCTTATCACCATTTTTAAATTTGTTATTTTCATCATGGGCGCTGTATTTTTTTTTACTTTTAATTATTTTTTTAAATAATGGATGTTGATATTTTCTTTCTACTAAAACTGTAATAGTTTTATTTGGTTTATCACTAACAACAATTCCTTTTAGTATTTTCTTAGGCATTAACTTTTCCTCTTATTAATGTTTTTAGTCTTGCAATATTTTTTTTTGTATCATTTATTTTAGATGAACTTTTTAACTGACCATTAGCAACCTGGAATCTAAAGTTAAAAAGATCTTTTTTTAACTTATCAATATCTTTTGTTGCCTGAGATGTTGTCATTTTTTTTATGTCTTTTTGTTTCATCTATATTCTCTTTATAAATTTTGTTTTAATTGGAAGTTTTGCAGAAGCTTTGTATAGAGCTTCTTTGGCAACATCTTCAGTTACACCATCAACTTCGAATAATATACGACCTGGTTTAACTCTGCAGGCCCAGAATTCTGGAGATCCTTTACCTTTTCCCATTCTCACTTCTGTTGGTTTTTTTGAAACTGGTATATTGGGAAACATTCTTGTCCAAACTCTTCCTTGTCTTTTCATATGTCTTGTTAAAGCTACTCTAGCTGCCTCAATCTGTTTTGATATAACTCTATCTGGTTGCATTGCTTTTAATCCATATGCGCCATAATTAAGATAATTACATCTAGAAGCATTGCCATGTATTCTGCCTTTATGTGCTTTTCTATATTTTGTTCTTGTTGGTTGTAGCATAATTATTTTTTATTTGTTTCCTGACTAAATTCTTTTGTAAAAATTTCACCTTTATAAATCCAAACTTTTACACCTATTATTCCATATGTAGTTAAAGCTTCAGACTCTGCATAATCAATGTCAGCTCTCAACGTATGTGAAGGTATACTTCCTTCCCTCAACCATTCAGTTCTTGCAATTTCATTTCCTCCTAATCTTCCACTAATTGAAACTTTAATACCTTTTGCACCAAGCCTCAAAGCTGATTGCATTGCTCTTTTCATTGCTCTTCTATACGAAACTCTTTTTACAAGTTGCTGGGCAATATTCTCAGCGACTAAAAAACTATTTGTTTCAGGTTTTTTAACTTCTTTAATATTTAGAATAACTTCATTTGTGGTCAAGTTAGACAACTTAGACTTTATTTTTTCTATATCACTACCTTTTTTACCTATAACAAAGCCTGGTCTAGAGGTGTAAATTGTCACAAAACATTTTTTTGAAGTTCTTTCAATCATAACTTTTGAGACACCAGAATTAATGACATGCTTCTTTATGTATTCTCTAATTTTGAAATCTTCAATTAGATAATTTCCAAAATCTTTTTTCTTAGCATACCAAACTGAGTCCCAACCTCTATTAACTCCCAATCTTAAGCCTATTGGATTAACTTTTTGTCCCATGTTTTTCTTCTTTCTTTTTCTCCGTTAAAATAACTGTTAAATTTGAATAGGGTTTTAATATAGGTGCTGCTCTTCCTTTGGCTCTAGCTCTAAATCTTTTCATAATCACTTGTTTGCCGCAGTATGCTTCTTTAACAATTAATTTATCTATATCTAGCTGGTAATTATTTTCTGCATTTGCTACTGCGGAAGAAATGGTTTTTTTAATATCCTTTGAAATTCTTTTATCTGAAAATGTAAGATCTCTAATTACATTATCAACTTTTTTTCCAACTATAGCTCTTAATATAGGCTTAAGTTTTCTTGTGCTTGATCTAACATTTTTATTTATAGACTTAGCAATTTTTATATCAATTTCTTTTTTTTTATTTTTTGACATTATTTTTTATCTTCCTTTTTTTCTCCACCTTCAGCTTTGGCCTTTTTGTCAGCTGGTGTGTGACCTGCAAATTGTCTTGTAGGTGCAAATTCTCCAAATTTATGCCCCACCATGTCTTCAGATACGGTAATTGGAATAAACTTTTTTCCATTATAAATTAAAAAACTAATGCCAACAAAATCTGGAATTATAGTTGATTTTCTTGACCATGTTTTAATAGGTTTTTTATTAGTCTCATTTTTTTGTTTATCAACTTTCTTGATTAAACTTTCTTCTACAAACGGACCTTTCCAAACTGCTCTAGCCATAATTATGATCTCTTTTTCTTTCTTCTTCTTATTATAAATTTATCAGTTCTTTTATTATCTCTAGTTTTTAATCCCTTAGCAGACTGACCCGTTGGCGAAACTGGATGTCTTCCACCGGCTGTTCTTCCCTCACCACCACCGTGGGGGTGATCTACCGGATTCATTACCACTCCTCTTGTATGAGGTCGTCTTCCAAGCCATCTTGATCGCCCAGCTTTACCAATTTTTATATTTTTTTGATCTGGATTTGATAATACGCCTATTGTTGCTACTGATCTTGAGTCTATTTTTCTAACTTCTCCAGATGTCATTTTAATAATAGAGTAATTTCCATCTATTCCTGAAATAGTAACTGATGCACCCGCTGCTCTAGCTATTTTTCCACCTGCTCCTGGCTGTAATTCTACATTGTGTATATTTATACCTACTGGAATATCTCTTAATGGTAAACAGTTTCCTATTTTAATTTCTGAATTAGATCCATTTTGTATCTTATCACCCACTTTAATTTTTTGTGGAGCTAAATAATAAAATTTTTCACCATCTTCAAATTTTATTAACATTATATAACAAGATCTATTTGGATCGTATTCAATTCTCTCAACTTCACCAATTAAATCTAATTTTTTTCTATAAAAATCTATCTCTCTATATTTCTGCTTATGACCACCACCATGATTTCGAGATGTTATTCTACCAAGGTTATTTCTTCCTTTAGAAGAATTATTTACAGATGTAAGTGGTTTGTATGGTTTTCCTCTCCACAGGCCTTCTTTATTAACCAGAACAGTTCCTCTAGTAGATTTTGTGTAAGGTTTAAATGATTTAAGAGCCATATTTAAATTCCTGTTGTCAGATCAATATTTTGACCTTTTTTAAGTGTTATAATTGCCTTTTTATATCCTGTTACTTTAACTTTTCTACCTCTAGTCGATTTCATTCTAGATTTTTTGTTAATAATATTAATTTTTGTAACATTTACTTTAAATATTTTTTCAACTCTTTTTTTAATACTTTTTTTATTTGCACTATCGGCTACTTTAAAAACTACTTTGTTCTGAGCTGATAAATTTGTTGATTTTTCAGTTATTAAAGGTGATACGATTGTATCATATAAATTAAACTTCATTTTATTTATACCTCTTCTCTAGTTCTTTAACAGAACTGATTGTTAAAATAAGTTTTTTATATTTAACTACATCTAATCCACTAAAATGATTGATGTCTGAAACTTTTACATTAGGTAAATTTCTTAACGATTTAAAAATTTTTTTCTTAGATTCGTTATCTAAAATTATTAATGAATTAATTGCATCAAATTTTCTAAGAATTAAACTCATATCTTTTGTTTTGATAATTTCCTTCTTAAAGTCATCCATTATTATCAAATCATTTAATAATTTTTTTTCACTAATTAGAGAAGCTAAACCTTGTTTTTTTTCACTTTTGTTTAATTTTCTTTTTTTATAATTACTTTGTCCTTTTGGTCCATGAGCAACACCACCACCAACAAATATTGGCGCTTTTCTACTAGCATGTCTTGCATTACCCGTTCCTTTTTGTGCGTATATTTTTGACGTTGATCCTATTATTTCATTTTTTTGTTTAGTCTTTGCTTTTCTTCCTTTAATATTTGCATTAACTTTATACAAAACATTACTTATAAGTTGCTTGTTTATTTTTGTTGAAAAAACTTTATCTAGAACTTCTATTGTTTCTTTTTTTCCATCAATGTTTAATTTTTCTAATTTCATTATCTATTTTTTCTTTTTTTCTGTCATTTTTTTTTGCTTTTCTAATAATTCTATTTTTTCATAAATTGTTAGTTTTCTAATATTTTTTGCTGCTTTTTTAACCAATACTTCTGTATTTTTTGAACCAGGTATTGAACCTTTTAAGTATAAAAGGTTATTGTCTAAATCAGATTTTATAATCTCTATGTTTTGCATTGTTCTAATTTTATCACCCATATGGCCAGCCATTTTTTTATTTTTAAAAACTTTTCCTGGATCTTGTCTTTGTCCAGTTGATCCGTGCGATCTGTGTGATATAGATACACCATGTGAGGCTCTTAATCCTCCAAAATTATGTCTTTTCATTGGACCTGCAAAACCTTTACCAATGGTTTTAGATTTTATATCCACAAATTTTATATCTTTAAAAATTTCTAAACCAAATTCGTTACCTTCTTTATAATTATCTAAGCTTTTAACTCTAAATTCTTTAAGTCTATTCTTTGGTTCGGTTTTTTTCTTAGCAAAATAACCTTTCATAGATTTTGATAGTTTTGAGTTTTTAATGTTTCCAAAACCTAATTGCACAGCTTTGTAGCCTCTTTTACTTTCTTCAATTATTTCTATCACTCTACCTTTTTCCATTTTTATTACAGTGACTGGAATTGACTGCCCAGTCTTAAAGAATTCTCTAGACATTCCGATTTTTCTTCCTATTAAAGCAATTTCAGTCATTTTATATTTTAATTTCTACGTCTACTCCAGAAGCTAGGTCTAGTTTCATTAGAGCCTCTACAGTTTGAGGTGTTGGTTCAATAATATCAATTAATCTTTTATGTGTTCTAGTTTCAAATTGTTCTCTACTTTTTTTATCAATATGCGGAGAGCGCAGAACTGTATATTTTTCGATTTTTGTTGGTAGTGGTATTGGTCCTTTAATATTTGCTCCAGTTCGTTTAACAGTATTTACTATCTCCTCAGTAGACTGGTCCAAAATTTTATTATCATAGGCTCTTAGTTTTATTCTGATATTTTGCTTTTCCATATTATCCTGTTTTCTTAGTTACTTCGTCTTGAACATTTTGTGGCACTTTATCATAATGATCAAAAAACATTGAATATTGAGCTCTACCTTGGGACATTGATCTTAAACTGTTAATATATCCAAACATGTTGGCTAGAGGAACCATTGCAGTGATTACCGTGGCATTTCCTCTTTGTTCTTGAGTATTTATTTGACCACGTCTACTGTTAAGATCCCCTATTACATCACCCATGTAATCTTCTGGTGTAACAACTTCAACTCTCATTATTGGTTCAAGTAATTTTAAAGTTGCTTTAGTACAAGCTTCTTTGAAACATTGTCTAGAAGCAAGTTCAAAAGCTAAAACACTTGAGTCAACGTCATGATGTAATCCATCAAGTATAGTTACTTTATAATCTATAAGAGGAAACCCTGCCAAGATTCCTGAATCTGAAACAGATTCAATTCCTTTTTCTACACCAGGTATAAATTCTTTTGGTATCGCTCCACCCTTGATTTTACTTTCAACTTCTCTACCTTTTCCAGGTTCTAAAGGCTCAATAGAAAGTTTTACTCTTGCAAATTGGCCTGCACCACCACTTTGTTTTTTATGAGTATAATCAGACTCAGCAGAACTTAAAATTGTTTCTCTATAAGCTACTTGTGGAGCTCCAACATTTGCTTCAACTTTAAATTCTCTTTTCATTCTATCTACGATTATATCTAGATGAAGCTCACCCATACCTTTAATTATTGTTTGGCCAGACTCTTCGTCGGAAGTTACTCTAAAAGATGGATCTTCTTTAGCAAGTCTACCAAGGGCTTCTCCCATTTTTTCTTGATCACCCTTTGTTTTTGGTTCTACTGCAATCTCTATTACTGGATCTGGAAATTCCATTGGCTCTAATAAAACTGGAGTATCCTCATCTGACAAAGTATGACCAGTTATAGTATGTTTAAGTCCAGCTAGTGCAACTATATCTCCAGTATTAGCCTCTTTAATGTCTTCTCTAGAATTAGCATGCATTAGTAGCATTCTACCAACTCTTTCTTCCTTATCTTTTGATGTATTATAAATTCCTGTTCCTGATTTTACTGTACCAGAGTAAATTCTGATAAACGTTAGGGATCCAACAAATGGGTCGTTTGCTACTTTAAAAGCTAATGCTGAAAAAGGTGCTTTATCATCAAACTTCATCTCAAGTTCCTCATCTGAGCCTTGCTTAGTTCCTTTAATTGAACCTATGTCTTCGGGGCTAGGAAGATAATTTACTACAGCGTCTAGTAATGGTTGAACGCCTTTATTTTTAAATGCAGAACCTGTTAAAACTGGCACAAATTCAAAATTTAGGCATCCTTTCCTTACACATTTAATTAGGTCATCATTTTTAATTTGATCTCCGTTTAAATAACTTTCCATTAACTTCTCATCTTGCTCTACTGCTGTTTCAACTAATTCTTGACGATATTTTTCACAAATATTTTTTAATTCTTCAGGTATATCTTTTTCTTCCCATGCTGCTCCAAGATCTTCATTTTTCCAAACTATTGCTTTCATTTTTACAAGATCAACAACTCCTTGAAGTGAGGCTTCTATACCTATAGGAACTTGCATAACTAAAGGTTTTGCACCTAATCTGTCTTTTATCATATCAACGCATCTAAAAAAATCTGCCCCAGTTCTATCTAATTTATTTACAAAACAAATTCTTGGAACTTTATATTTATCAGCTTGTCTCCATACTGTTTCTGATTGAGGCTCAACTCCAGCAACTCCATCAAAAACTGCTACTGCGCCATCTAAAACTTTTAATGATCTTTCTACCTCAATTGTAAAATCAACATGTCCTGGGGTATCAATAATATTTATTCTATGATCATTCCAAAAACAAGTCGTTGCTGCAGATGTGATTGTTATACCTCTTTCTTGTTCTTGTTCCATCCAATCCATTGTAGCTGCACCATCATGAACTTCACCAATTTTATGACTTTTACCTGTGTAGTATAATATTCTTTCTGTTGTAGTGGTTTTGCCAGCATCTATGTGTGCCATTATACCAATATTTCTATATTTATTTAATGTATGTGTTCTAGGCATATAATTTTACCATCTAAAATGTGCAAAAGCTTTATTTGACTCTGCCATTTTATGTGTATCTTCTTTTTTTTTAATAGCTGATCCTTTGTTTTGATAAGCATCATAAATTTCATTAAATATCTTATCTGACATTTTTTTATCTTTTCTTTTTCTTGAAGCATCAATCAACCACCTTAAAGCAAGAGCTTGAGATCTTTTTGCTTTCACTTCTACAGGTACTTGGTAAGTTGCTCCTCCAACTCTTCTGGATCTTACTTCAACAGTTGGTTTTAAATTATTTATAGCCTCATTAAAAATACTTAATGGTTCATCTTTTGTTTTACTTTTTATCTTGTCTATAGCATCGTAAATTATTTTTTCTGCTATAGTTTTTTTACCATCATACATTATAGAATTAATTAATTTTGGAATAATTAATGATTTATATTTCGGATCAACTATTGGAATTTTTTTTGGTGCTTTTCTTTTTCTTGACATTTTTATTTACCTTTTTTTGCACCATATTTTGAACGTTGTTGTTTTCTTGCAGTAACACCTTGTGTATCTAAATTTCCTCTAAGAATGTGATACCTTACACCTGGTAAATCTTTAACTCTACCACCTCTAATCAAAACAACAGAATGTTCTTGTAAGTTGTGACCTTCGCCAGGTATATATGAAGTTACTTCATGACCATTTGAAAGTCTAACTCTGGCAACTTTTCTTAAAGCGGAATTAGGTTTTTTTGGAGTAGTTGTATATACTTTAACACAAACTCCTCTTTTTTGAGGAGATTTTTCCAAAGCTGGAACTTTATCTCTCGATTTTGGTCTAACTCGTCTTTTTTTTATCAACTGGTTTATAGTTGGCATATTTTAAAATATTTATTTTTGAGGAAATAACTGTCTAAAATGTTATGGCAGCGTTTAGCACTAATGTGCTACATTCCAACCAAAAATTATCGACAAAATACTATAGAATTTTCTTTTGTCAATTTAAAATACCTTGAAAGATGACGAATTTTTATTGATTTACTTGGCTTTCTGAGGTGTCTATCTTTTCTTGCTCGGAAAGAAATTTATTGTCATCATTAAGTGCTTTTCTATTCCAATTATTTTTTATGCTACCTGTGCCAGCTGGAACAAGTCTTCCAACGATTACATTCTCTTTTAGACCTGAAAGTTTATCTACTTTACCTTTAATAGCGGCATCTGTCAGTACTCTTGTAGTTTCTTGAAATGATGCAGCTGAAATGAATGACTCTGTCTGCAGTGAAGCTTTAGTTATTCCCATTAATACTCTTTCACCTTTAGCTTCTTTTTTTCCTTCAGCTTTGAGTTGCTCATTTATGTCTTCAAATTTAATCTTATCTATAATTTCTCCAGGTAAGTATTTTGAATCTCCCGATTCTTTTACTTCAACTTTTTTTAACATTTGTCTTAAAATTGTCTCTATATGTTTATCGTTTATAATAACCCCCTGTAATCTATAAACTTCTTGTACCTGATTGACAAAATATTCAGTTAATTCTTTGATACCTAAAATTCTTAAAATATCATGAGGTAATGGTTGTCCATCTAATAGATATTCACCTTTTTTAATCTTTTCACCTGGATTAAAATTAATATGCTTACCTTTTGGTATAAGGTAATTAGAAGATTCTCCATTTTCTGAAACGATTGATATTCTTTGCTTTCCTCTAACTTCTTTACCAAACTCAACCTTTCCATCATTTTCTGCAATTATAGCACTATCTTTTGCTTTTCTTGCTTCAAATAGTTCAGCAACTCTTGGTAGTCCTCCTGTTATATCTTTTGTCTTTGAAGTTTCTTTAGGTAATCTTGCAATTACATCACCTGCAGAAATTTTTTGTCCATCTTTAACTGATAGAATAGAATCTGGTACAAGATAATATCTTGCTTCATTGTCATCTGCTTTTTTAATCACATTACCTTTGTCATCTCGTAATGTTATTCTTGGTTTTAATTCTGTATTTTTTGATTGATTTTTCCAGTCAACCACAGTTTTTGTTGATATACCTGTAGCATCATCCATTGTTTCTGTAATCGATACACCATCAATTAAATCAACATAATTAACTATTCCACCGGTTTCTGCAATTACTGGGGTAGTGTAAGGATCCCATTCGCAAATCTTTGTATTTTTTTTGATCTTGTCGCCATTTTGAAAGAAAAGCTTAGAGCCATAAGGAACCTTATAGACTGCGATTTGTAGTTCATTTTCATCTTCTATTGATAATTGAGTATTACGTCCCATTATGATTGAATTTTTCTTTGAGTCTTCAATTAAATTTGTATTAATTATTTTAAGTATACCTTCTGACTTTGTTACTATTTGTGACTCTTGTTTTATTGAAGCTGTACCACCTACGTGGAACGTTCTCATTGTTAATTGTGTTCCTGGTTCACCAATTGATTGTGCGGATATCATTCCGATTGCTTCACCAACATTAACCATTTTTCCTCTCGAAAGATCTCTGCCATAACTTGTTGCACAAACACCTTTTTTTGAACCACAAGTTATAACTGAAAAAACATCTATAGATTTTACACCTGCAGAATCAATTTTTTCACATGCAGCTTCATCTATCATTTCAGATTTTTTTATTATGATTTCGCCTGTTATTGGGTTTTTTATATCTTTAGCAGCTACTCTTCCTAAAGCTCTCTCTGAGAGACTAACTATGACATTTCCACCTTCAATTATTTCAGATAAATTGATACTTCCTGCAGCTTTTCCACAATCACACTCTTTTTTAGTGATAGTTAAGTCTTGAGCAACATCACATAATCTTCTAGTCAAATATCCTGAATTGGCAGTTTTCAAAGCAGTATCTGCTAAACCTTTTCTAGCGCCGTGAGTCGAATTAAAATATTCTAATGCAGTTAATCCTTCTTTAAAGTTTGATGTAATTGGTGACTCAATAATTTCACCAGATGGTTTAGCTATTAATCCTCTCATTCCTGCTAATTGTTTCATTTGAGCAGCTGATCCTCTGGCCCCACTGTCTGCCATCATAAATACAGAATTTATTTTTAAACCATCTTTTGTTACTTCTGTAGCAGAAATTCTTTTCATCATTTCTGAAGCAACTCTATCAGTGCATTTTGACCAAGCATCTACTACTTTGTTGTATTTCTCACCTCTTGTTATTAATCCTTCTGAGTATTGATTTTCATAATCAGATATTAATTTTTTAGTTTCATCAATTAATTGTTGTTTATTTTCAGGTATAACTAAATCATCCTTACCAAATGAAATACCTGCTTTAAATGCATGTTTAAATCCTAAATCTTTTAACTTGTCACAAAAAATAACTGTCGCTTTTTGTCCACAAAATCTGAAAACATGGTCAATAACCTCTGAGACTGTTTTTTTAGGAAGTAATCTGTCAACCAAAGAAAACTTATTATTTAAATTTTTAGGTAGAAGATTAGCAAGCATAAATCTCCCTGCTGTACTAATATGTTTTTCATATTTAATATTTCCTTTATCATCAATTGTTTCAAATCTTGAAACAATTCTTGAATGAACTTTTATTTGACCTGAAGTAAGTCCAAATTCAATTTCTGAGTTATTTGTAAAATATCCCTCTATTTTATCTGATTGATAAGGTGGCTGAGATAAATAATAAATACCTAAAATCATATCTTGGCTAGGAACTATAATAGGTTTACCGTTAGATGGACTTAAAATATTGTTGGTAGACATCATTAAGACTCTTGCTTCTAGTTGAGCTTCCAAGCTTAAAGGTATGTGTACTGCCATTTGATCACCATCGAAGTCTGCATTAAAAGCAGCACATGTTAGTGGATGTAACTCTATCGCATCACCCTCAATTAATTTAGGTTCAAAAGCTTGAACACCTAATCTATGCAATGTTGGAGCCCGGTTAAGTATAACAGGATGCTCTCTTACAATATTTTCTAATGCATCCCATACTTCTTCTCTTTCTCTTTCAACTAATTTTTTTGCTTGTTTAATTGTGGATGCAAGTCCAAGTTTGTTTAATCTTGCATAAAGAAATGGTTTAAATAATTCTAAAGCCATTTTTTTTGGTAAACCACATTCATGTAATTTTAGGTCTGGACCAACTACAATTACTGATCTTCCAGAGTAATCAACTCTTTTACCTAATAGATTTTGTCTAAATCTTCCTTGTTTACCTTTTAACATTTCTGCTAAAGATTTAAGAGGGCGTTTACCTGTTCCTGTTATAACTCTTCCTCTTCTTCCATTATCAAATAATGCATCTACTGATTCTTGGAGCATTCTTTTTTCATTCCTAACTATTATGTCAGGCGCTTTTAGATCCATTAATCTTTTTAATCTATTATTCCTATTTATTACCCTTCTATATAAATCATTTAAGTCTGATGTAGCAAATCTTCCACCGTCTAATGGAACTAGTGGTCTTAACTCAGGTGGAATTACTGGTATTGTTGTTAAAATCATCCACTCAGGTTTATTACCAGTTTCAATAAACGACTCTATAAGTTTTAATCTTTTAATTGATCTTTCTTCCGCTACTTTAGATTTAGTTTCATTTATAGATTTTACTAACCTTTGCTTCTCTTCTTCTAAATTAATTGACTTAAGTATTTCTAATATTGCCTCTGCACCAATACCAGCTGTAAAAGCCTCATCACCATACTCATCTTGATATTTTATCATTTCTTCTTCTGATAATAGTTGATTCTTTTTGAGGTTGGTAAGACCTGGTTCAACAACAATAAAGTTTTCAAAGTACAATACTCTTTCAACATCTTTTAGTTTCATATCAATTGTCAAAGATATTCTGCTAGGTAATGATTTTAAGAACCAAATATGTGCTACTGGTGTTGCTAAATTTATATGACCCATTCTTTCTCTACGAACATTAGATTTTGTAACTTCAACACCACATTTTTCACAGATAATACCCCTAAACTTCATTCTTTTATATTTTCCGCATAAACATTCATAATCCTTGATAGGTCCAAAAATTCTTGAACAAAATAGACCGTCTTTTTCAGGTCTAAAAGTTCTGTAATTTATTGTTTCAGGTTTTTTAATTTCACCAAAAGTCCAAGATTTTATTTTTTCTGGGCTGGCCAAAGTTATTTTAATACTATTAAAATTTTGTGCTTCAGAAATATCAGTATTTTTAAATAAATCTGTTAATTCTTTTTTCATTTTAATTTAGCTCCACGTTTAATCCTAAAGATTTTATTTCTTTTACAAGGACATTAAATGATTCTGGTATTCCAGATTCAAAATTTTCTTCACCTTTAACTATAGTTTCATAAACTTTTACTCTACCAGCCACGTCATCTGATTTAACTGTTAGAATTTCTTGCAACGTATACGATGCTCCATATGCTTCCAATGCCCAAACTTCCATTTCACCAAATCTTTGACCACCCAGTTGCGCTTTTCCACCTAGTGGTTGTTGAGTAACTAAACTGTATGGACCTGTAGATCTAGCATGAATTTTATCTTCTACTAGATGGTGTAATTTTAACATATATATAGTACCAACCGTTACTTCTCTGTCGAATTTCTCACCAGTTCGACCATCCCATAAAGAAGTTTGACCTGAATTTGGTAATTTAGCTAGTTCAAGCATTTTTGTTACATCATATTCTTTAGCTCCATCAAAAACTGGTGTAGATATTGGTATACCATTTTGAATATTTTCACATAGATCTTTGAATTCATAGTTTGATAATTTGTCGACTTTTTCATTATAAGAATCTTTCCCATAAATTGATTTTAAAAATGCTGAAATTTTTTCCGATTTTTCTATTTTTTTATTATTTTCATTAATAAGATTTTTAAGAGTTTCGCCCAATTCAGTGCAAGACCATCCTAAATGTGTCTCTAAAATTTGACCTACATTCATACGACTTGGTACACCTAGTGGATTTAATACTATATCAACAGGTTTACCATTTTCTTGATATGGCATATCCTCAACAGGAACTATTTTACTTACAACACCTTTGTTTCCGTGTCTTCCAGACATTTTATCACCAGGTCTTAATCTTCTTTTTATTGCAACAAAAACTTTAACCATTTTCATAACACTTGGTAATAGATCGTCACCTTGTCTTATTTTTAAAACTTTATCTTCAAATCTTTCTTGGATATCTTTTTTTGCTGAATCAAATTGATCCTTTAATTGCAACATAGCTTGCATTTTTTTTTCATCAGATATTGAAATTTTAAATATATCAGAAACATTTAAGTTATTTATTATTTGTTCATCAAGCTTTTGCCCATCATTTAACTCTTTAATTTTTTTATTTAAAACACTTCCATTTAAAATTGATATAGCTCCCTGCTTAATACTTCTTTCTAATATTTCTTCTTCTACAATTTTATCTTCTTGGACACTTTCAATTTCTGATCTCTCAATAGTTATTGATCTTTCATCTTTTTCAATTCCATGCCTATTAAATACTCTTACATCTACTATTATACCTCCACTTCCACTTGGCATTCTTAATGATGTATCTGTTACATCAATAGCTTTTTCTCCAAAAATTGATCTTAATAGTTTTTCTTCTGGTCCAGATGCCGAGTCTCCTTTTGGTGTTACCTTGCCAATCAGTATATCTCCAGGTTTAACTTCAGCGCCGATATATACTATTCCAGATTCATCTAAATTTTTTAGTGCTTCTTCGTTAACATTTGGTATATCTCTAGTTATATCTTCTTCACCTAACTTTGTATCTCTTGCCATTACTTCATATTCTTCGATGTGAATAGATGTAAATACATCGTCTGTTACACATCTTTCAGAAATTAGTATTGAGTCTTCAAAATTATATCCTTGCCATGGCATGAACGCTACTGTTACATTTTTTCCTAAAGCTAGTTCGCCAATTTTTGTTGATGGTCCATCTGCAATAATATCACCAGTTTTGACTTTATCTCCTACCCTAACTAATGGTTTTTGGTTTATACATGTGTTTTGATTAGATCTTTTAAATTTTTGCAAATTATATATATCTACAGCCGATTTGGTAAAATCTTTTTCGTTAGTTGCCTTTATAACTATTCGTTTTCCATCAATTTTATCAACTATACCTTCTCTTCTTGCAACAATTGTTACACCAGAGTCTAAAGCAACATCGCTTTCTATACCTGTGCCAACTAAAGGGGCTTCGGGTTTTAATAAAGGTACCGCCTGTCTCATCATGTTAGATCCCATTAAAGCTCTATTGGCATCATCATTTTCTAAAAAAGGTATTAATGAAGCGGCAACTGATACTAATTGCTTAGGTGAAACATCAATATAATCAATGTTCTCGGGTTTAGATAAAATAAAATTTAAGTTCTGCCTACAAGATACAAGTTCTTCTTTAAACTTACCATTTTTATCCACTACAGAATTTGCCTGAGCTATAGTAAATTTAGTTTCTTCCATAGCTGATAAATATTCTATTTTATCTTGAACAGTTCCGTCATTTACCTTCTTGTAGGGACTTTCAATAAATCCATATTTGTTTATTTTTGAGTAAGTGGATAAACTATTTATTAATCCAATGTTTGGTCCTTCTGGAGTTTCTATAGGACAAATTCTACCATAGTGTGTAGGGTGAACATCTCTTACTTCGAAACCAGCTCTTTCTCTAGTTAAACCTCCAGGACCTAAAGCAGAAACTCTTCTTTTATGAGTTATTTCAGATAATGGATTAGTTTGATCCATGAATTGAGAAAGTTGAGAAGTTGCAAAAAAATCTTTAAGAGAGACTGTCAAAGGTTTTGCATTTATTAAATCTTGAGGCATAGCAGACTCAACATCTAATGTTGTCATTTTTTCCTTTATCGCCCTTTCCATTCTATAAACACCAATTCTAGCTTGATTTTCTACTAGTTCTCCTACGGATCTGACTCTTCTGTTTCCAAGATGATCGATATCATCAACTTCATCTTTACCATCACGTAAATCTAACATTTTTTTAACAATACAAAGAATATCGTCATTTCTTAAAATAGTAACTTTGTCTGAACAATTTAAATTTAATCTTGAATTCATTTTAACTCTACCAACATCTGACAAATCATATCTGTCAGAGCTAAAGAACAAATTATTAAATATTTGAGATGCAATTTCTATGGTAGGGGGCTCTCCTGGTCTCAAAACTTTATAAATTTCTGTTATAGCATCATTTTTAGTTTCATTTTTATCATTCAAAATAGTATGCAATAAATAAGGACCTTTATTTATTGAGTTAGTTTTCGATATTTCAATAGAACTAATATTAGACTCTATAAACTTGGAAATAATTGTTTCATTTAATTCTGTTCCAATTTTAAATTCATCTTCTCCAATTTTTATATTTTTATGTAGATATTTTCCATATAGATTTTCATTATTAACAAAAATTTCTTTTAATCCATCATTTTCTAGTTTTTTAGCTGTTAAAAAATTAATTTGCTCTCCAGCTTTAACAACAACCTTGTTTGTTTTAGCATCAATAATTTCTTCTGAAACATTTTTAGCTTTATAATTTTCTGGATCAAATTTTGTTTTCCACTTTTTTTTATCTTTTTCAAATGAATAAATATTTTTTTCGTAGAATTCGTTAACAATGTCATTTTTGGAGTAGCCTAAAGCTTGAAGTAAAGTTGATACAAAAATTTTCTTTTTTCTATCAATCCTAAAGTATAAATAATCTTTAACATCAAATTCAAAATCTAACCATGAACCTCTATTTGGTATTACTCTGCAATTAAATAATAATTTTCCACTTGCGTGCGACTTTCCTTTGTCATGATCGAAAAATACACCTGGGCTTCTATGCATTTGATTGACTACAACTCTCTGAACTCCATTAGTAATGAATGTCCCACTATTTGTCATCATTGGAACCTCTCCCATATATACTTCTTGTTCTTTCGCAGATAAAATTTCTTTTGTGTTATTTTCTTGGTCTATTTCAAAAACTACTAATCTTAAGGTACATTTTAGCGAAGCAGAATAAGTTAGTCCTCTTGTAATACATTCATCAACATCAAACTTTGGTTTTTCTAACCGATAAGAAATATATTCTAATGTAGCTTTTTCATTTAAATCATCTATAGGAAAAATGCTTTTAAAAACTCTATCAAAACCCTTTACCAAGTGTTGATCGACATCTTGTTTGTACTCAGTAAGTTGTTTATATGAATTTTTTTGTACTTCTATAAGATTTGGTATAGACAAACTTTCTTTAAGCTTGCCGAAACTTTTTCTAATTTTTTTCTTTTCAGTAAAAGATAATTGCATTTATAGCGCTGATTTTTTAAGTCAGCAATTAATTTTGTTAATATTTACTTAAGTTCAACTTTAGCGCCAGCAGCTTCTAATTTGCTCTTAATTTCTTCAGCTTCTTTTTTGTTGACACCTGCCTTAACTTCTTTTGGTGCGCCTTCAACTAAATCTTTTGCTTCTTTTAATCCAAGTTGCGTTACTGCTCTTACTTCTTTTATTACATTAATTTTTTTATCTCCAGCTGCTGTAAGTACTATAGTAAATTCATCTTTTTCTTCTGCTGGTGCTGCTCCACCTGCTGCAGCTGCTGGTGCTGCCACTGCTGCTGCTGCTGTAACTCCCCATTTTTCTTCTAATTGTTTTGATAGTTCAGCTGCTTCCACAACAGTTAAACTTGATAAGTCTTCGATAATTTTATTTAGATCCGCCATATAAATTTGTCCTAGGTTTTTTTTGATTTTTCGAGCGCTAAAATAGCGATTTTTGAAGCTGGTGCAAGTAAAATACTCGCAATTTTTTGGGCTGGAGATCTCAAAATACCTATGATTTTAGCCCTTGCTTCATCTAATGAAGGTAGAGTTGCTACATTTTGCACACCTGCAACGTCTAAAATATCAGTTCCCATGATTCCGCCAAGAATCTTAAGATTATTATTGTCTTTGGAAAATTTTGTTAAAATTTTAGCTGATGTTATTGCATCCTCAGACAAAGCTACGGCGGTTGGTCCAGTAAATAAATTTGATAATTCTTTACATTTGGTTTTTTCAAGTGCTAATTTTGTAATTCTATTTTTGGTTACTTTAAATACGATACCATGTTTTCTCATCTGACTTCTTAAATCATCAAGTTGTTTAACTGTTAATCCTTGATAATGAGCGACTATAACTGCCTCAGATTTATCAAATTGAGTTGTCATTTCATTAATATAATTCTTTTTTTTTTCTTTATTCATCATAATTAAATATTTTTACCTAACTTTAATTTATACGAAACACCCATTGTTGAAGTTAAAAACAAATTTTTAATTAGATCACCTTTAACCGTATTATTAGATTTTTCTTTTTCAAGTACATCAATTGCTGCATTAAAATTATTAATTAGTTTATCATCTGAAAATGATTTTTTACCAATGCTAAAACCTATATTTCCATCTTTGTCATTTTTAATTTCAACCTGGCCAGATTTTGCTTCTTTAACAGCTTTTTCAACATCAGGATTTACTGTGCCTAATTTTGGATTAGGCATCAAACCTTTGGGTCCAAGAACTTTTCCAAGCTTAGAAAGTTTAACCATCATTGATGGTGTACATATTAATTTTTCAAAATTTAAATCACCGCCTTTTATTTTTTCTATTAAATCATCTCCACCCACTATCTCTGCACCAGCACTCTTAGCACCTTTAATTTTTTCTTCTTCACAAATAACAGCAACCTTAACTTTTTTTCCTGTTCCTGATGGCATATTAACTATAGTTCTAATATTAATTTCGCTTTTTTTTTGCTTATTATTAATTTGCATATTTAAATCTATAGACTCATCAAACTTTGTTGTGCAATTTTTTTTAACTAACAGAAGAAGATTATTTATTGTATCTGATTGTAAAGTTTTAGTTTTTTCGGGTAGTTTTTTATATCTCTTTGAGCTCATTAATCTTTAACCTCTATACCCATAGATCTTGCAGAGCCAGCTATAATTTTTGAAGCTTCTTTTAAATCATGAGCATTTAAATCTTCCATTTTTTTCTTTGCAATTTCTTCTAATTGTTTTTGCGAGATTGACGCAACAATATTTCTTCCTGGTTCTTGGGAACCACTTTTTAGTTTGACAGCTTCTTTTATAAAATGAGATGCAGGTGGGGACTTTATAACAAAATCAAATTTTTTATCTTTGTAGACAGTAATAACTACAGGCACAGGTTTGCCCATAAAACTTTTAGTTTTTTCATTAAATGCTTTACAAAACTCCATTATATTTATTCCTCTTTGACCTAAAGCAGGACCTACTGGTGGTGCAGGATTTGCTTGACCACCTTTGATTTGAAGTTTTACATATCCACTAATTTCTTTTTTAGCCATTAACTTACTTTCTCCACTTGGTTATATTCTAAATCTACAGGAGTAGGTCTTCCAAATATAGAAACAGAAACTTTAAGTCTAGCTTTTTCTTCATCTATATCTTCAACTAATCCATTAAATGAAGCAAATGGTCCGTCTATAACTTGAACTTTTTCTCCTACTGAATATTCTATACTTGATTTTGGTTGAGCAACTCCATCTTTTATATGACCTAAAATTTTTTCAATTTCTTTATCTGAGACTGGAACAGGTATACCCTTAGATCCCAAAAATCCACTTACTTTTTTTATATTTTTAATCATATGATAAATATTATCATCCATTTCACTTTTTATTAAAACGTAACCAGGAAAATATTTTTTTTTTCTTTGTACCCTTTTCCCTCTTTTAACCTCAGTAATATCGTGCGTGGGCACAATAATCTCTTCAATTTTGTCTAAAATCTTTGCTTTCTCAGCCTCATCTTTAATTAATTGAGCCACCTTATTTTCAAAGCTTGAATGAGATTGTATGATGTACCAATTTTTCATAATTATATTGCAAAATTAAGAACTATTTCTAAAAAAAATTTTAAAATTTGATCTAATAATAAAAAAAACAATGCTGCTACTATGGCCATTGCAACAACCATAAGTGTTCCTTGTATTGTTTCTTTTCCAGTAGGCCAAGTTACTCTAAAAGCTTCTTGTTTAACTTCTTGAATAAATTTTAAAGGGTTTTTCATTACATTTTCATTTTATAGTTTTGGCAGGAGCGGAGGGACTCGAACCCTCAACCTCCGGTTTTGGAGACCGGCGCTCTACCAGTTGAGCTACACTCCTATGGGAGCTTACTCTATAATTTTCGTTACTACTCCAGCTCCTACAGTTCTTCCACCCTCTCTAATAGCAAAATTTAATTTTTCACTCATAGCAATCGGTGTAATTAGTTTTACAGTAAATTTAGCATCATCTCCTGGCATAACCATTTCTGTACCTGATGGTAATTCAACTTCACCAGTAACGTCAGTTGTTCTAAAATAAAACTGCGGTCTGTATTTAGTAAAGAACGGCGTGTGTCTTCCTCCTTCTTCTTTTTTTAATACATAAGCTTGAGCTTCAAATTTAGTATGTGGAGTTACAGATGCAGGCTTACAAAGAACTTGACCTCTTTCAACATCAGTTCTTTCAACACCTCTTAAAAGAACTCCTATGTTATCTCCTGCTTCTCCTGAGTCTAAAAGTTTTCTAAACATTTCAACCCCTGTACACACAGATTTTTTAGTTTCTCTAATTCCAACAATTTCTATCTCTTCACCTGTTTTAACTACACCTGACTCGACTCTTCCAGTCACCACAGTACCTCTTCCTGAAATAGAAAATACATCCTCTACCGGCATTAAAAATGGTTTATCTTTTGGTCGATCTGGCTGTGGAATGAATTCATCTACAGCTTTCATAAGTTCCATTATAGAATTTTTACCTATAGCTTCATCTTTACCTTCTACTGCGGCAAGAGCTGAACCTTTTACAATCGGTGTTTTGTCACCAGGAAACTTATATGAAGTTAATAATTCTCTTATTTCTTCTTCAACTAAGTCAATCAATTCTTTATCTTGAACTTGATCTACTTTATTTAAGTACACAACTATTGCTGGAACCCCAACTTGTCTAGCTAAAAGTATATGCTCTCTAGTTTGAGGCATTGGACCATCAGCTGCATTAACTACAAGTATTGCTCCATCCATCTGAGCTGCACCAGTAATCATGTTTTTAACATAGTCTGCGTGGCCCGGGCAATCTACATGAGCATAGTGTCTTTTTTCAGTTTCATATTCAACGTGTGCTGTTGAAATTGTAATTCCTCTTTCCTTTTCTTCAGGAGCTTTATCTATTTGATCATAAGCAACAAAATTCGCACCACCACTTTCAGATAACACTTTTGTTATCGCAGCAGTTAAAGTTGTTTTACCATGATCGACATGACCGATTGTACCTATGTTACAGTGCGGTTTATTTCTTACAAACTTTTCTTTTGACATTACTTTTCCTTTTTTTTTACCTTTCTTGTTTATAATTTTTGGAGCGGGTAAAGGGAATCGAACCCTTACATCCAGCTTGGAAGGCTAGCGTTCTACCATTGAACTACACCCGCATCACCCAAGTCACTCCAAATTGTTTATAATTTTATTAAATGGTGGAGGGGGAAGGATTCGAACCTTCGAAGACCGAAGTCAACGGGTTTACAGCCCGCCCCATTTGACCGCTTTGGTACCCCTCCTACTAGTAGGGGAAGCGTCCCCTTGTTCAATAAAGCTTAAACAACAAGGGGTTTTATATATTTTTATTGCATAAATGCAATACGAGAAATAAAGGGAAAAGTGCTAAAAAAACGTATAAATAACAATAATATTTATGAATAAATCATCATTTTTTATAGTTGGTAAACATGCAGTTATAGAAGCCTTAAAAAACAATAAAAGAAAGGTTTTAAGATTGTTTTTAACAGAAGAAAGTAAAAAAACTATACATAGGGAAAGTCCAAGACAAAATTTATTAAAAGACATTAAGGTATTTTTTAAAACCAAAAAGGAATTAGATAAATATTCCAAAAATGAAGGAATTTTACACCAAGGCTTTGTGGCAGAGATTGAACATTTCGATAATTTAGATTTAAAAGATTTTATTAAAAATAAAAAAAATGTGACTTTTGTTTGCTTAGACGAAGTAACAGATCCAAGAAACATTGGCTCTATAATTAGAAGTGCAGCATCGTTTAATATAAATGGATTAATTGTTAAAGAGAGACATTTTCCAAAAGAAAGTAAGTTGATGTACAAGTCTGCTAGTGGATGTGTTGAACATCTAAATATTTTTGAGGTGTCAAATATTAATTCTACACTTAAATACTTAAGAGAAAAAAATTATTGGGTATATGGTTTTGATGCGAGTAGTAAAAAAAATTTTACAGAAATTGAATGGAATGGAAATAATATTTTATTATTTGGGTCTGAAGGTTTTGGAATTAAAAAACATACTGAAAAATATACAGATTTTTTTGTTAGAATTGAAATAAATGAAAATATCGAAAGTTTAAACATATCTAATTCTGCATCGATAGTATTTCATCATATAAATCAACATAAAAAAATTACTTGATAATATTTAAATTAAGATTAAAAAACTCTCATGCCCTTGTAGCTCAGCTGGTAGAGCAATTGATTTGTAATCAATAGGTCCGCGGTTCGAATCCGTGCGGGGGCACCATCATTCAATAAAATCAACGTTAATTTTTTTTCTGAATTTTAGTTTTAATCAAATTTCTTTAGTGAGTGTGACGCTAGTGTGACGTGAGTGTGATGCAATCAAGTATTCGTTAATATTATGGTGTGCCTCTAATTTTTATAAAAATAAGTGGAGCGTTACCAACTCTAACGTTTCCATATGTATAATATTTAGGAGAAATTCTTAATTGAGAAACTAATCCTACAGCACCAGCAGTTATTTGAAAAATTGCAAGTTTATCTGATAACTTTGGGAAATCTTTTAAACATTTAAATTCAGCTTTCCATCCTTTAAGTTTCATACAGTATGCATCCTCAATGAACATCATAGACTCTTGTATTTCATCAAGAGGTATGTTCAAATTAGAAGAAGTTTCTGATGAGATAAATTTATTATCTATGTACATATTTGTAATTAAACTTTTTTTATTTAACTCATAAGAAATTGGTCTTAATTTTTTTCCAGGAGCAGTACAACTTATCGTTAATGGTTCTTTGGAGAGGGTTAATTTGACTTTATTAGGTGTGTTAACTTTTATATCATTTTTTTCATTTAACAATCTGCATTCACCGTTAGAAGGGTCTGACATAACATATATTATTTCTTGCTTCTCTGAATAAGCGTTTCCACTCAACATCAAACCCAGAACCACGATCCCTAAAAGTTTTTTCATTTATCCTACTAATTTAAACGATACTTCGTATTTCATAAACTTTATATTTGGAGCAACAGATAAGGCATCTCTTAAATTCTTATCATCCTCTAAAGCAATAATAAGACCCTTAACATCTTTATCACCAGCTAAATTATTTTTAATATGACCCATATATCTTTGTATCTGACCCATAACTACATCACTTGCTCTACCCTTCTTTAACTCTATAACTAAAAATTCTTTTTTATCTTTGCTAATTGCCAAAATGTCTAAAGGACCAGAACCTGTCGAGTATTGAGTACAAAGTTTATTATTTTCTTTATGAATATCATAATCTTTATTCAATTCGATATTGGGCCAATTCCTAATAATATAATCCTCAAGATGTTTCTCTAATAAGAATGAAGATTTTGGAGCTAAATTATTTTCAATTGAGTGATCTTTTTCTTGATCAACATTTGTTTGATTTTGAATAGGAATTATTTCTCCCGAGTCCTCAACAGTTAACTTTAATTCTATTGTTTCAACTTCTTTTTTATTTCCATCTAAACAAGGTACACCATCTTTAAAACTAACAACCTTTCCAATACCTAGATAAGCGAATTGAGGATCTTTATTATCCCAACGTGCAAAAAAATGTGGCGTCATTTCACCTGATAATAACTTTTGAAAAGTTGGTTGTTGAGAATGTGACTTTGGTTTCCCGTACCAAACAATCACACCTTTTGAATGATCATAATGATTATCAAAATCGTGTTCTGTTGTTCCTGGTACACCAATATTCATAAAGATAATTAAATTGTCTTCAACACGAACATAGCCTGTATCCCAATCACCACCAGCAGGCCTTCCTTTATCTGGGAAGCAAACCCAACCAATATCTTTTCTTGAATATTTTGATCCTTTTTTAAATTCTAATTTCACGTTGAAAACTTTATCACTGTGACGCTAGTGTGACTAGATCAAAGTTTTTTGATTGATTTCGTTGGAAACAATTATCTATTTAAAGTTTTATTCTTGATTTGTAATCAATAGGTCCGCGGTTCGAATCCGTGCGGGGGCACCACTAATTTGTTTCTCTCCTTATTTGCTCTATTTTAATTTTTTTTTGTAAGCTTCTACTTACATCATAAAGAAGATTAAATTTGATTTTTTTATTAGTTGTAATAATTATTTTTTTGGCATTTCTAAATTCTATATTGTCAGCTACTGCACTAATAGGTCTTTTAATCGGATTTAAATTTTTAATTTTAATAATGGATTTGTCACTAACTATTTTTCCTTTCCATCTTCTTGGTCTAAAAGCACTAATTGGTGAGATTGAAAGTTTATTTGAATTTAAACTTAGTATAGGTCCGTGAACAGACATATTGTAGGCAGTACTTCCTGCTGGCGTAGATACTAAAATTCCATCTGATGTTAATTTTTTAATAATATTTTTATTTCCTGAAGTAACTTGGAGAGTAGCTGCTTGTCTACTTTGTCTAAGAATAGATACTTCATTTATGGCTAATGATTTTTTTATAATTCCATGTTTATTAACTACTTTCATTTCTAGAGGTGAGATTGAAATCATTTTAGCTTTAAACAAATTATTTATAGTTTTTTCTGGTGAAAACTTATTCATTAAAAATCCATAATTTCCTGAATTTATTCCGTAGTATAAGTTTGAAGAATTTTTATTTTTTTTTAATGTTTTTAACATAAATCCATCACCACCAATGACTATAACAGCTCTAGATCTTATTTTTTTTCCCTTTAATTTTTTTAATAAAATAGATTTTATATTTTGAGATTTTTTATTTCTGTCACAAATAATTTTATTAGACATTAGTGGTGCCCTCGGCCAGACTCGAACTGGCACTCCCAAAAGGGCAAGGATTTTAAGTCCTTTGTGTCTACCAATTTCACCACGAGGGCATGAGTTATTTTCATGAGTGTTTATGCCAATATTTATAATTGAACAAGAGTAATAAGTAAATTTTTTTTTATTTTATCTCTCTGTTTCCGAGTTTGTTCCGAGTCATCCTATAATATCCAATAATCAGTCTATTTGTTTTGAATATAAATTATTTAATTTAAGTTAATGGATAAAGCACAAATACTTGTTGAGGGGATGTTTTGTACTACCTCGCTACCCATGCAATTATATGAACATATCTTATTTGTTCCACTTATTCTTTCACCAGTTTTAAAACATTGAATTTTAGATGAGCTCGAACTGCTGCTACTTCCTGTACTACCCAAAGACTCAGTAAAAGACTTTCCTTCGCTCATACCTTTTGAAATATTTAATAAATCATCCCAAACAGATGGATCAATTTTTCTTTTAGGTTCTGCAGTAATTATTGTTTGTGTTTGATTGGAACTGCTATTCATTTTTGAGTTATTATTCATCATCATAAATAACTTTAATTGGCAATCTGCAAACTTTTCTGTACCTTCCTTGAATCCAAAGTCTTTACATTGTTTTTTAATATTGCTCTTTGACTCTCCAGTAAATGCTTGGGCCCCTGAAGATTTATTATCTTCATTATCCCAGGTATTTTTTTGCGCGATGCTATAATTACTAAATAATCTTTTTGGTGATCCAGAATTAAATTTAGGTTTTCCTCCTATTCCCCAAGCTTGATACCAACCACCTGTTCCTAATATCGGATGAATTTTTAAATTTTCTCTGCTACAAAAATATCTGTGGTTCTTGGTTCTTTTTCCTGCATTGGTACCCTCTAAAATATTGATTGTTGAGTCAAATTGATACGCAAATTTTTTTTTGCTTCCACAGTAAACCGTAGCTTTCTCTCTATTAATAGGATGTGCTTTATCACCAGATTTAAGTCCAAAAGTGGTTGGATCCTTAAATTCAATAACTTCTAAATCTTTTGGCCTATAATCATCTGCAAATATATTGTTACTCAAAAATAAACAAAAGAACATGGTTCCTAAAACTTTTTTCATAAGATAATTATAACACAAATTTATCTCTCTAGTTCCGAGAATGTTCCGAGAATCTGAGAATTAATAACTAATATTTTTCAGTAAAAATAATCTAATGATTTAAAAACTTATAGGAATATAAGGGATTAAGACTATTAGAGACTATTAGGGACTTTGAAATTCTTCAATTCAAACTATTTTAAGTCCTTTGTGTCTACCAATTTCACCACGAGGGCATTAATGAATTTCATGAGTATTTATGCTAATATTTATAATTGAACAAGGGTAATAAGTAAAATATTTTTATTTTATCTCCCTATGCTCTGGTCAAACTCTAGTTGTCCCATAATCTATACGACAATATTTTAACAAACCCAGAACCACGATCTCTAAAAATTTTTTCTTTTATTTTTAAGCTGCAGTATTTTTATATTCATCCATTGATGGACAAGAACAAAATAAATTTTTATCTCCGTATACATTATCCACTCTAGCTACTGGAGGCCAATATTTAAATATTTTTAAAAATTCTGATGGATATGCAGCTTCTTCCCTTTCGTATTTATGATTCCATTTATTTGAGGCTAATTCAACATGAGTATGTGGAGCATTTTTAATTGGATTATCAATTTTATCAAATTCACCTGATTGAATTTTATCAATTTCTTCTTTAATTTTTTTTAGTGTTAAGCAAAATCTATTTATTTCTGATAAATTTTCACTTTCTGTAGGTTCAATCATCATAGTTCCTGCTACTGGCCACGACATTGTTGGCGCATGAAAACCAAAGTCAATTAATCTTTTTGCAATATCTTCCTCGGTTATTCCTGTTTCTTTTTTTAATTTTCTAATATCAATAATACACTCATGTGCAACATTTCCACTTTTACCCTTATATAAAATTGGAAAACAATCTTTTAACTTATGAGCAATATAATTCGCATTTAAAATTGCAACTTGAGAAGCTTTTTTTAATCCTTCTGATCCCATCATTTTAATATACATCCACGAAATTGATAAAATACTTGCACTTCCCCAAGGTGCAGCAGAGACAGCTCCGATCCCTGTGGCAGGTCCACAGTCTTTAATTACAGAATGTTTAGGTAAAAAACCTTCTAAATGTTTTTTGCATGCTATCGGCCCCATACCTGGTCCACCTCCTCCGTGCGGTATACAAAATGTTTTATGTAAATTAATATGACAAACGTCTGGACCAAATTTACCAGGTTTTGCAATTCCTACTAATGCATTTAAATTTGCACCATCCATATAAACTTGACCTCCATGCTTATGAATAAGTTCACATATATCAGTTATCTTCTCTTCAAAAACACCGTGGGTTGAAGGATAAGTGACCATTAATGCGGCAAGATTGTTTGAATGTTCTTCAGCTTTATTTTTTAAATCTTCAAAGTCTACATTTCCATGTTGATCACATTTAACAACAACAACTTTCATGCCTACCATTTGTGCACTTGCAGGATTTGTTCCATGAGCTGAACTTGGTATTAAACAAACATTTCGATTGTCTTCACGATTTTTTTCATGAAATTTACGAATAACCATTAAACCAGCAAACTCTCCTTGAGCTCCAGCATTTGGTTGTAATGATACACCTGAAAAACCTGTAATTGATCTAAGCCAATTTTTTAAATCTGTGAATAATTCTCTATAACCATCCATTTGTTCTACTGGAGAAAAAGGATGTGGTTGTGAAAATTCTTTCCATGTAATTGGTATCATTTCAGACACTGCATTTAATTTCATTGTACACGAACCCAATGCAATCATTGATTTATTTAAAGCTATATCTGAGTCTTCTAATCTTTTTAAATATCTAAGCATCTCTGTTTCTGAATGATAATTATTAAAGACAGGATGATCTAGATAGGTTGAGGTTCTTAATAAATTTTTAGGTAAATTAGATAAACTCTCGTTCATTGTATCCTTTATCGTTTCAGAACAATTAAAAATTTTTAATAATTGATTTGCTCTATAAAGATTTTTCCTCTCATCAAAAGAAACTGCTAACATCTCAGAATTAACTTTTCTAATATTAACTCCTTGATCTAATGCATTTTTATAAATTTTATCTGTCTTATCTAAAGTTTTAACTGCTATAGTATCAAAAAAATGATTTGAATAGAGCTCGTAACCTGATTGTTTTAACTTGTCTGCAAAATTTTTTGTTAATTGTGAAACACTTTCTGATATTTTTCTAATTCCTTTTGGACCATGATAAATCGCATAGGCTGCAGAAACTATTGCTAACAAAGCTTGAGCGGTACAAATATTACTAGTAGCTTTATCTCTTCTAATATGTTGTTCCCTTGTTTGAAGAGCAAGTCTGTAAGCTTTTTTTCCATGTCGATCTACTGAAACACCTACTATTCTTCCTGGCATTGATCTTTTGTACTCATCTTTAGTAGCAAAAAATGCTGCATGTGGACCACCATATCCCATCGGTATGCCAAATCTTTGAGAACTACCAACAGCAATATCTGCACCTAATTCTGCCGGCGTTTTTAATTTTGCTAAAGCTAATAAGTCACAAACTAGTACGGCTTTACCATTATGCTTATGAATTTTACTTATAGCTTCACTTGGATCTTTAATGTCACCTAATGTTCCTGGATATTGAATAATACCACAAATAACTTCTTCTTTAATATCTTTATCTTCATCACCAACTATTATTTCTAATCCTAAAGGTTCTGCTCTTGTTTTAACAACTTCGATGGTTTGTGGATGACAATCTTTAGAAACAAAAACTTTTTTTATTTTAGATTTAGAAATTCTATAACTTAAACCTACTGCTTCAGCTGCAGCAGTACCTTCATCCAATAAAGATGCGTTAGCAATATCCATTCCTGTAAAATCAATTACCATTTGTTGAAAGTTTAATAACATCTCAAGTCTTCCTTGAGCTACCTCCGGTTGATACGGTGTATAAGAAGTGTACCATCCTGGATTTTCTAAAATATTTCTTAATATTACATAAGGAGTATAAGTTCCATAGTACCCCATACCAATAAAACTAGAATATACTTTATTTTTTTTTGAAATGTTTTTTAGTTTTCTTAGTGCTTTATATTCAGAATTAGGATCACCAATACCTAAATCATCTTTAAAAAGAATTTTTTCTGGTACAGTGTTTTTAATTAATTCATCTAGATTTTTAAATCCTAATTCTTGAAGCATTATATTTTGCTCTTCTTCAGAAGGACCAATATGCCTTTGAATAAAATCCTTTTGAGCGTTTTTTAACATTTAACTGCTACTTTCTTTTGAAAATTTTTCATATTCTTCACTATTCATTAATGAATCCAGTTCGGAGTTATCTTTCATCTTCAATTTAAAAAACCAAGCTGAACCTTCGGGATCTTCATTAATTTTTGAAGGATCGTCCACAATTGCTTGATTGGTATCCATAACTTCTCCACTTACTGGAGTATATACATCGCTTGCTGATTTAGTTGACTCTACTACTCCTGCTGTTCCATCTTTTTCAACATTAGATCCTTTTTCAGGAAGTTCTACAAAAACTATATCTCCAAGCATTTCTGTTGCATGCTTTGTAATGCCTATGGTGGCTACATCCCCTTCTAAACTAATCCACTCATGTTCTTTTGAAAATTTAACTTCACTCATTAATTTACTCCTTTCACATAATTTTTTTTGTAAAATGGTAACTCACAAATATTTGCTGGATATTTTTTTCCTCTTACTTCAAGAAAAATCTTAGTATCTATTTTTGAAAATTCTTTATCAACATATCCCATAGCAATAGGTCTATTTATGCTTGGACCAAAAGTTCCACTTGTGATTTCTCCAATTTGCTTGTCAGTTCCTTTGAAAATTTTTGTTTTTTCTCTCGCAATTAATCTACCTTCTGGTTTAATACCAACCCTTATTTGGCTTGTTCCACCTTGAATTTGATTCATAATTTTCTCAGATCCAACAAACCCTCCATTTGACAATCTTTCTTTTGAAATTGCCCATTTAAGGTTTGCTTCAATTGGGGTTTTATTAATATCTAATTCATGACCATATAAACACAGCCCAGCTTCTAATCTCAAAGTATCTCTTGCTCCAAGTCCTATAAGTTGTGCTCCTTTATCAATTAATTTTTGAGTAAATTCTTCAGCAAAATTATTTAATATAGATATTTCGAATCCATCTTCGCCGGTGTATCCAGATCTTGTCACAAATAATCTTTGATTTTTAAAATCAATCCATTTGCCTGTCATAAAATTCAATTTCTCAACTCCATTTAAAACTGAGTTTAAAATTTCAACAGATCTAGGTCCTTGTAGTGCCACTAAAGCTCTTTCGTTTTCTAAAATCATTTTAAAATTACCACCTAATAATTTAGATAAAATTTGAAAATCATTTTCTTTGCATGCTGCGTTTAATATGATGAGATAACCTTCTTCAATTTTTGTGATTATCAAATCATCATATATTCCAGCCTCTTCATTCATTAAAAAACTATATTTTGAACTGTTTTGTTTTAAATTCTTTAAATCTAGTGGAAAAATTTTTTCAAGTTCTATAGTTAAATTTTCTCCTCCATAAATAAATAACTGACCCATGTGAGAAACATCAAAAATTCCAGAATGTTTTCTTGTAAATTTATGTTCTTCAATAATACCTTTGCTATATTGTATAGGCATCTCGTAACCAGCAAACTCAACAAACTTAGCTTGATTTCTTTGGTGAAGATTATTTAAAGACGTTTTTTTTGTTTCCATATTAACTCTAATTACCCCCTCTGTCTTTTTGCCTGAGAGATTTACTCCTTCGGCGAGAATAATTCTCTTTCCAGAGTTAATATGTACGGTCCTTTTGCCTGAGAGTTTCCGGGGTGGTTGCTCCTTCGGCGCCAATTAAATTGGTCTCTCCCGTATTAGCTTTACTCTGTTCTAATTGTTGTAAATTGTCAAGAACTAAAAACCTAAAAAATATATTGAAAACATTTATTCTTTTACACTTCCAGCAGTTAAACCGCTTACAAGATATTTTTCAAAATATATGAAAATAAAAAGCACTGGTAAAGTGACTACGACGGATCCCGCCATTAAATATTGACGAGGAGTTTCAGCATCTCCACTTAAATATTGGATAGCTCTTGATAAAGTAAAAGATTTAGGACTATCTAAAAACATCAAAGAAAAGAGAAATTCATTCCATGCTATCATAAAGACATATAAAGCAACGGACGCAATAGCTGGTAAACTTAAAGGAATAATAATTTTTAAAATTATACCAAACCAATTCTGACCATCCATAATACCTGCATCCTCAATTTCTTTTGGAATACTTTTAAAATAGCCTTGCAACATATAGATAGCGACTGGTAAAGTAGTAGCTGTGTAGACTATCAATAATCCAAAAATTGAATTTCTTAATCCAAGTTGACTGAACACGGTATATAAAGGAATAACTAAAACTATAGCTGGAAACATATAGATAATTAAAATTGAAGTTGATAAAAAGTTTTTACCAAAGAAATTTAATCTTGCTACTGCATAAGCTGCTGGTATTGCAAATAGTAGTGTTACAATAACAGTTCCAATTGATACTGCTGAACTTATTAAGATATATCTTGTAAAATTATATGTATCAAAGATTACAAAATAAGATTTGAATAATTCAGTTAAGTTTTTAGAAAAATCTAAACTAAAATCTAAAGGATTAACTAACAAGGCTATCTGAGTTTTAAAGCTTGTAACAAGCATAATGTAAAATGGAAATAAAATTACAAAAGCAAAAAAGACAATGCCGAATAATGTGATGAAATCAAAAATAATTTTTTCAGATATGAAATCTTCCTTTAAGGATTGGATACTATATTTTTTGAGTTTATTCGTAAAAAATAAAGTAATTAAGAAAACTCCAAGAATATACCAATAGGGAGATGCTTCATTTAAATAAAAATATAAAATTGAAAATAAAAATGATAACCCAAAAATCTTTATTAAGTGATTAATCTTATTGCCAATTATAACAAATAATAAAGATAAAAAAATTCCAATTGAGAAAACTAGTGTGATGTTTAAATTTGTGAAACTTAAACCTTGTAACGTAGACATAATTTTCCAAATAGACAAAATACATGTGAGAAAAAAAGACGATATAACTAAAAATATTATTAAAGATTTAATCTTCATTTGCTTTTTTTCCAACTAATCTAAAATAAATAAACATGAAACTTAAAAGTAGCATTACAATTACTATTGAAACAGCAGAGCCCATCCCAATATCTGATACCGCAAAGCCTTGTTGATAAACATTAATGGGTAAAGTTCTTGTTCCTGATGCCCCACCCGTTAATAAAAAGATATCTTCAAATTTATTAAAGTTCCAAATAAACCTAATCATAAATAAAATTGAGATGATTGCTGTAATTTGAGGGAGTGTTATGTGGATAAATTTTTGGGTTGGACTTGCTCCATCAACCTCTGCTGCTTCATACAAACTTTGTGGAATAGCTTGTAATCTTGCTAAAATAAAAAGAAAAGCTAGAGGAAAATAACGCCAAATTTCAAAAAATATTACAGTAGTTAAAGCTAACCTTAATTTAAATTCAAAACCTAAAATACTCAATGTAATATATTTTTGGCCTAATAAATTTATTGGTGTTTCTATGATATTAAAATTAACCAGCAATGCATTCAAAGTTCCGCTATTTGGATCTAGCAATAAAGTCCAAGTATAAGCTAACGCAACAACAGGACCTACATACGGAAAAAGTAAAATACCACGCATATAAGTTCGACCTCGAATATTCTGGTTAACTAATTGTGCTGCTAAAATTCCAAAGATAATTGCACCTACAGTGCCAAAAAAAGTGAAGTAAAATGTTGTTAAAAGCAACTCAACAAAATTATTTTCATAAAAGACTTTTTTAAAGTTTTTTAATGTAAAATTTGTAGTCAGTAATGGATTGTTTGCTGTCCCACTTAATATTGGTTTTCGAGATTTTATTATTTTTTTATCAATTCTTTCATCGTTAGTATTTTTAATTATTATTTCAAAGTTTTCTCTGTACTTTGCCTCCCAGTTTCCAAAATCACAAATGATCTTTTTAGATTTAAAATTACATCTTGGATCAAGATCAATAGGTGAAATATTTTTTGGAAATTTATCTTGGAATTGAACATTTCTTATTTCCTGTATTAATGAACTATTTCGTAATTTATAAATCACCTTTAATTCTGATTCATTTTCAGAAATTGATTTAACAATTTTTTTTGCTCTTGGTTCTGGAATTCTAATATCTTTTAATTCAATATCTTTAAAACTGATCCACACATTTGCAAATATAGGAAATAATACAATTGCAAAAACTAATAGGACTGCAGGTAAAACTAAAGTGTAAGCAGTTCTTTTTTCTAATTTTGATAATGAAACACTCATAATAAAAAGCGGATAATATTATATTATCCGCTTTTTATAAATTTATTATTTAAAACTTAGCCAGTTCAGCGTTAATTTTCTTAACGGCCTCATCAACTGAGATTTGATCATCAATATATTCTCTAGTGATTCTATTTAAAAATTGAGAATTGATAATTTTTGATGCTCTAGAAAGTTCACCCTCTTTAACACCCCATCTGTTTGCAGTATCTAAACCTGCAACGATGTTATCAATAACATCTGCTGAATAAAGGTCAGTTAAAGGAGCTTTTCTATCAACACCAACTGGTAATTTACTCCAAGCTTTTGTGTAAGCATTAGGGTCACTCTTGTTTCCTCTTCTTACTGGAAATTTTCCTTCTGGAGCAATTCCTAATGTTGCTGTGTAGCCCTCACTCATTGAATACTCAATGAATTTTTTAGCTTCATCAGTATCTGCATCCGCAGTGATACCAAAGTATCTTACATCAGCCCAAGCAGCACCTTTTTTATTGTTAGGTCCACTAAAATTAGTAATGAAACCAGTTTTAGAAGCTAATTCTGGTGATGTTGGATCGCTATTTATTGTTGGAGGAGCAGAGTCTCTTAAACCCGCTAACTCATCCATAATAAATGGAGACCAAATTATCATTGGTGTTTTTCCTGCAAAGTATAATGCTCTTGATTGTTTCCAGAATAATTCTCCTGGAGGACTTGCTTTAGCAATGACTTTGTAAAATTCTAAAGAATTCTTTAAAGCTTTACCTTGTTTTTTAGTTCCACCTTTTTTAACAAAATTAACTCCATTAGCTAAAAGTACATGTTCAAGTACTTGGCTCATAAAGTTTTCATCTGTTTTTGTAGCAGCTACAAAACCAAACATATCATTACTTGATAATGCATTAACTGCTTTAACTATGTTTGCATATGAAGTTGGTGGCTCTAAACCAGCTGCAGCAAATAGGTCTTTTCTGTAAACAACCATTTGAGTCCAGCCATCAACTGGAACAGCTGCAATTTTTCCACCCTTCTTAGCCATATTCAATGCACCTGGTGCAAATGTTTTTTTACCTAACGACTTAACTACAGCGTTATTTGCATCAACGTCTAATATGCCTGCTTCGGCCCATGGTAAAACATATTGTAATGTGTGATAAATCACATCTGGTAAGTTTCCTGCTGCTGCAGCTGCAGTAGCTCTTGTTCCAAGATCTTTTTCTTCAACGGGTATTACTTCAACGCTAATTCCAGTTTTAGCTTCAAAAGCCTTGGCCATCATTTCTTGTTTTTTCATTCTTTCTGGCTGAACCTCTGTAGTCCAGAATGTAATTCCGGCGTAACTTGAGTTAAAAAGAAATGAAAAAGCAAATATGTATGCTAATAATTTTTTCATTATACCTCCTATCATTATTAATTAATCGCAAAAACCTATCAAAATTTGTCTTAATAATAAATCTGCAAAAAAAATATGGCAGGTATGCAAATTTTACATTAACTTCATTTTTTGCTTAATATAAAGTCTAACTATTAAAACTAAACTCTAAGTTGAAATAATTTTATGGCGTCTATTGAACTAAAAAATATCGAAAAAAGTTTTGGATCAAACAAGGTAATAAATAAATTTGATATAAAAATAAACGATGGAGAATTTGTTGTTTTAGTTGGTCCATCAGGATGTGGAAAGTCTACGCTTTTGAGAATGATCTCAGGTTTAGAGTCAGTTGATATAGGAGAAATTTATTTAGATAATAAACTTATAAATAATTTAATTCCTTCTAAACGTGAAATTGCAATGGTTTTTCAATCGTATGCTTTGTATCCACACATGAATGTTTTTGAAAATATGGCTTTTGGCTTAAAAATGGAAAAAATTCCAAAAAGTGAAATTAACCAAAAAGTTAATAATGCTGCTGCTACACTTCAAATTGAGGATCTGCTTGAAAGAAAACCTAAACAGCTTTCAGGTGGACAAAGACAAAGAGTTGCAATTGGTAGAGCGATCACAAGGAGTCCAAAGGTTTTCTTATTTGACGAACCATTATCAAACCTTGATGCAGCTTTAAGATCTGAAATGAGAGTTGAAATATATAAGCTACATAAAAAAATGAATTCAAATATTATATATGTAACTCATGATCAAGTTGAAGCAATGACATTAGCTGATAGAATTGTAGTTCTTAATAAGGGAAATATTGAACAATATGGAACACCTAATGAGATTTATTCAGATCCTAATAATATTTTTGTTGCAGAATTTATTGGATCGCCAAAAATGAATATAATTAAAATTACTAAAGAACATATTACTAATTCAAACACTTTGCACTTATTCGATAATAAAATAACTTTTAAAAATTTTAAATTTAATGATGAGATTTATCTTGGTATTAGACCTGAAGATATAAGTATAAAAAATGATCGTGAAATTCAGGTAGACGCTAAAATCGATCATGTTGAAAATCTAGGATTTGAAAAAATCATTTATTCTAAAGTTTTAAAAAATCAAATTATAATTAAATCATCAGAGAATATTAATAATAATTCACTAAAAATATCTTTTTCAAAAGATAAGGTATTATTTTTTGATAAAGATAAAAATAGGATTAGATAATTTCTTTTGAATAAAAAATATTATTAATGTTAACTCTAAAAAATAATAACAAAATAAGATCTAAACTAAATAATATATACAAAATATCTTTATCTAAAAAAGATATTGATAAATTCGAAGATGAAATAGTGCAAATAATTAAAAATTTTAACAAAAAAAATCCAAAAAGAAAAAAGAATATTTCAGAGAAAACGTCATTAATAATTTGTTATGGTGATAGTGTTTATTCAAATAAAAAAAGTTCAATTTCATTATTTAAGATTTTTTTTCAAAAAAAATTAAAGAATTATTTCAATACCATACATTTTTTACCTTTTTATCCCTCAAGTAGCGATAGTGGTTTTTCTGTAAAAGATCATTACAAGATTGAGAATAAACTTGGTAATTGGACTGATATAAAAAAAATTTCAAAATCAAACGATATTATGGCTGATATGGTAATTAATCATTCATCAGCTAGAGGTTTATGGTTTAGAAACTTTTTAAAAAACAAAAAACCAGGAAAAAATTATTTTTTAACAATCAACTCTAAATTTGATACTTCAAAGGTAATACGACCAAGAGATCATAAATTACTAAAAAAAATTAATATTTTTAATAAAAAAGAATACCTTTGGAGAACTTTTAGTGCAGATCAATTAGATCTAAATTTTAAAAATCCATCTGTATTATTAAGATTTATAAAAATTATGATTAATCTTATAAATCATGGTGTAACTGTTTTTAGATTGGATGCAATTGCTTATCTATGGAAAGAAAGCGGTACAAAATGCATCAATTTAAAACAAACACATGAAATAATTAAACTTCTAAGAACTATTTGTAGTTATCTAAATGTGGAAACCATAATTGTTACAGAAACAAATTTACCCGAAAAAGAAAATCTAACTTATTTTGGCAAAAATGATGAAGCTAATTGGATTTATAATTTTTCTCTACCACCATTGTTAATTCATGCTTTTTTATTTGAGAATAGCTCATATTTAAATCAATGGAGTAAAAAACTACCAATTACAAAAAGGGGGAATAGTTATTTAAATTTTATATCATCTCATGATGGAATTGGTATTAGGCCTACTGAAGGAATATTTAACAAAAAAGTGTTAAACAATTTTCTTAAAAGACTAAGGAAAAATGGATCAAAATTTTCATATAGAAAAGTTCAAAATAAATTAAAAAAAGTCTACGAGGCAAATATAACTGTTTTCAATGCACTGAAAAAAACGGATTATGATTCAAAAGGAAAATTTTTTTTAGAACGATATGTTTCAGCTCATTCAATTATGATCTCTTTTGAAGGAATACCTGCAATATACTTTAATTCTTTGTTTGGAAAATCTAATGATGAAGCTAAATACATAATAACTGGAAATAATAGAGACGTTAATAGATATAAATGGAATTATAAAAATATTTTAAAAAAACTTAGTAACAAAAATTCTAAACAAAGCATATTTTTTGAGAAAATTTCGAATCTACTTAGTATCAGAAGAAAACAAAAAGCATTTCATCCAAATGCCTCAAGACACAATCTAAACCTTGGCTCAAAAATTTTTTCTTTTAAAAGAATAAGTATTAATAAAAAACAAACTGTAATTTGTATTACAAATTTATCATCAAAAATTCAAAGAGCAAAACTAAATAAGATTTATCATAATTGGACTAATTTAATTGGATCTAAAATTGAAATAAAGAATAAACTTTTAATATTAAAACCCTTTGAAACAGTTTGGTTAAGTAATAAATAGATATTTTTTTTTATTAAAGCGTAACTATCATTTTTATATTAATTAAAAGTATATCCAAAAAAATCTATATCTTTTTTATATCTTTTGCCAATAATTTCTCTTGTTTCGTCGTCATAATATTTTTTGAAGTCCTGATGATCAGTCTTATTAACTGGACCTAAGTTTACTTTAGAAATATTTAATTTTTTAGAAATTAATGACAGATGCTCTTTTAAATTTTCAAATCTACCGACAAAATCAACCTCAATTTCATCATTAATTTGTAAGTAATCAAAGCAGTTAGTAAGATTTGGAAAAATATTAAATAATTTTTTATCATCAAATTCACTACTTAATTTAACAGTTTTATTTAAATCTTCGTTTTTAATAAATTCCTTAAATGTTAAATTTTTTAAAAATTGTTTTTTCCAAAAATACCAGGAAACTTCTAGTGACCAAGGGTTACGTATAAAAGCAAATTTGAAATAATCATCCCAATATTCTTTATATAATTCTTTTGCGCGTATTGCTGATAAATGCTTTTTTTTATAATCTACGTTCCACCAATCTCTTTTATCAATAGCTAATTCAATAAAAGTTCCTGCACACCTTGGTATGTGAATAAATATACATTTATATTGGTGATTAATCATAAATTTTAATATCAACTAAATTTATCTAAAAAATTCTTCCACTCTTCAGCTCTTTTTATCCAAGAATATTTTTTTGAATAATAATCTGATTGTAAAAGTAGTTTTTGATTAAGATTACCGGATTTATATTCATCCATCAAATAACTTAATCTTTCTGCAAATTTTGTTGATAAATTTTTTAAATTTGTATCAAATTCAATTAATTCAATATAATTTTCGCCTAATTCTTTAAATGCTCCCCAGTCTGTTGTGAATGTTAGGCATCCAGATGCTAAAGCCTCTAAGGCTGCAATACAAAATGTTTCATTGGATGTTGTTGGATAAACAAAAATATCTGCTTCTTTAAGTTTAGAAATTATTTGATTATTAGGAACATATCCATGGGAAGTAATATTGGGTATTTGAGATAATTGTTTAAAAAAATTTTCAAAATTAGCTTTATTTTCGTTATGAAATTTTTCACCATATATTTCTGTTGAAGAATAAACGTCTAAATGAAAATCGTTTCTTTTTTCATTTAAATATTGAATTGAATTAGCTAATACATTTAATCCTCTCCAAGGAGTAGAGGTATAAATTAATCTAATTTTTTTATTTGTTTTATTCTCTTTTATTGGTTCAATATTAACTGCATTTTTCAAGACATGACATTTATTCTCTGGAAGATTGAAATGATTTATAAATTCTCCTTTTTGCCATTCACTTACAAAAACAATTGCATCAAGTAATTTAACTAATTCAGCATTTTTTAATAATTTTATTGAAGGTTGATCTATATAATGGTGACACCATAAAATATTTTTTTTTTTAGCTTCAATTCTCTTAAAGGCAGCTTGATTAATAATTAAATTGATATTTTCATATTTGGATAAATCTAAATATTTATTTAAATAATTAACCTGTAATTCTGTTCCACCAGCAGATTTCATACTATTATCGATAATTTAATTCTCATTTTTTAACTTATAAAAACTTCTACCTTCTTTAACAGTACCAACATTTTTTTTTATATTCAAAGCAGTAATTGGATGTTTATAATTACAAAAGTTTAAGATATTTAATTGACCTTGTTCAGTTGAAAGCTCATCTATGTCAAAAATTTTAAAGTTTTTTGGATATTTTTTTTCAATCTCATCTGATTTTGAATAATAATATTCCCAATAGTCCCCTACTGCTTCTTGAATATAATCTACTTTAAACTTTGGATATGTTTCATCCCATATATTCTTGCTCCAAAATTTTCCATCATGTTTTATCCAGTGATTTATTGACCCCTTTTGTCCATTACCTTTAATTTTTAGAAATGAATTTACAGTTTGTATTTTGTCTCTTTTCATACATAAAAAAAAAGAATTGGGATTTTCTTTAATTATATTTTCAGCATATGGTAACCACCAGTGTGCAACATCAGCTACATTGCTATAAGAATTAAGTAACAAATTAAATCTTTTCATGTGAAATTTAACAATATTTTCTCCATTAAACCATGGTACACCTGGTGGATGTTCATGAAAGGTGAAGGTATTTTTTTGAATATTTAATAAATGAGTCAAAGTAGTACTGCCGGATCTTCCAGTTCCAATACCGAATATTATTTTACTTTCCTCCGTATCCTTTTGTTTATTTTTGATAAATAAGAATAATAACTTTAAATATATTTCTAAATAAAAATCTATGATTTCTGGATAATTTAGGCTTTTGGTAAAATTATTTATGCATCTTTCCTCTTGATTATTTAGAAAAAAATTTAAGTTATTAATTATAAATTTTTGATACTTAGGATATTTATTTAAATCTGAAAATGTAATTATATTCTCAAGTGAAGAAAATTTTTTATTAAACTCGTCCCATATCTTTTCATAATTTATTTTTTCAGAAGAGGTTTGCATTTACCAACTTATTTTGTAATCCAAATCATACTTTGAAATTGTTTTCTTTAATCCAATCATTTCAAGCTTACAGTCTTTGTACCCTTTGATAATTGTATGTAAATAAGTTGAATTAGGTTTTTTTATATAATGAATATTTTGTATATAAACTAAAACTTTTTGTCCTTTTATCTTAAAATATTCTTTTTGATAATAGTTATATTCAACGCCTTCATATACATCTAATTCATCTTCATCTTTTTTAGTTATATTCCAAAGTGCACCCAAGACTTTTGATTTTTTATTTTCTACAATATTGGCATGACCATAAATTGTATTATTAGTTTTATGACTAAAAATTAATTTGTAATCTTTTAAAATATAGTTTTTTATATATTTAGACCCAACGCATCTTCTTTCCATTTGTGAATGATTTAAATTACTGCCGTAAGCAAAATATAACATTAGATATTTTCAAGAATTTCAATTTTCTTATCTTTAAGGAAATTTAATATTTCTAAGTTGCACTTTTCAATTTTGTTTATATCAGGACATCTTAAAACAATTGAAACTCCTAATTTACCTGCTCTGAAAAAAGGATAGCTACCAATATCTACTTCTTGATTATCATTTTGAACTTTAGATAATGATTTAGCTATTTCACTTTCAACTGTTCTTAAATTAATTGTTTTGCTTATGATTGGATCTCCACCCACCAAATTATTTTCAATCCCTCCTAACATCGATTTTAAAATGGATGGTACTCCTGGCAAACAAAAAACATTTTCCACATTAAATCCTGGTGCTCCGCTTGTTGGGTTAAGAATTAAGTTTGCAGTTGTTGGCATCCATGCCATTTTTTGTCTTCCTTCATTAAATTCACCCGGTTTATAATATTTTTCAAGTATGGACATAGCTTCTTTGTGTGGACCATATTCTAAGCCAAATGCTTTAGATATAGACGATGCGGTTATATCATCGTGAGTAGGTCCTATTCCACCGGTAGTAAAAACATAGTTAAATTGTTTTCTAAAATCATTTACAGTATCTACAATTTTTTTTTCTATATCTGGAATGACCCTAACCTCTTGAACTTTGATCCCTAATGAATTTAGCCAGATTGAAAGTGTGCTGGTATTTGTGTCTTGAGTTCTACCAGATAATATTTCATTACCTATTACTATAATTCCAGCAATTATTTCTTTTTTATTTTCCATTAATAAATATAAATTAAATATTATGAAATTTACCAGTACTTTAATTAAAGGCAAATTAATCAAGCGATATAAAAGATTTTTTGTTGATATAAAAGTAAATAATTCAATATTAACTGCTCATTGTCCAAATACAGGATCTATGATGGGCTTATTAGATGAAGGAAATAATGTTTGGGTGAGCAAAAATGATGATCCTAAAAGGAAACTTAAATTTACTCTAGAAATAATCGAAGCAGAGAAAAAAATGGTTGGTGTTAATACTCATAGAGCTAATAGAATAGTTCAGCATGGTTTAGAAAATAAACTTTTTACAGAATTTAAATCAGTTAAGAAAATTAAGCCTGAATTCAAGTATTCGGATGACACAAGATTTGATTTTTTATGTGATAAAAATATTATTGAAGTTAAAAACGTGACTTTGTTCAGAGATAACGATTTTGCAGAATTTCCCGATGCTGTTACTTCGAGGGGCTCAAAACATTTAAATAGACTAATAAATTCTATGAAAAAAGGTTATATTCCTTACGTCTTATTTTTAACTCAAATTCAAGGTATAAATAATTTTAGAATAGCAAAAGATATTGATAATAATTATTATCAAAATTATATGTTGGCTAAAAAATCAGGAGTAAAATTTTTGGCCTATAGATGTTCTTTAAATTCTAAAGAAATTAAAATTGAAAAAAAAATTAAAATAACAAATGAATAATAATTATTCTGAAAAATTTGAAAAGATGAGATTAGCAGGTAAATTAGCTGCAAAAACTTTAGATATGATTACTGACTATGTAAAACCTGGAATAACAACAAATAAAATAGATCAGCTTTGTTTTGAATATATTAAAGATAATGGTGGTTACTCTGCTCCATTGCATTATAGAGGTTATACAAAATCATTATGTACTTCTTTAAATCATGTTATTTGCCATGGAATACCTTCGGACAGAGAGCTTGGTGATGGAGATTTCTTAAATATTGATGTTACAGCAATTGTTGAAGATTATCATGGAGATACTAGTAGAATGTTTGTTGTTGGTGATATCCCGGTAAAAGCAAAAAACCTTATTGATGTAACACATGAGTCTTTAATGAAAGCAATTAAAATTTTGAAACCTGGAATTAAATTGGGTGATATAGGATATGAAATTCAATCATTTGTTGAAGAAAAAGGATATTCAGTTGTAAGAGATTTTTGCGGACATGGAATAAGTAATGTATTTCATGAACATCCTAATGTTTTACATTATGGTAAAAAAAATACAGGCATGGAATTAAAGCCTGGAATGACCTTTACTATTGAGCCTATGATTAATTCTGGAAAACATGATGTGAAAATTTTAAATGATGGATGGACTGCAGTAACAAAAGATAAATCATTTTCAGCACAATTTGAGCATACTATTGGAATTAGTGAAAATGGTTATGAAATATTTACAGAATCTGTTAAAGGTTATAGAAAGCCCCCGTATAATTAATGATACCAAGATACTCTAGAAAAGAACTTGTTAATATTTGGTCAGAAGAAAATAAGTACAAAATTTGGTTAAATATTGAGATTGCTGCAGCAGAGGCTATGGAAAAATATAAAATTATTCCAAAAGGTGTAGTTTCAGTAGTTAAAAAAAAAGGTAAAATAAAAGTTAATAGAATTCACCAAATTGAATCAAAAGTTAAACATGACGTTATAGCATTTTTAACTTCTATAACTGAACAAGCGGGTATTAAAGCTAGATATTTACATCAAGGAATGACATCTTCGGATGTTTTAGACACAAGCTTTAACGTTCAATTAGTACAATCAGGAAAAATTTTAATTAATGATATTGATAAAATTTTATTAATATTAAAAAGAAAAGCAAAAAAGTATAAATTAACACCGTGTATAGGCAGAAGCCACGGTATTCATGCTGAGCCTTTAACTTTTGGTCTAAAATTAGCATCTTATTATGAGGAATTTAAAAGAAATAAAAAAAGATTAAACGATGCAATAAATGAAATTTCAACTTGTGCAATCTCTGGAGCTGTTGGTACGTTTGCAAATATTAGTCCAAAGATAGAGATGTATGTTTCGAAAAAGTTGAAACTTAAACCTGAGCCAATTTCTACTCAAATAATTCCAAGAGATAGGCATGCATATTATTTTTCAGTTCTTGGTATAATAGCTGGATCAGTAGAAAGAATATCCACAGAGATAAGGCATCTACAAAGAACTGAAGTGAATGAATTACAAGAATTCTTTTCAAAAAAACAAAAAGGCTCGTCAGCTATGCCGCACAAAAAAAATCCAATCTTAAGTGAGAATTTAACTGGGTTGGCTAGAATGGTAAGAAGTTATGTTTTACCTTCTCTTGAAAATATAGCTTTATGGCATGAAAGAGATATTTCTCACTCTAGCGTTGAAAGAAACATAGGTCCTGATGCAAACATTACATTGGACTTTGCTTTAGTTAGACTTTCTGACGTTCTTGATAACATGATTATTTATCCAAAAAATATGCTTAAAAATATTAATTTAACAAATGGATTAATTTTTTCTCAGGAACTAATGCTTGAACTAACAAAAACTGGTGTTTCTAGGGAAAAAGCTTATAGAATTGTTCAGAATTTAGCTAAGACCAGCTTTGCTAAAAATCTAAAACTAAAAGATTTAGTTAAAAAAGATAAGTTAATATCTAATAAAATCTCGCAAAAACAAATTGAAAAAATTTTCAGTTATTCTAAACATTTTAAAAATATTAATTATATTTTTAAAAGAGTATTTAAATAATGAAAAAAGGCAAAAAGTTATATGAAGGGAAAGCAAAGATAATTTACGCTTCACCTCAAAAAAATTTACTTATCCAACATTTTAAAGATGACGCTACAGCTTTTAATAATCAAAAAAAAGCTTCAATTGAAGGAAAAGGAATCTTAAATAATAGAATTTCAGAATATATACTTTCGAACTTGAACCAAGTAGGAATAAAAAATCATCTTGTTAAAAGAATTAACATGAGAGAGCAATTAGTTAAATCTGTTGAGATAATTCCTATAGAATTTATTGTAAGAAATATTGCTGCAGGATCTTTATCAAGTAAGCTTGGAATAGAAGAAGGAACCGTGCTGGATAGACCATTAGTTGAGTACTGCCTTAAAAATGATGAACTAGGAGATCCCATGGTAAGTAGAGAACATATTTTAAATTTTAATTGGTTAAATGTAATGGATTTAGATTGGATTACTGAGGAATGCAAAAGAATAAATGATTTTTTACAAGGATTGTTTAGAGGTGTTGGAATAAGATTAGTTGATTTTAAAGTTGAATTTGGAAAAACATCGAATGATGAAATTATTTTAGCAGATGAAATAAGTCCGGATACTTGTAGATTGTGGGATGAAAAAACAGAAAGAAAATTAGATAAAGATATTTTTAGAAAAGATTTGGGAAGCTTAGTTGAAGGATATCAAGAAGTTGCTAGAAGATTAAATATTCTTCATGAGCAATCTAATATTAAACCAATATCATTTCCAAAACCAAAAGAAGTTAAAATTAAAAAGAAATAATGAAAATAAAAGTTATTGTAACTTTAAAAAATGGTGTTTTAGATCCTCAAGGAAAAGCCATACAACAAACGCTCAATGGAATGGGTCATAATAATGTTAACGAAATCAGACAAGGAAAATATTTCGAAGTTGAAATTAATGAAAAAGACGAAAAAAAAGCTAAATTAAAAGTAGAAGAAATGTGTAAACAACTTTTGGCTAATTTAGTAATTGAAGATTATAAAATTGTTTAACAACAAATGAAATCTTCAGTAATTATTTTTCCGGGTTCAAACTGTGATAGAGACATGGATGTAGCCCTAAAAAAATATGGCTTTAAAAATCAAATGGTTTGGCATGATGATAAAAATATTCCTAAAAGTGATCTAATTGTTTTACCTGGAGGTTTTTCTTATGGAGACTATCTAAGATGTGGAAGTATTGCTGCAAAATCAAAAATAATAAGATCTGTAATTGAATTTGCAAATAAAGGTGGTCTTGTCTTAGGAATTTGTAATGGCTTTCAAATTTTAACTGAAACTGGTTTGTTGCCAGGAATTCTTCAGCAAAATAAGTATCTCAATTTTATATGTAAAAATGTTTTTGTTAAAATTAATAATAAAGATAATAAATATTTTAAAAACTCTAAAAAAAGTATCTTAGAACTTCATATAGCTCATAATGAAGGAAATTATTTTTGTTCTAATGATGAATTAAAATCCTTAAAAGATAATAATCAAATTGCAATTACCTATTGTGATAAAGACGGTTTAGAAAATGAAGAGAGCAATCCAAATGGTGCAATCAATAATATAGCTGGAATATTTAGTAAAAACAAAAATATATTAGGAATGATGCCTCATCCTGAGAGAATGGTAGATGAATATCTCTCTGGAAGTGATGGATCTATATTTTTTGAAAATCTTTTAGGAAATTTAAAATAATGAAAGTTAATGAAAAAATAGCTTTAGATCATGGCCTTAAAAAAGAGGAATATAAAAAAATTTGTGAAATGCTAAAAAGAGTTCCTAATATTACTGAATTAGGAATTTTTTCTGCAATGTGGAATGAGCATTGTTCTTATAAATCATCTAGAAAACATTTAAAAAAACTTCACACTACCGGCAAGAGGGTTATTCAAGGTCCTGGTGAAAATGCAGGAGTAATTGACATTGATGACGAAGATGCAATTGTATTTAAAATCGAAAGCCATAATCATCCATCATTTATTGAACCATACCAGGGTGCTGCTACAGGAGTAGGTGGAATCATGAGAGATGTTTTTACAATGGGAGCTAGACCTATTGCTAATCTTAACTCAATCCACTTCGGATCTCCACAGAATAAAAAAACAAAAAATTTATTACGTGGCGTAGTAAAAGGTATTGGTGGATATGGTAATTGCATAGGTGTGCCGACAATTGGTGGGCAAACCTCGTTTGATGACTCATACAATGGAAATATTTTGGTTAACGCTATGACTTTAGGTTTAGTAAATAAAAATAAAATTTTTTATTCTAAAGCTGCTGGCATTGATAAGCCTGTAATTTATGTTGGTTCAAAAACTGGTAGAGATGGAATTCATGGTGCTAGTATGGCTTCTGCAATATTTGATGACAAGATTGAAGAAAAAAAACCAACTGTTCAAGTAGGAGATCCTTTTACTGAAAAATTGCTTCTAGAAGCATGTTTGGAATTAATGACTGACAATTCAATTATTGCAATTCAAGATATGGGTGCTGCTGGATTAACATCTTCAAGTGTGGAAATGGCATCTAAGGGAAAATTAGGAATTAAATTAGACCTAACTAAAGTTCCTTGTAGAGAGGAAAATATGACACCTTACGAAATAATGCTCTCAGAAAGTCAAGAGCGAATGTTGATAGTGCTAGAAAGTGGAAAAGAAAAACATGCAAAAAAAATATTTGATAAATGGAATCTAGACTTTTCTGTTATAGGAAAAACAACTAATACAAAAAAAATTGAACTAATATTTAATAATGAAAAGGTAGCTGAAATACCAATAGATCTTCTTGCAGAAAGTGCTCCTGTATATGATAGAAAATGGAAAAAAACAAAAATACCTCAAAATATAAAATTTAGCAGAGATCAATTTAAAACATTAAACTTAATTGATTGTCTTAAAAAAATTTTAAATAGCCCAAATATAGCAGATAAGCAATGGATCTGGGATCAATATGACCATACAGTTATGGGAGATACCATTCAAAAACCTGGAGGAGACTCAGGAGTTGTAAGAGTGCACGGAACTAATAAAGCAATAGCAGCTTCTGTTGACTCATCAGCTTCATATTGTTTCTCGCATCCTCTAACTGGAGGCAAACAGGTTGTATGTGAAAGTTGGAGAAATTTAATTTCTGTGGGTGCAAATCCTATTGCAATTACAAATTGTTTGAATTTTGGAAATCCAGAAAAAGAAAAAAATATGGGTGAGTTTGTTGAATGCGTTGAAGGTATTTCTGAAGCAGCTAAGTATTTAGATTTTCCTGTTGTTTCAGGAAATGTATCTTTCTACAACGAAACTAAGGATAAAGGCATAAAGCCTACTCCTGCGATTGGTGGTGTTGGACTTATTAAAGACTATAAGAATATGATTTCAATGGATTTTAAAAGCGAAAATAATATTGTTTTAGTTATTGGTAAAACAGAAGGTCACTTGGAACAAAGTGTATTTGCCAAAGAAATACTAGATGAAAAAAAAGGTCCTCCACCAGAAGTTAATTTATTCAATGAAAAAAATATCGGTTTAACTTTATTAAAGCTTGTTAAAGAAGGGTTAATTGAAAGTGCTCACGATGTTTCTTTGGGTGGAATATTAGTGGCAATTTCAAAAATGTGTTTAAAAGGAAATAAGGGAGTAAAATTTGATAAAATAAAGAGTCTTATTAATAAGTTTGAGTTTTATTTTGGTGAAGACCAAGGAAGATATATTATTGAAATATCACAAAATAACGAAAAAAAAATTACAACAATACTTAAAGAAAACTCAGTACATTTTGATAAAATAGGAATTATAACAAAAAAAGATATCATTATAAATAGTGAGCCAATTCTAACTGTTGACGATTTGAGAGATTGTAATAAAACATGGTTAAAGGAGTATATGGCAAGCTAATGGCAATGAATTTAAAGGAAATAGAAAGTTTAATAAAAGAGGCTTTACCTGATGCGATAGTAGAAATTCAAGATTTAGCAGGAGACGGAAATCACTACTCAGCAACAGTTACTTCATCTAAATTTTCTGGTATAAGTAAGATAGAACAACACAAGATAGTTTATAATTCTTTAAAAGGAAAAATGGGTAACGAATTACATGCATTAGCAATTAAAACAAAGGATAATTAAATGGAACAACAAACTAATGAACTTATCAAAAATGAAATAAATAATAACGAAGTATGTTTATTCATGAAAGGAACACCTGACGCACCTCAATGTGGATTTTCGATGGCTGTTTCAAATATACTTAAAATATTAGAAGTAAATTTTAAAGGAGTTAATGTTTTAGAAAATCAAGAGTTAAGACAAGGCATAAAAGAATATAGTGATTGGCCTACTATACCTCAACTATACATTAAAAATGAGTTTGTAGGTGGATGTGATATAATTAAAGAAATGTTTGAAAGTGGCGAGCTAACAAAATTATTTGAAAGCAAAAACATAAATTTCAAAAAAAAAGAATAGTTTTTTAAAATTTTTTGGAAACATTTAAGTTAATTTCATAATCTTTATATTCGCTAAATAAATTGTATCCTGTATCAAATTTAACATCAAAACCGTTTAAATTTTTTTTATATTCTACTGAAGCTTTATTATCTTCTAATACCATCGCATATTCATCTTCTCTAGCAGAAATATAACCACTCATAAGATATATAGTATTACTATGACTATTATCGCTTTGATTTCTTTCAAAAAAAAACATAAATGACCAACCATTTTCAGTTAATAAATCAAAACCAACTTTTCCTTTAACATTTTTTTCACCTTGTTGGTCAATTGATTTAGTATATTTTGTATTTGGATCTGAAACATAGTTTAAAGACACATCTGAATTTGGACTTAAATCTAAACCTAATTCAAAACCTGCAGTGGGTCTTAAAATATTGTTATTCTTTATTATTTCATTATTAAAAGTAAAACCACCATAGATTCCAGCCGTTTCAACTGTTTGCTCATCATAAGTAAGTGCGTTAGATCCACTCTCAGTATATTTTGATAATGTGGTATAACTCATATCTAATCTAATATTAGGACTAATATTAATTTCATCTTTCTCAAAAACATTTATATAATTAAAAGAAGCAAAAACTTGTTTTCCATTTCTTTTTCCCGTTAAAGTATTGCTTCCACTTTTTCTCATATTACTTAGATCTAACTTACTTGCACCTAAAATACCTTCAATGTAACGATTTTCAGATTTATTAAATGTTGCATATGTTGAAAAACTATATGAATCTAAATCTACTGAGCTTCCAGCTCCTCCAACAGCTACATTGTCTTGTGTATATGTAAATGTATACCCACGAACAGAATTATTATCATTTTTTTTATCCCATCCTAATGTAAGTCCGCTAGTGCTAACATCTTTGGAAGAAGAATTTATTGTATCACCTACTCTACCAATACTTACACTTCCTTCACTCCAAAATAACCAATTTTCATTAAATATTTTTGGAATTTTATTTGTATTAATTGTTTGTGGTAATAAATTTGTTATATTTTTAAGTTTTGGATTTAAGACCTTAAATTTAATTTTTTGTACAAGTTGATCTTCATCTGAATCATATCCTCTGATCCAATTAAGTCTATTATATACAGGTGTTGATGCACGCTGGACAACTTTTTTTGGCACTTCAGTTTGGACTTCTATCAGACCAATTACATCTTTGTCATTTGTGGGATCTGCTAGAGCAGTTGTAAAACTCAAAGCTGTTGTTGAACTAATTCCAGCATAACTATTTCCAGTTGCGTCATCAAAAGCTGTAGCATCTATTAAAACATAATATTCAGTATCGTTATCAAAGTCTGATGATGGAGTGACTGTTATTTGAGATGTTCCTGAACCTGTTACTTGACCACCTGTTACATCAATGGTTTCAACTGTTGAATTGTCTGAAGTTTTTTTAATAGTGATGTTTCCGCTTTCAGCATCAACATTTTCACTAAAATTAAGAACAATAGTTGAATCAACTTCAACTCCAGTTGCATTATCAGCAGGTACCGATGAGGTTAAGGTAGGAGCTGTTGTGTCTCCTGTTGTAAAGCTCAAAGCTGTTGTTGAACTAATTCCAGCATAACTATTACCAGATACGTCATCAAAAGCTGTAGCATCTATTAAAACATAATGCTCTGTTGAACTGTCTAATGTTACTGATGGGTTTAAGGTAATTTCGGTTGAGCCTGATCCGCTTAATTGACCACCTGTAACATCAATTGTTTCAACGGTAGAATTATCTGATGTTTTCTTTATTGTTATATTTCCAGTTTCAGCATCAACAATCTCGTCAAAAGTTAAAACTATATTTGCATCTTCTGCAACTCCAGTTGCATTATCAGGAGGTACTGATAAGATTAAGGTAGGATTGGTACTATCAGCACTTCCAAAATACTCTAGTTCATTTATTTGATGAGCCGAGCTTCCAGTTGAAGTTACATAATAACGAAAATAAGAAAATGCATTCGGTGTACTAAAATCATCACCATCACCATTATATTTAAGCACTCTATTACGAGTAGTACCCCATGGAGAGGTACCGTTATTATCGTAGACAAATATATCTGTCCAATTACTCCCATCATTTGAACCCTGTATTTTCCAAATGTCTGGATCTCTTGACGTAACATCATTTCCAGAAGTTATAGTGAAATGACTTAAAATATAAGGTTGTGAAAATCCAACAGAGATCCATTGGGTTGGTCCGTTACAACACCATTTATGATTGGTTGCACCTACTTTGTTATCAAATACATTAAATGAACCTTCACTGGTCCATTTTTCTTCACTACTTGCGCTTATTGATGTCCAATTCCAATTTGTATTTGCACCATCTACTCCATCATCTTCAGGATCTGTAAGATCTCCACCTATTAAGGCATCTGTTCCTGTTCCAAGTACTTCTACTGAGTATGAAACATTGCTCCAACAAAAAAAAAATAAAAAAAAGATTATTTTAAAGAAAATTGATCTCATATTAAATTTTTACCTAAAAAAGTAACTTAATATAAATTACAAAATATAGTAGTTTGAAAGTGCGTATCAAAAAGTATCAAAATACAGGAAATAGAGTATTATTTTTATCTAGAGTAATATTCAATTACTAAATTTGGTTCCATTACTACTGGATATGGTACTTCTTCAAATTTTGGAACTCTTACAAATTTAACTTTTTTATTTTTTTCATCAACTTGTAAATACTCAGGTGTTTCTCTTTCCTTGTTTGCAAGAGCGATATCGACAATAGCAAGTTGCTTAGATTTATCTCTTATCTCAATAGAGTCTTCTTCTCTAACTTGATAACTTGAAATATTTACTTTTTTACCATTAACTCTAACGTGGCCATGGTTAATCAATTGTCTAGATGAAAAAATAGTATTTGAAAGTTTTGATCTATAAATTACAGCATCTAATCTTCTCTCAAGCAAACCAATCAAATTTTCTGCACTATCACCTTTTTTCATAATAGCTTTTTTATAAACATTTCTAAATTGTCTTTCATTCATGTTTCCATAATATGATTTTAACTTTTGTTTAGCTTGTAACTGAATTCCGTAATCAGAAGGTTTAGAAGATTTTGATTGACCATGTTGGCCGGGAGGGTACGCTCTAGTATTAAATGGACTTTTGGGTCTTCCCCATAGGTTTACACGTAGCCTTCTATCGACTTTGTGTTTAGAGTTTAATCTTTTTGTCATTTAATAAATGGGTTTATAAACTCACACATATTTTTGTCAATCAACCTTTTTTAGCCAAACTTGCAAATACACTTGATAAAATGCGTGTTTCTTTTTCCGAGAGGTCCATTTTATAAAAAATACTTCTTAAATTTTCAATCATTATTGGTTTTTTTTCAGTTTGTTTAAAAAAATTTTGATCTTCTAAGTTTTTAATACATAAATTAGCCATTGCTTGAACTTGTTTTTTTGTAGCAGATTTTATTTTTTTAGATTTTGTATATGTTTTAAAGCTTGTATTTATTAAGTTAAAAATTATTTGAGCAACAATAATTAAGCTGTGTGACAGATTTAAAGATTTAAATTTAGAGTTTGTTGGAATTTGTAAAGAATAATTTGCATAACTAATTTCATTATTTGATAATCCTGAAGCCTCAGAACCAAATATAAATGCCACTCTCTTATTAAAATCTATTTTTTTTAAATCATTTAATTGAATATGTTTTAAATTTTTATTTCTAAACCTAGAAGTTGTAGCAATTAAATAATCTATATTCTTTACTGCCGGCTCTATATCATCATAAACCTTACTTTTTTTAATCACATCTTTTGCTCCAACTGAGGTTGCAATTATTTTATCATTTGGAAAAATTGGCTTAGGGTTAATTAAAATCAATTTATTGAAATTAAAATTTTTTAATGCTCTTGCGCAAGCGCCTATGTTCTCAGATAGTTGTGGTTTGTGTAATATAAAAGAAATATTAGAAAAAGACATTAAATGCTAGCAGGGGCTTTATCTTTAAATAATTTGTAATCCAAACTATCCACCAATGCTTTAAATGATGCTTCAATTATGTTTTCGGAAACACCAATCGTAAACCAATTTTTTCCTTTCGAATCTGTGCTTTCGATTGAAACTCTTGTTACAGCTTCAGTACCTGTATTTAATATTCTTACTTTATAATCTACTAGTCTTAAGTCTTTTAAATAATCTGAATATTTTGCTAACTTGTCTACATTATTTCTTATTGCATTATCTAGCGCGTGAACAGGTCCGTTACCTTCTCCTTCGCATAGAATTAATTTCTTATCAACTTCTAGCTGCGCTTTTGCAGATGAAACAATATTTCCAGATCCATCTTTTTTAACAGTTACATCATACTCTTTGATTAAAATATATCTTGGAATTTCCCCCATAATTCTTCTAGCTAACAATTCAAATGAGGCATCTGCTCCATCATAGCTATAACCTATAAATTCTCTGTCCTTAACTTCTTCTAATAATTTTTTAATTTTTGGATCGTTTTCTTCAAATTTAATTCCTATAGAATTTAGTCTAGAAACAATATTTGATTTACCAGATTGATCTGAAACAACAATATTTCTAACATTTCCAACAGATTCGGGATTTATATGCTCATACGTTTTAGGATCCTTTTGAACTGCTGACACATGTAAGCCACCTTTGTGAGAAAATGCTGCCGCTCCAACATAAGGTAAATGTTGATTTGGTTTTCTATTCAATATTTCATCAAGAAGTCTTGAGCATTGAGTTAACTTGCTGATACTTTCTTTTTTAATTTTAATTTCATACTTGTTGGAAAAATTTTCCTTTAAAAATAATGTGGGAATTACAGACATTAAGTTAGCATTACCGCATCGCTCCCCTAATCCATTTATTGTTCCCTGGATCTGTCTTGCCCCTGAATGTATTGCTGCTAAAGAATTTGCAACTGCATTTCCAGTATCATTATGTGCATGAATACCTAAATTTTTTCCTGGAATGACTTTACTTACTTCACCTACAATTTCTGATACTTCATTTGGTAAAGTACCTCCATTTGTATCACAAAGCACAATCCATCGTGCACCGTTGTCATATGCTGATTTGATGCAAGAAAGTGCATATTCTTTATTATTTTTGAAGCCATCAAAAAAATGTTCTGCATCAAACATGAACTCTCTTTTTTCTTTAACAAATAATTTTGCACTTTCAGCAATATTATCTAAGTTTTCTTCATTAGATATTTCTAATGCTACATCAACATGAAAATCCCATGACTTACCAACTAAACATACCGCCGCTGTATTACTGTTGAGGATTGAAGAAAGCCCGGGATCATTATCTGCGCTTCTTCCTGATCTTTTAGTCATACCAAAAGCAGTTAACACTGAGTTTTTTAATTTTAACTTCTTTTGAAAAAATTCAGTGTCTGTAGGATTAGCTCCTGGCCATCCACCTTCTATATAATCAACTCCTAACTCATCTAATGCATTTGCGATTTTCAGTTTATCATCTATTGAAAAATCAACACCTTGCGTTTGAGCGCCATCTCTAAGAGTCGTATCAAAAATATGTATTCTTTCTTTACTCATTTAAATTTCCAAATCGTTGTATCATCTTTATCTTCAATTAAAACTCCTTTGTCTAATAGCTCATTTCTGATTTTATCTGCTTCTTTATAATCCTTATTTTTTCTAGCCAAGTTTCTCTCATTTATTTTTTGTTTAATTTCATCTTCAGTAATTTTTGATAAACTTTGTTTAAAATTATGCCAATCATTTTTATTTTCACTTAAAAGACCTATAAAATTGCAAGCAGATACAAATATTTCCTTGTCTTTTAAATTACCCTTTTGAGATTTTTCAAACAACTTATGAAGATTTGCAATATATCCAGGGGTGTTTAAATCATCATACAAAGGAGCAAGATATTCATCTGGAATTAGAGATTGTTTTTCGATATCTGTATAACTTTCATACCATTTGTTAATTGTTTTTTCACATTCTGATAAGAGTTTGTCGTTCCAATCTAAAGGTTGTTTATAATGAGTGCTAACTAAAGCTAATCTTAACACTTGTCCATTTACCTTATTTCTTAAACTATCGATCTTTAGAATGTTGCCTTGTGACTTTGACATTTTTTCACTCGAGATTGTTATAAATCCATTGTGAACCCAGTAATTTGCAAAAACTTCATTTTCATTTGCACATCGTGATTGCGCAATTTCGTTTTCATGATGTGGAAATATTAAATCTCTACCACCTCCATGAATATCAAATTTATCACCTAAGAATTTTTTAGACATTACAGAGCATTCTAAATGCCATCCTGGTCTTCCTTTGCCCCATGGAGACTCCCAAGAAGGTTCATTTTCTTCAGACGGTTTCCATAATACAAAATCAGCAGGATTTTTTTTATTTTTTGAAATCTCAACTCTGGCGCCAGCAATTAAATCATCTAGTTTTTTATTAGATAGTTTTCCATAATCTTTAAATTTACTTACTTCAAAATAAATATGATTATTTTTTTCGTAAGCAAATTTATTTTCAATAAGTTTGTTAATCATTTCGATCATAAGATCAATATTCTCAGTTGCTTTAGGTTCATGCGTTGGATTTTCACAATTTAAATATTCACAATCCTTATGAAAAATATTTGTAATTTCATTTGTTAAATCATCTATTGAAATTTTCTTTTCTTTTGATGAAATTATTATCTTGTCATCGATATCAGTAATATTTCTTACATACGTAACTGAATTTTTTCCGTATTTACATTTTAGAACCTTAAACAAAATATCAAAAATAACTAAAGGTCTAGCATTACCTATATGTGGATTGTCATAAACAGTTGGTCCACAAACATACATGCCAATTTTTTTGGGATCTATTGGTATAAATTTATCTTTCTTGTTGCCAAGGCTATTTGTTAAAAAAATATCTTTGTTCATTATTCTAGAAATATACTTTAATTTAGTGTTTGTGAATCTTTTAGATTACTTAGGAATCTTGCAAACTGGAATGGATTCCATTTTATGAAGATTTAATTTTCTTATTTTTATGTATTTTTCGTAATTTGGTGAGTCTGGATTATTCATTGCATCTTCTAATTCTTCGTATTTTAATCCTAGTTGGCCTTCATCAGTTCGACCATCGTCCCATAGTCCATCTGTAGGTTTTGCATTTATAATTTCATTCGATATTTTTAATTCCTTGCCAATTTCCCATACCTCTGTTTTAGAACAATCAGCAATTGGTGATATGTCAACTCCTCCATCGCCATACTTTGTATAAAACCCTACACCAAAATCCTCAACTTTATTACCTGTTCCGACTACAATACCTTTGTTTGCTGCTGCAACTTGATAAAGTGTTGTCATTCTAAGTCTTGCTCTTGAATTTGCCATTCCATGTTCATTTTTAAAATTTGACAATGTATTTTCAAAATTTTTAAACACGTTATCGAGTTCTAATAAATGAGTTTCTACATTTTTAAAATTGTCCGTTAGCCATTTTTTATGTAATAAACTTAGATCATTCTGATCTTTCTTTTGTTTAATTGGCATAGTTAAGGCAATAGTTTTTAATCCAGTCATGGCACACAAAGTACTTGTAACTGATGAGTCTATACCTCCCGATATACCAATAACTAAGGATTCAGCTTTTGAGGGCATCGAATTAACATAATTCAATATCCAATCTTTGATAAATTCAACTTTTTTACTAACTTCCATAATTCAAATATACGTTAAAGGATTTATTTTATAAACGTTTAAGATGCCGCTCTAATGCCGCTTCTTGCATATATAGAATTCTTCTTAATTTCGTCAGAAATTAAGAAGGCTAATTCTAGAGCCTGGTTGGCATTTAGTCTTGGATCACAATGAGTTCTATATCTGCTTGATAAGTCTTTATCTGATATTTTTTGAGTACCACCAGTGCATTCTGTAACATTTTGTCCTGTCATCTCAATATGTAAGCCTCCGGCATAAGAACCCTCACTTTGATGAACTGCAAAAACACTCTTAACTTCTTTTAAGACATTGTTAAAAGGTCTAGTTTTAAAGCCAGTAGTAGATTTAATTGTATTTCCATGCATTGGGTCACAAGACCAAATAACATTTAATCCTTCTTTTTTGATGGATCTAATTAGTTTTGGTAAAAATTTCCCAACATTGTCATGTCCAAATCTTGAAATTAAGGTTATTTTTCCTTTTTCATTTTTTGGATTTATAACATTACAAATTTTAACAATCTCTTCAGGTTTTGATGTTGGGCCACATTTAATTCCAATTGGATTTTCTATACCTCTGCAAAATTCTACATGTCCACCATCTATTTGTCTTGTTCTGTCACCTATCCAAACAAAGTGTGCCGACGTATCGTGATATTCGCCTGTTGTGGAATCTACCCTTGTCATACTTTCTTCAAATGGTAATAATAAAGCTTCATGTGATGTCCACATGTTTACTGTTTTCAATCTTCTATTAAAATCTGAATTTATTCCACAAGCATCCATAAATGCTAAAGCATCAGCAATTTTATCCTCTAATTCCTTAAATTTTTTACTTAAAGGACTTTTTTTAATGTAGCCTAAATTCCAAAGGTGAACTTTTTTTAAATCTGCAAATCCTCCATGACAAAATGCTCTTATTAAATTTAGTGTAGATGCAGATTGAGAGTAAGCTTTAAATAATCTTTTTGGATCCGGTTTTCTTGCTTTTTCAGTAAAATCGATACCATTAATATTATCTCCTAAGTAACTTGGAAGTTCTTTATCACCTTGTTTCTCTGTAGGGGCACTTCTCGGTTTAGAGAATTGTCCAGCAATTCTCCCAAGTTTAACAACTGGTAGTGATGCTGAATAAGTTAAGACTAATGACATTTGCAACATTAGTTTAAAGTAATCTCTTATATTATCAGGATTAAACTCTGCAAAACTTTCAGCGCAATCTCCTCCTTGTAATAAAAAAGCTTTTCCATCGACAACTTCAGCCAACTGCTGTTTTAAATGTCTGGTCTCACCAGCAAATACTAATGGCGGAAAACTTTTTATTTTATTAAGGACCATGTTAAGATGTTTTTCATCCTCATATTTTGGAATGTGCTTAACTGGGTAATTTCTCCAACTATTTGTTTTCCATTTTTTCATAATTCAACCTTAGAGTGTTTTAGCAGGGTTTAAAAATTATTCAACTGTGACTGATTTCGCTAAATTACGTGGTTTATCTATATCGTAACCCTTTTTAAGAGCAGAATAATAAGCTAACTTTTGCAGCGGTATTGTAATCAAAAATGGTAGTAGATCATCTGTGGTATTTTCTACTTCTATATACTCCCAAATATTTTCTGAATAAATTTCGTCCTTACTTTTATTCGTAATTAATAAAACTTTTGCTCCTCTTGCAATAACCTCTTGCATATTTGAAATTGTTTTTGTGTAGTACTCATCTCTGGGAGCTATTACTACAACAGGCATTCCCTCTTCTATAAGAGCTAATGGTCCATGTTTCATTTCACCAGCTGGATATCCTTCAGCGTGAACGTAAGATAATTCTTTTAATTTCAAAGCACCCTCAAGCGCTATAGGGTAAGAGTAGCCTCTGCCTAAAAACATAGACCCTTTAATATCAACAAATGAATTACAAACTAATTGAGTTTTACTATCAGTTTCTAAAGTTTTTTTAATTAAATCTGAAAGTGTAAATAGTGATTTAATCTTATTAACATATGTTTCCTTATCAATATCTTTTCGCATAAAAGAAATTTTTAAAGACAAAATATATAAAACTAACATTTGTCCCAAAAAGGCCTTTGTGGAAGCTACACCAATTTCTGGCCCACAATGAATTGGTAGGACAAATTTAGAATCTCTTGCTATAGAGCTTTCTACAACATTAACTATACTGCAAGTTTTCATTTTATTTTTATTGCATAAGTCTAAAGATGCATATGTATCAGCAGTTTCACCAGATTGTGAAACGAACACATATAATGCATCTTTTTTAAACTTATTTTTTCGATATCTAAATTCAGAGGCTATATCCACAGAAACATCTAGAGTAGTAAAATTTTCAAACCAGTATTTGGCCATTAAACATGAATGAAAAGCCGTACCACATCCTATTAATACTATTGATGAAATTTCATTTACTTTCCAAGGAAAATTAAAAATATTGATATCATTATTAATTTTATCTACATATTCTTTAACACAATTTTTTATAGTAACTGGTTGCTCTTCGATTTCCTTAGCCATAAAATGTTTAAAATCTCCTTTGTCATAATTTTCGTTATTTTCTGATAATTCTAAGATTTTTTTATTAATTTTGTTTCCTATATCATTAAAAAATTCAACACTATTATTTTTTAAAATACAGAATTCACCATCATTTAAATAAGAAATTTTATTTGTCATTGTCTTTAGGGCATAAGAGTCTGATCCTAAATAATTTTCATTTGGCCCATATCCAACAGCTAAAGGTGACCCTCTTCTTGCACCAACAATCATATCTGGATAATCTTTAAATATAATACCTAGCGCAAAACTTCCATGAAGTTTTTTTAAAACTTTAATTATCGTTTTTTTTAAATCATTTTTTTTTAAATACTCAGTAATTAAATGAACAATTACCTCTGTGTCAGTTTGAGATTTAAATTTATGACCTTTTTTTATTAAAAATTTTTTTAATATTGTAGAATTTTCTATAATTCCGTTGTGAACTACAGATACTTTTTCAGAAGAGTGAGGATGAGCGTTAATTGTACTAGGCGCACCGTGTGTAGCCCATCTAACATGTCCAATACCTACTGTGCCCTCCAACTTAGATTTTAATAAATTTTTTTCTAAAGCATTAACTCTTCCTTCACACTTAACTTCATTTATAAAGCCTTGGTTTAGAGTGGCTATTCCTGCAGAGTCGTAGCCTCTGTATTCAAGTTTTCTTAACGAATTGATTATGGGAGATATAACTTGCTTATTACTTGTTATTCCTACAATTCCACACATTATTTTTTCTTTCTGTAGTTTTTAATCTCTAATTGAGGCGCTCTAGATAATGCTAAAGAATTTTTAGATATGTTTTTTGTTATCACTGAACCAGCACCTATTATACTTTTTTTATTTATAGTAACTGGCGCAATAATTGATGTGTTTGAACCAACAAATACTTTATCTTTAATTTTTGTTTTATTTTTTTTAATACCATCATAATTACATGTTATTGTCCCAGCTCCTATATTTACGTCGTTTCCTAAGTGGCTATCCCCGATATATGACAAGTGATTTACTTTAGATCTATTGCCAACAACACTTTTCTTAATTTCAACAAAATTTCCAACTTTTGATCCTTTTTTTAAAACTGTTCCTGGTCTAACTCTCGCAAAAGGTCCTATGCTTACATTGCTTTCAACTCTAACGTTTTCTAAATGTGTAAAAGATAAGATTTTAACATTATTTTGAATTTTTACTTTTTTTCCAAACACGACATAAGGCTCAATCATGACGTTTTTGCCAAGTTTGGTATCTTTTGAAAAATATACAGTATCGGGTGCTATCATTTTAACACCTTGTTTAATAAATTTTTTTCTTAAATTAACTTGTAAATTTATTTGTTTCATTTATTAAATTACTTATAGTTATGTGAATAAGATCTTTAATTCACAAATTATTTCTTATTAATACTTTTAAAAATGAGTCAAAAACTAACAATTCTTTTCGATCTTGATGGAACATTGGTAGATACTGCTCCAGATTTAATGAACGCTCATAATTTTGTAATGAGAAAATTTGGATACGAAACTAAGTCTACAGACGACATTAGAAAAATGATAGGTCAAGGTGCAAAATCTTTAATAGGAAGATCCGTATGGGGGCAAGCAAAAAAAGAATTTAGTAAAATTAAAGATAAAGCTATCACTGATAAGATGGTAAAGGAATTTATTAATTATTATGGTGAAAATATTTTAATAGAGAGTCAACTAGTTTTAGGTGTAAAAGATTTTCTAGATTGGTGTAAAATAAAAAAAATATCCTTGGCTGTGTGCACAAATAAACCTGAACATTTAGCAGTTGACTTATTAAAAAAAATTAAAATATATGATTATTTTGAGTACGTAGCTGGTAGTAATACTTTTGACTATTGTAAGCCTGATCCAAGACATATTACAAGCATAATTGAAATTATAAATGGAGAAATTAATAAAAGTATAATGATAGGTGATAGTGAAACAGATGCGAATGCTGCTAAGTCAGCTGGAGTTCCGTTTATTCTTTTAGAGGATGGTTATACCCAAAAAAGTGTGGATGAAATATATCACAATCATTTAATAAAAGATTTTATAGGTATTGAAAGTATAATTACTAATTATATCAATGATTGACCTAAATATTTTATTTGCTTTAATTAGTTTTTATTTTGTAATGTATGTTACCCCAGGACCGAATAATGCAATGGTTTTAGCTTCTGGATTAAAATTTGGTTTTTTAAAAACTATTCCACATATGTCTGGAATAACAATTGGACATATTATTCAATTAATTCTTGTATGCTTTGGTTTAGGGAAAATTTTTCAGATTTTCCCACAAATTCAAAATATATTAAAAATTTTATGTGCAATATATTTATTATATTTAGGTTATAAAATAATCGGATCTTTCAATAAAATCAAAGAAGATGGCTCAAAACCCTTAAAGTTTTATGAAGCTGCATTATTTCAAATTGTAAATCCAAAAGCTTGGACTATTTCGACTATGGCTGCTTCAGGTTTTTTGCCAAAAGAGGGTAATTTAATTATTTCAATTTTTTTCATTGCAATAGTTGCTCTTATTATATGTCCGATATCTATATCCCCTTGGGCTGCTTTCGGTTCTGCTATAAGAAATTTTGTTAAGAATAAAAGAATAAAAGCTTTAATAGAGTATTTTCTTGCATTTTTACTTTTGATCACTGCCATTTTGATTGTAATACAAAAATAATTTATTATTACTATTGATTATTAATTAAGGAGAGATTTTGATTTTACATAAAGTAAGAGTTTATCCATCTAAGATTAAGTTAAATAAAAAAAAACAACTTGCTTGGAAAATTGCTGAAGTTGCAAGTGATAATGTAAAACTTAATAAATTATCAATTGAAATGGCAATAAACAGAATTATTGATAATGCTTCAGTTGCCATAGCTTCATTAAATAGAAAACCAGTAATTGCCTCGAGAGATATGGCTTTAAAACATCCAAGAAAAAATGGAGCTAATATATTTGGAGTAAATAGAAAAAAAAAATTTGATTGTGAATGGGCTGCTTGGACGAATGGTACAGCTGTTAGAGAATTAGATTTTCATGATACTTTTTTAGCTGCTGATTATAGTCACCCTGGTGATAATATTCCTCCATTATTAGCAGTAGCACAGCAAAAAAAGAGAAGTGGAATTGATCTTCTTAGGGGAATTATCACTGCTTATGAAATTCAAGTAAACTTGGTAAAAGGTATTTGTCTTCATAAACATAAAATAGATCATATTGCACATTTAGGACCTAGTGTTGCTGCTGGAATTGGTTCAATGCTAAAATTAAATACTGAAACTATATATCAGGCCATTCAGCAATCTTTGCATACAACTATTTCCACAAGGCAATCAAGAAAAGGTGAAATTTCAAGTTGGAAAGCTTTTGCGCCTGCACATGCAGGAAAGTTAGCAATAGAAGCTATTGATCGCGCTATGAGAGGTGAAGGAGCGCCTAGCCCAATATATGAGGGAGAGGATAGTGTTGTTGCTAGAATATTAGATGGAAAAAAAGCATTATACAAAATACCACTACCTAAAAAAAAAGAAGAAAAAAAAGCAATTTTAGAAACTTACACAAAAGAATATTCTGCTGAATATCAAGCACAGGCATTAATAGATATAGCAAAAAAATTAAAAAATAAAATTAAGGATTTAAATAAAATAAAAAAAATTGATATTCACACAAGTCATCATACACATTACGTAATTGGAACTGGAGCTAATGATCCTCAAAAAATGGATCCCAATGCTAGCAGAGAAACACTAGACCATTCCATAATGTATATTTTTGCTGTTGCTCTTGAGGATGGTAAGTGGCACCATATAAAATCTTACAATAAATCTAGGTCAAATAAAAAAAGCACTATTAAACTTTGGAACTCAATTCAAACTTACGAGGATAAAAAGTGGACAAAGAAATATCATGATCCAAATCCGAAAAATAAATCATTTGGAGCTAAAGTTGTTGTCACAATGAATAACGGAAAAAAAATCTCAGAACAACTTGATAAAGCTGATGCACATCCGTATGGAGCTAGACCATTTAAAAGGGAGAATTATATTAATAAATTTAACACTTTAACAAGTGGCATCATTTCCAAAAGAGAAGGAATTAGATTTTTAAAAGAAGTACAAAATTTAAGAAAAATAAGAAAAGGTCACCTAAGTAAAGTTAACTTAGAAATAAATAAAAACCAATTAAAAAAGAACAAAAAAAATGGAATTTTTTAATGCATTTTGTAGAAAAAAAACCTGAAGAAAAAAGAAAAGATTTTGTTAAAAAACTTAAAACAAATAAAATATTAAGAGTACCTGGGGCATACAATCCCATCACAGCAAAAATTATTGAGGAAATTGGTTATGATGCTGTTTATGTTTCTGGAGGTGTAATGTCTAATGATCTGGGTTATCCTGATATAGGTCTAACTACTCTCGATGATGTTAGTAATAGATCAAAACAAATAGCTAGAGTTACTAATTTACCAACATTAGTTGATATTGATACAGGATTTAAAAATTGTGAAGAGACAATTAAAAAATTTGAAAAATTTGGAATTACTAGTGTCCACATAGAAGATCAAATAGAAAGAAAGAGATGTGGTCATCTTGATAACAAAGAATTAATTTCAAAAGAAGAAATGGTCCAAAAAATCAAGCTTTGCGTCAAATCGAGAAAAGATAGTAATTTTAAAATAATAGCAAGATCAGATGCAAAAAATGTTGAAGGTATTGATAAAATGATTGATCGATGTAAAGCTTATATACAAGCTGGAGCAGAAATTGTATTTCCAGAGGCTCTTAAAGATGAAAAAGAATTTGATCAAGTAAGAAAATCATTAGATTGTTTTTTATTGGCTAATATGACTGAATTTGGAAAATCTAAACTCTTAAACTATAAAGAGTTAGAAAATCTTGGATATAACATAGTTATTTATCCAGTAACTACTCAAAGATTAGCTTTAAAAAGTGTGGAAGATGGATTGCGTGCTATTTTTGCAGATGGACACCAAAACAATATTGTTGATAAAATGCAAACTAGGAAAAGACTTTACGATTTAGTTGAGTACGAAAAGTACAATGAATTAGATGAAAAAATTTATAATTTCAATACAGACGGACATGAATAATGAGTGATGAAATAAAGAAAGGACTATTAGGTGTTGTTGTTGATGAAACAAATGTTTCTCAAGTAATGCCAGAAATTAATTCCTTAACGTATAGAGGATATGCTGTTCAGGATTTATGCGAGAAATGTATTTTTGAGGAAGTTGCATACCTAGTTCTAAATGGTGAGCTTCCAAATAAAAAACAATTAAAAAATTTTATTAAAGAAGAAAGATCAGATAGAAAACTTTCAAAAGAAATTTTAAGTGATATTAGAAAAATGCCAAAAAAAGCCCATCCTATGGACGTGGTAAGAACAGCAGTTAGTCTAATGGCATTAGAAGATAAAGAAACTAAAGATAATTCTCCGAAAGCAAATATGCGTAAAGCTATTCGGATTTTTTCAAAAACACCAATTGCTTTAGCTGCATTTTTAAGATCAAGAAAAGGAAAAAAAATAATATCTCCTAAAAAAAAATTATCTTTTTCAGAAAATTTTTTTCATATGTGTTTTGGAAAAGTTCCTAGTAAAGAAATAGTTAGAGCTTTTGACGTATCTTTAATTCTTTATGCTGAACACAGCTTTAATGTTTCTACATTTACTGCAAGAACTATAACAAGTAGTTTATCTGATATTCATGGAGCTATTACTGGAGCAATAGCAAGTTTAAAGGGTCCTCTTCACGGTGGTGCCAATGAAGAAGTAATGCACATGATGAATAAAATAAAAAAACCTGAAAAAGCATTCAAATGGATCAATAAAGCCCTAGATAACAAGGACGTTGTAATGGGATTTGGTCATAGAGTATATAAAAAAGGTGACTCGAGGGTACCAACTATGGAAAAATTTTTTAAAAATGTTTCTAAAATTAATAATGATAAAAAATTTGCAAAAATTTATGACATTGTTAAAGAAGTAATGATTAAAAGAAAAAATATATACCCTAATGTTGATTACCCTACTGGTCCAACTTATCATTTGATGGGTTTTGATACAGATTTTTTTACACCTATATTTGTAATATCTAGAATTACTGGATGGTCTGCACATATAATGGAACAACATGCGGCAAATAAACTAATTAGACCATTGTCAAAATATACAGGCCCAAGACATAGAAAAGTTACACCTTTAAATCAAAGGTGATATAATTCTTCAGCCCTTTTTTGAAAAGCATCAGCAATTTTATCTAAGCCATATTTAAAAGATTTTGTCATAATAATATTTAAAAATTCATTTTTTAATTCAAAATCAACCTCAAATGTAACCTCTGTAGCGTTATTATTTTCTTTAAATTTCCAATTATTTTCTAAATATTTTAGTGGTCCATCCAGGTTAGTTACATAAATTTCATTTTTTTTAATATTATACTTAACATCACTTTTGTATGTATCGGTAAAGGGCCCTTTACCAATTGTAAGGTCAGCAACTATAAAAATTAAATCTCCTTTTTTATTTCGTTCGTAAACTTTAGAGTTTAGACAAAATGGAACAAATCTGGGATATTTATCTATATCAAGAACTAAATCGATTAACTGATCTTTATTACATTCAATTAATCTTTTAACTGATGCTTTGGGCATTAGATTGGGCTATTCTTTTTTTTTGAATTTCAGCAAAATCTTCATCAGCGTGATAAGAAGATCTGGTAAGAGGTGAAGAGGATATTAAAAGAAAACCTTTTGATTTTGCGATTCTTTTTAGATCATAAAATTCATCTGGACTATAATATCTATCAAGTGGATGGTGCTTAGCAGATGGCTGCAAATATTGTCCTATTGTTAAAAAATCTACTTCCGCAGTCCTAAGGTCATCCATTACTTGAATTATTTCATCTTTATTTTCACCTAACCCGACCATAATTCCTGATTTAGTAAATACATTCTTATTAATTTTTTTTGCATTTTTTAAAAGTGCCAATGACTCAAAATATTTTGCACCAGGTCTAACTTTTCTATAAAGACTAGGAACTGTCTCTATGTTATGGTTAAAAACATCCGGTTCTGCTTCTAAAACTTTTTTATAGGCATCGCCTTTTCTTAAAAAATCAGGAGTTAAAACTTCAATTGAAGTATTTGGATTATTTTTTCTTATTGAAACAATAACATCATGAAAATGATTTGAACCACCATCTTTCAAATCATCTCTGTCAACTGATGTTATTACAACATGTTTCAAATTTAATTTTTTTACAGCTTTAGAAATTTTAAATGGTTCAAATGGATCTAATCTTTCAGGTTTACCAGTTTTAACATCACAAAAGGCACATGCTCTTGTACAAGTATCACCCATAATCATAAAAGTGGCATGTTTTTTACTCCAACACTCAGCTATATTAGGGCAATTAGCTTCCTCACATACTGTAACTAATTTATTTTGATTAATTATTGTTTTTGTAAAAAAGAACTCTTTACTATTTGTTAGTTTCGATTTTATCCAATTAGGTTTTTTTTTAATTGGATTTATAGGTTTATTGACTTTTTCTGGATGTCTAATTGTCATTATTTTTAATTATATAAATAGTCTCACCTTCTTTTCCAAATAAAAACTTTTCTCTTATTAGAGTTTCAACGTAATCTAGATCTAAATTTTCAGTTAAAAGTGAGTTTCTAAATTCTAAATCTTCAATTTTCTTAGTTAATCTAACTTCTTGTTGTTCAAGATCCTGTAACTGACTTTTTTTGTCAAAAAATGAGATAAGACCTCTTTCTCCATCAAAAAGATTGAAGAAAAAATAAAGTAATAAAAAAGTAGAAATTAATAGAAAATAATTTTTTTTTAATTTATCTATCATTATTACATTTTATTCATTTTAGCTTTACTTCCAAGATTTTCTTCAATTCTCAATAATTGATTATATTTTGCAACTCTCTCAGATCTTGCTAATGAACCAGTCTTAATTTGATCAGAATTAGTACCAACAGCTAGATCGGCAATAAAGGTATCCTCACTTTCTCCCGACCGATGAGATATAATTGTTTTAAAACCAATTAAATGTGAAAATTTAATTACCTCTAATGTTTCTGTTACAGTACCTATTTGATTTAACTTAATGAGAATCGCATTTGAGGATTTATTTAAAAAACCAATTTTAAGTCTTTCAAGATTAGTTACGTATAAGTCATCTCCAACAATTTGAACTTTGGACAAATTATTTTTCATCAAATTATTCCAAGATTTCCAATCATTTTCAGCAAATGGATCTTCTATAGATGAAATTTTGTATTTTTTTATAAGATACATATATTTTTTAATCGTCGAATTTGAATTTACGTATTTATTTGAATGAACTGAGTATTTATTATTTTTAAACAACTCATTTGCAGCAACATCTAAGCAAATTGATATATCTTTACCATTTTTGTAGCCAGCTGTGTTAATGGCGTTTACAATTAGTTTTAAAGCTTTTTCATTATCATTAATCATTGGTGCAAAGCCTCCTTCATCACCTACAGAAGTGGAATGACCTTGTTTTTTAATCATTTTTTTTAAATTATTAATTACTAAAAAGCACATTCTTATTGCTTCTGAAAATGATTTTGCACTATCAGGTCTAATCATAAATTCTTGAATTCTTAATCCATTATTTGCATGGGCTCCTCCGTTAATTATATTCATAAGTGGATAAGGAAGTTTAAAATCTTTTTTTATTAAAAAATTTTTATATAAAGGGATTTTCTTTACTTTAGCTGATAATTTTTTAACAGCCATTGAAACCGCTAAAATTGAATTTGCACCTAATTTTGATTTTTGTTTTGTCCCATCTAGTTTTATTAAAATATGATCTATTTTTTCTTGATTATGAATATTTTGATTTTTTATTTTTTTTGCTATTTTTTTATTTATAATTTCTACACATTTTAAAACACTTTTACCTAAATATTTTTTATTAGATGAGTCTCTTTTTTCATAAGCTTCAAATGATCCAGTTGATGCGCCAGAAGGGCAAATTGCTCGTGAGCTAATATTTTTAGAATAAACCTCTGCTTCGATAGTTGGATTTCCTCTACTATCAAAAACTTGCCTTGCAATAACTTTTGTTATTTTACTCATATTTGGTAATTACTTTTTTTTAATAAGATTGTCTATTTCTACAATTTGTCTAATTAAATTTTCAAGTTGATCTAGTGGAACCATATTTGGACCATCAGAAGGGGCATTATCAGGGTCTTGGTGAGTTTCTATAAATATTGCTGCAACTCCTACTGCTGCTGCAGCTCGTGCAAGATACTCAACAAATTCTCTTTGACCTCCACTTTTCTCTCCAAGGCCTCCTGGTTGTTGAACTGAATGAGTAGCATCAAAAACTACTGGGTAATTATTTTTAGCCATAATAGGTATTGCTCTCATATCTGAAACCAAAGTATTGTATCCAAAACTTGCACCTCTTTCAGTTACTAATATATTTTCATTTCCAGAGTCAGAAATTTTTTTTGTAACATTAACCATATCCCATGGGGCTAAAAATTGACCTTTCTTTACATTGATAATTTTATTAGTCTTGGCCGCAGCTACAAGTAAGTCGGTTTGTCTACATAAGAATGCTGGTATTTGCAATACATCAACATGATTTGAAACTATTGAACATTGTTTTTCATTATGAATATCGGTTAAGACGGGAACATTTAATTCTTTTTTTATTTTATCAAATACTGGTAATGATGAATCTAAACCCGCCCCTCTTTTACCTTTTAGGCTAGTTCTATTAGCTTTATCAAAAGATGTTTTGTATATACATCCCACGTTAAATTTTGATGTAATTTCTTTAATCTTTCCTGCCATATCCATTGCATGTTGTTCTGTTTCCAACTGACAAGGTCCAGCAATAATTACAATTTTTTCATTATTAGAAATTTTAATACCATTACAATTGACTATTTTACTTACCATTATTTATTTTTTGCAGCTTTGATAAAAGATGAGAATAAAGGATGTGGGTTTAAAGGTCTAGATTTAAATTCTGGATGGAATTGTACACCTACAAACCACGGATGATTTTTTATTTCAATTATTTCAGGTAATAGGTTATCAGGAGACATGCCTGAAAAAATCATACCTTTTTCTTCAAATTTATCTTTTAAATTATTGTTCACTTCGTATCTATGTCTGTGTCTTTCTTTAATAAAACTTGATTTATAAATATTTTTTATCAATGAATTATGTTTTAATTTTGCCTCGTATAGACCTAATCTCATTGTCCCACCGAGCTCTTTCTCAGTACCTTTAATAGTTTTACCATCTTTGTTCCATTCATTCATTAAACCAATAACTGGAAAGCATTTTTTATTAAATTCTGTAGACCCTGCTTTTTTAATTTTTAAAACATTTCTAGCAAATTCAATCACTGCCATTTGCATCCCAAAACATATTCCAAGGAATGGAATTTTCTTTTTACGAGCAAAATTTATTACTGAGATTTTTCCTTCTGTTCCTCTTTTTCCAAATCCACCTGGTATTAATATTCCAGATACATTTTTTAACAGTTTGCTTATTTGATTAGTTTTCAATTTATCAGATTCTATTCTAATTAAATTCACCTTAACATTGTTATTAATTCCACCATGAATCAAGGCTTCGTCTAAAGATTTATATGCATCTTTTAAATTTACATATTTACCTACTATAGCAATGTCTACTTGATTTTTATTTCTAAGGACTGTGTTTGTAATTTTTTTCCAAGGCTTTAAATTGGCATTTTTTTTAGTATTTAGTTTAAAATACTTCAGTACCTGTCTATCTAGTTTTTCGTTATGGAAACTAATTGGTGCTTCATAAATAGTCCTAACATCAACAGTTTCAATTACATTATCAATCGATACATTACAGAATAATGATATTTTTTTTCTTTGATCGTATGGAATAGATTGTTGTGATCTACAAATGACTATATCTGGTTGAATTCCTAAAGATCTTAATTCTTTAACAGAATGTTGAGTAGGTTTTGTTTTAATTTCATCAGAAGACTTTAAATATGGAACTAAAGTTAAATGTATAAATAATGTTTTGCTTTTTCCAATATCGTTTGAAAATTGTCTAATTGCTTCAACAAATGGGAGACTCTCTATATCTCCAACTGTGCCGCCTATTTCACAAATAACAAAATCTTCACCTTTAATATCTCCTTTGATAAATTCTTTTATTCTATCAGTCACATGAGGTATAACTTGAACTGTCTTTCCTAAATATTTTCCTTTACGCTCTTTTTTAATTATATCACTATAAATTTTTCCAGTTGTAATGTTGTCTGACTGTTTACATGAAATTTCAGTAAATCTTTCGTAATGACCTAAATCTAAATCTGTTTCAGCTCCATCATCTGTAACAAATACCTCTCCATGCTGAAATGGACTCATTGTTCCAGGATCGACATTTAAATAAGGATCCATTTTTCTAATTCTTACTTTAAATCCTCTGGATTTTAATAAGTATGCTAAAGAAGCAGATGACAATCCTTTACCTAATGATGAAACCACGCCGCCAGTGACGAATATATATCGCGCCATGGAAGTATCTTATAGCTTTTAAATTACAAAATTAAAAGGATTAATTATTATTTTCAGGTATTTTTGGTGCATCATCTGCATTTTCTTCAATTTTATCAATCACAGATGTAGTTGGTGTTAATCCCTCTCTAGATAAAATTGTTAGTGCTAAACTGCATATTATGAATAATGTTGCAACAAATGCGGTAGCTTTTGTAAAAAAATTACCAGCAGATCTAGAAAACATAAAGTTGTCCTGAGAAACACCTATTCCTAGAGCGCCACCCTCAGATTTTTGTAATAGAACCAAGAGCACTAAAATAATTGCAAGAATTATATTTATTCCTAATAATATGTTTTCCATGAGAACTAATTAATAGTTTTTTTTATGATATCAATAAATTTCTTAGAATTCTGAGAGGCGCCACCAATTAAAAATCCATTTATTGAGGAAATTTGATTTAAAGCTGATATATTTTTTGGGCTTACTGAACCACCATACAGTACTGTTGGGTGTTTTATTCTAAACTTGCGCTTTAGGAAATGTTTGATTTGAAGTATTTGATTTTCTAAATCATTAGATTTTGGAATAATACCTGTGCCTATAGACCAAACAGGTTCATAAGCAAATATAATATTTTTTTTATTTTTTATATTTCTGAGACCGTTAATTAATTGTTTTTTTAAAATAAGATTGGTTTTATTTTTTTTTTTTTCTTTAAGAGTTTCTCCAATACAAAAAATTATTTTCAAATTTTCTTTTATAGAAGATTTTACTTTTAAATTAATTATTTTATCACTATCTCCAGATATTCTATTTTCAGAATGTCCCAAAATAACATATTTACAACCAACATTTTTAATCATTTTTGAATTTACCGAACCAGTGAAAGCTCCATATTCAGAATGGAAATGACAATTTTGAGCACCAAGTTCTAATTTAGTTTTCTTTATTGATTTTGAAAATAACTCAAGAAGAGTATATGGGGGACAGTATATTATTTTAGCTTTATTATAAATTTGCTTATTTTTTAATTTAATTACGTTTTTTAATGATTGTACAGAATGTAAAGTTCCATACATTTTCCAATTTGCTATAAAATAAATTTTATTATTTGTCATTATTGTTAAATTAATTTATAGGTTTGTTTTTTATAGATCAATTAATAAACGATTTTATATGTTAGGTAAACTAAGATCATTTTCGAAGGGTAAATTAGCAACTGTATTAGTTGCTATAATTATTGTTCCATTTGTATTTTGGGGGATGGGAAGTGTTTTTAGTGGTGGTAATACAAATAGTATAGCTAAAATTAATAATCACAACGTATCAACCAAGGATTTTATTTTTCATTTAAATAACTCAGAGCTTACAAATGAAATGATTAGAGAAAAATTAAAAGACAATATTTTAGAAGAACAGTTAACTAAATTAATACAAAAAAAAGTTATTGAATTAGAAATTAAAAGATTGAATTTATCTATATCTGAAGAAGCACTGGCAAATATAATTAAAAAAAATAATATCTTTTTAAATGAAGAAGGTAAATTTTCCAGATTAAAGTATGAAAAATTTTTACTTGAAAGAAATCTATCTGCAGCACAATTTGAAGCTGAATTAAAAAATAATGAACTACAGAAGCAATTATACGAATACATAGCAGGTGGCGTTCAATCTCCCTTTTTTAAAACTAATAAAATTTACAACGATCAATATAAAGGTATTGATTTAGAATATATCAAACTTAATAGTTTCTATAAAAATAAAGATAGTTTTACAGACATTGAAATTAACGAGTATATTAAAAATAACGAAGAAAATCTTAAAAGAGATTCTATAGATTTTACTTATATAAAAATTAATCCAAATAACCTTGTGCAATCAAATAATTTTGATGATGAATTTTTTAAAAAAATTGACTTATTAGAAAATGATATTTTTAATGGCATGAATATAGATGCTGTATCATCTAAATATGATTTAAAGTTAACTGAGATTAAAAACTTTATAGGAGATAACTATGAAGAAGAATTTTTTAAAGAAATATATGAAAAAAAAGATCAAGACAAGATTCAATTAATAGACAAAAATGAATATTTTTTATTATATGAAATAAAAAATAAAATAAAAATAGTTCCAAAAAGTAATGATTTTTATGATTTAGTAAAAAATCAATTACAGCAGATGAATATGTTCAATTACAATAAGGAATTACTTAATAAAATCAAAGATAAAAAATTTGGTACAAATGATTTTTATAAATTAGCAAATGATAACAATAAAATTGAAACAATTTCATTAAATTCTTTTAATGAAAAAACAATTTTTTCAACTGATTCTATTAAACATATCTATACTAAACCAAATAATAGTTTTTCATTAATAAATGATTCAAAAAAAAACATTTATCTGGCATATATTAAAAATATAAAATCAAAAAAACTTACAAAAGGAGCTGGACAAAGTAATATATTTTCACAATTTGCAGATCACAAGGTTAAAAATAACTTATACATCTCTTATGATAATGTTGTTAATAAAAAATATAAAATAGAAATAAATCACAAAACATTAGAAAGGGTAAAGAATAACTTTAATTAATGTTAAATGTATCTCTAAAAGAATTTAAAACTCTTCATAAAAAAAAAAATAACCAAATAGTATTTAACTCTTTAAAAACAAATGGGGAAAGGGAAATTATAAATTTAATTAATAATTTTTTAGTTGAAAAAAATAGTTTCATTTTTGAATCTGTTGAAAAAGGTTTGATAAAAGGTAGATATACAATTTTTGGCAAGGATCCTGATAAAATATGGGAATTTAATAATAATAGCAGTTTCAGTTATATAAGAAATAAAAAGAAAAAATTAAAGGGAAAGCCAAAAGATATTATTGAAAAAATAATACAGGAATTTAAATTCAAGATCCCTAAAGAACTTCCACCAATTAGCTCAATAATATCTGGGTATTTTTCTTATGATATTATAAGATACTTGGAAAAAATCCCAAATACTTGCAGAGATGATTTAAATATTCCTGATGCAAGAATTATTAGACCAACCAAGTTGATAATATATGACAATGTACTTAAAAAAATTTATTTCATTGTTAATATTTTTTCAGATGAAAAAATTAAAGACTATTCAAATAAATATGATTTTATTAAAAGAGAAATTGAAAATTTAATTTTTCTTGCAAATTATCAAAATAATAATTCTATAAAAATAACCAATCAAAGACATATAATTAAATCCAATATTTCAAAAAAAAAATTCTTAACTAATGTTAATAAGGCAAAAAAATACATTAAAATTGGTGATATTTTTCAAGTTGTTTTAAGTCAAAGATTTGAGACAAAGTTGGTAAAAAGTCCTTTAGAAATTTATAAAAAGTTAAGAATAACTAATCCTTCTCCATTTATGTATTTTTTTAATTTTGATGATTTTCAAATAATTGGGGCTAGTCCTGAAATTTTAGTTAGATTAAGAAATGGGAAAATTACTGTACGTCCGATTGCAGGAACCAGACCAAGGGGTAAAAATCTAAAAGAGGATGTCTATTTTGAGAAAGATCTTTTAAAAGATAAAAAAGAAATTGCTGAACATTTGATGCTTTTGGACTTAGGCAGAAATGATGCTGGCAAAGTTTCAAAAGTAAATTCAGTTAAAGTTACAGAAAAGTTTAAAATTGAGAGATATTCTCATGTTATGCATATTGTATCTAACGTACAAGGTGACTTTAATAACAAATACAGTAAATTTGATACTTTATTGTCTGGATTTCCTGCTGGAACAGTGTCTGGAGCTCCTAAAATCAGAGCAATGGAAATAATTGATGAATTAGAACCCACAAGAAGGAAAGTATATGCAGGTGGTATTGGTTATTTTTCTGCTAATGGTGATTTTGATACATGTATAGCTTTAAGAACAGCGGTATCAAAGAAAAATAAATTTTATGTTCAAGCTGGTGCGGGAATTGTAGCTGATAGCAAACCTATAAATGAATATAATGAAACTATAAATAAAGCTAAGGCTTTATTAAAATCTTTAGAATAAAATGAAAATCGTACTTATTGATAACTATGATAGTTTTACATTCAATCTCTACCATTATTTATCCTCAATAAAAAATGTAAAAGTTGATGTGATAAGAAATGATAAAATCAACTCAAAAGATATTATTAAAAAAAAATATAACAAAATTGTAATTTCACCCGGACCTGGTAACCCTAAACAATCCGGCAATTGTATAAAAATTGTAAAAGATCTTCACAAAAGAATTCCTATATTAGGGGTCTGCTTGGGTCATCAAATTATTGGTGAAGTATTTGGTTCAAAAGTCGTACAAGCACAAAAATTAATGCATGGAAAAACTAGTATTATTTATAATTGCAAAAAAGGTATACTTAAAAATCTACCAAATAAATTTGAGGCCACGAGATATCATAGCCTTATTGTTGATAAAAAAGGCCTATCTAAAGATTTGATTGTAACTGCTGAAACTAAAGATGGTATTATTATGGGTCTGATGCATAAAAAATATAATGTTCATGGAGTGCAATTTCACCCTGAAAGTATAAAAACAAATGTTGGTATAAAAATCATTAATAACTTTATTAAAAATGGATAATTACATAAAGAAAATCGAAAATAATCAGAACCTTTCTTTTGAGGAAAGTAAGTCAATTTTTAAGTTTCTTATGGAGGGAAAAGCTAATGATGAACAAATTTTTAGCTTTTTAACTACATTATCAAAGAAAGGTGAAGTTTCTGATGAAATAGCAGGTGGAGTTTATGTTTTAAGAGAAATGTCTAAAAGGGTTAATGTAAATGATGCAATAGATACCTGTGGCACTGGTGGTGATGGAAAAAATACACTTAATATATCAACTGCTTCTGCATTACTACTGGCAAGTATGGGTATAAAAGTTGCCAAACATGGAAATAAAGCGGTCTCTTCAAAATGTGGATCTGGTGATGTTCTAGAAAAGTTAAAAATAAATATCAATTTAGAACCTAAAGAAATTGAAGAACAAATAAATAATAACAACTTTGGTTTTATGTTTGCTCCTAACTATCATAGTGCAATGAAACATGTGGGACCAACAAGAAAAAAAATAGGGAAAAGAACTATTTTTAATATGATTGGACCTTTAAGTAGCCCCGCTCTTGTAGAAAGACAAGTTGTGGGAGTTTTTGACAAGAAATTACTAAAAATTTTTGCAAATGCTTTAAAAAACTTAAAGATCAAATTTGCATGGATAGTAAACAGTGAAGATGGTTTAGATGAAATTTCCCCATATGCTAAAACAAATGTTGTGCAATTAAAAAATAATGAAATCTCTGATTTAATAATTGACCCAAAAGAATTAAATATAGGAGCAGATAATTTTAATAATTTATTAGGTGATGACGCTCTGTTTAATGCAAATAAAATGATTGATATATTTAATGGTGAAGATAATGATTTTTCAAAAGCAGTCTGTTTAAATGCAGCCGCAGGGTTGATGGTTTCTGAAAAGTTTAATGATTTTAAAACTGCATATGATGAAGCTAGAAAACATATTTTAAGTGGTATAACAATTAAATATATTAATAAAATAAAAAATGTCTGAAAATATTCTTGAAAAAATAATTAGCAAAAAAACAGAAAAAATTAAAGAATTACAAAAAATAATATCAGTAAATAATTTGGCTGAAAAGATTAGCTTGTATAAATCTTATTACAATTTTAAAGATAAGATATTAAATAATCTTAATAATAATAGGTTTTCAATTATTGCTGAAATAAAAAAAGCTAGTCCTTCTGCTGGAATAATAATTGAAAATTATGATCCAGTAAATATTGCAAATGTATATAAAGCTAATAATGCAACATGCTTATCAGTACTTACTGAGCAAGATTTTTTTTTAGGCAATTTAATTCACATTAGTAAAATCAAACAAAAAAATAACCTTCCAATACTTTGTAAAGATTTTTTTGTAGATAAATTTCAAGTTCATTTAGCAAGAAGTTATGGTGCTGATGCAATTCTAATTATTCTTGCAGGAGTAACTGATGAAATTGCTATCTCTCTATATGAAGAAGCAGAGAAATTAAAAATGTCTGTTATAGTTGAAGTACACACAGTGGAAGAGGCAAAAAAAGCATTAAAGTTTCAAAATGCAATGATAGGTATTAATAATAGAAATCTTAAAACTTTGAAAACCGACATTAAAACAACCTACGATATCTGTGATGTTCTTTCAGGACATGCTGGTCCATTAATTTCCGAAAGTGGAATCAAATCAAAGGAAGAACTCCTGGAAATATCTGAAAAGTCTAAAATTAAAACTTTTTTAATTGGTGAATCACTCTTAAAAAATTTAAACAATAATTCTATTTTTTCAGTTCTTTAAGGTTAATTTCCCTTTATTTTATTGGTTTTTAAGCTATTGATATTTATGAGAACTTTTGTAGAACATAAATGTACATAATTTGTTCTATGCTAACTAAAAAACAAAAAAACCTGCTTTTATTTATCAACAAGAAGTTGAGATCTTCTGGAGTTTCTCCTTCTTATGAAGAAATGAAAGACTCTTTAAATCTTAAATCTAAATCAGGTATTCATAGATTAATTAGCGCTCTTGAGGAGAGAGGTTTTATTAGAAAACTTCCACATAAAGCAAGAGCTTTAGAAGTAGTTAAACTTCCAGAAACAGCTTCAGCTAACGATATATATAATAGTTTTTCACCAAGTGTAATTAAGGGTGGACTAGATGAAACCAATACAAAACAAGGAAATAGTGAAATTCCAGTTTTAGGAAGTATTGCAGCTGGTACTCCAATAGAAGCCATTCAAAATGAGGTAAAAAGAATACCTTTGCCTGCAAATATTGAGAAAAATGGAGAATATTTTGGTTTACAAGTTAAAGGCGATTCAATGATTGAAGCTGGAATAAATGAAGGTGATACAGTAATTGTAAAAAGATCTGATACAGCAGAAAATGGAAAAATTGTAGTTGCATTAATCGATGATCACGAAGCAATGCTTAAAAGAATTAGAAGAAAAGGTAAAACTATAGCTCTAGAAAGTGCAAATAAGAATTACGAAACTAAAATTTTTGGGCCAGATAGAGTAAAAGTTCAAGGTATACTTGTATCTTTATATAGAAACTTCTAATAAAATAGTCTAAACATTTCCAATGTCCAAAGTAGCAACAAGATTTGCTCCATCTCCAACAGGTCCATTACATATTGGTGGTGTAAGAACTGCATTGTTTAATTGGTTATATTCTAAAAACCAAGGTGGTACTTTTCATTTACGAATAGAAGACACTGATAAAGAGAGATCGAAAGATCAGTATAAAGACCAAATAATTAAATCATTAAAGTGGATAGGTATTGAATATGATGGAGATGAATATATACAATCCAAACAAATTGATTATCATATTAAAATTGCTAATGAATTACTTAAAAATGGTCATGCCTATAAATGTTATTGTTCAAACGAGGAAATAGAAGAACAAAAAAAAAGAGCTAAACAAAAAAAAATTCCCTACATATATAATAGAAAATGGAGAGATATAAGTGATACTGATGCACCAAAAGACATAAAGCCGGTTGTAAGATTTAAAAGTAAAATTGATGGATCATCAATATTGAAAGATTTAGTTCAAGGTGATGTACAAATTGATAATAATACTATTGAAGATTTTATCATTTTAAGAAATGATGGATCGCCAACATATAATTTATCTGCAGCTGTAGATGATCATCAAATGAGAGTAACACATATAATTAGAGGTGATGATCATAAAATTAATACATTTAAGCAAATGCAAATTTATATAGCAATGAAATGGGAACTTCCATCTTTTGCACATATTCCATTAATTCATACAGTAGATGGGAAAAAGTTATCTAAAAGAGATAAATCTTCGACTCTTGATGATTATTCAAAAATTGGAATAATGCCTGAAGCACTAAGAAATTATTTATTAAGACTAGGATGGTCTTTTCAAGATAAAGAAATATTTACTTTAGAGGAAAGTATTAAATATTTTAATCTAGATGGAGTAGGAAAATCGCCTTCAAAATTAGATATTAGCCGAATTCTATCAATGAATGAACATTATATTAAAAATATGAATGAAAATGATCTCTATAATCAATTGAATGAATACTGCATAAAGCACAAAGAAAAAATTGATACTAATAAAATTGGTAAAATCAAAAAATCTTTACAATTTCTTAAAAATAAAGCGAAAACACTTGAAGATATCTATAATAACTCGAAATATATTATATCTGACAACGTTCAATTTAATAATGAAGATTTAAAACTTATTGATACTGAAGCAAAAAAAATAATAGTCGAATTTGTAAATAAATTTTCTAAAATTAGTGATGTTAAAAAAGAAACTTTAGAACCTATTGTTAATGAACTTATTAAATCAAACAATACAAACTTTAAGGGAGTAGGACAGCCACTTAGAATTGCTTTAACAGGATCTAAATTTGGTCCAGGCATTTACGATATAATTATTTCTCTTGGAAAGGAAGAAGTTGTAAAAAGATTAGGAAATAAGATATTGATTTAAAATATTTGCAGCTTCTTCACTAGAAGAACTTTTAGATTTTATTTGTTCTAACGTTCTAATGCAATCATCAACTTGTTTTTTTGCAGAACTAGGGTTTTTTAAGAAATATAATACTGAATTATAAATTTCTTTTGCATTACATTCATTTTGTAAAAGCTCAGGAATGATTTCTTTATTATTAATAATATTAATAATATTTGCAAAATTAACTTTAACAAGAGATTTCATAATTAAATAATTAATAAAATTAATTTTATATATTATAATAGATGGAACTTTAGCGTTAGAAATTTCAAGAGAAACTGTGCCAGATTTAGCGACAGCAAAGACTGAGTTTAACAATACTTGTGATTTAATATTTTTTTCAGATACAACATCGATATTTTTTAAACTAGCATTTTTTAAATTCTCCTTTATTAATTCATTATTTTCTTGAGTTGTATGAAAAACATATAGATATTCATTAAATCTATTATTCATTAGTTTTACAAAATCAACTAAAATAGGTAATAGAACGCTTATTTCTGATGATCTACTGCCTGGAAAAATAGATATAATTTTTTTACCTTTCGAAATATTAGAAATATCGATTTTTGAATTATTTTTTTCTAACAATGGATGTCCTACAAAAGTATTTTTAATATTTTCCTTGTCGAAATATTTTTTTTCAAAATCGAATAACAATAAAAAATGATCAACAAACTTTTTAAATTTTTTTACTCTACCCTCTCTCCAAATCCACACTTGAGGAGCTACGTAATGAACTGTTTTAATTGATGGTTTAATTTTTTTTACTTTTTCTGCAACTCTTAATGTAAAGTCTGGACTATCAACACTAAATAATATATCAGGACCAAATTTTATTATTTCTTCCACTGTTTTATTAATTTTATTATTAATCTTAAAAATATTAAATATAACACTTGTAAATCCCATATAAGTGATCTCTTTTAAGTCAAAAATTGATTTAATTCCTAAACTAGAAAGATTCGACCCACCTACTGACAAATATTGAATTTCATTATTACTTTTCATTAACTTAGAAACTACTGCAGAGGCCAATTTATCTCCTGATGCTTCACCAGTTAAAATAAATACTTTATTCATCTTGAAATAATAAACATTTTATTTTTATTAGCATAATTAATACATTTTCGTTTTTCTAAAAATATATTTTGATTTCTTTTTAAAACTACACCTTTAAGACCTGCTCTATTGCAATCTTTGAACGTTTCAATTCCAATAGTTGGCAAATCTGCTCTAAGATCTTGTTTTTTTTTGGGAAATTTAATTAGAACGCCGCTTTTACTGTTATTTTTTTTGATCGATTGAAGCATTTTCTTTGTTCCCTTATTTGTTTCTTTCAATATATTTCCATTTCTTGATACTACTGCTTGAACATGGTCATGAGCATTTGATTTTTTAAGTACTTTTATTCCATGTTTGATATCGATTAAATCTTGTTTGTTAGGTTTTATTTTTGAATAGTTTCCTTTTGGTAAAGACAGTTCTGGATTAAAATATATTGAGCTAATGACTGTAATTTTTTCATTTGATAAAATTTTAATTAATTCTTTTAAAATTGCTGCATCACCCTTTTTAGCTGCTCTGATTATTCTTGGAATATAATAAATACCAGTTGCATCCAATTTTAATTTTGAAAATTTAGGTTTATCTATTTTCCCAGCAAAAATAACTTTTTTACATTTTTTTTCTCTAAGAAGTTTTAAAATTTTTCCAAACTGTCCTATGCTAATTGTATATGAATGCTTGTCTTTTTTATAAATATTATTTTTAGATAAATCAATAATCGAATATTTAAGTTGTTTTTTTTTTATTCTATTCAATATCAGTTTTGGAAAGATTGTTTCTCCAAAAAATAAGCCTATCATTCTATTTACTAAATGGTGTGCAAATTGGTCTTTTTTTATCTTTATTTATAAAATCAACTACGTCTTTCACATAACTATTATCTTTAAATTCACCATTTAAGTTATTTAAATTATCATGCAAACTTTCAGATCTAAATATTTCTTTATATGCATTTGATAAAGTTATAATTTCTTTATTTGGAATACTTCTTCTTCTTAATCCAACTACATTTATACCTGTTAAATAATTTCTATTACCAATGGATAAACCATAAGGTATAACGTCTCTATCCACGCCTGTCATACCACCTATCATTGCCATCTTACCTATTCTTGCAAACTGTTGAACACCACAATTTCCTCCAATTACAACATCATCTCCTATTTGTGCATGACCAGCTATGGCTGCATTGTTTGCAATTATTACATTGTCTCCTACATCACAATCGTGTGCAATATGAGCAGAAATCATTATCAAACAATTATTTCCAATTCGAGTTAAGCCCCCACCTCCTTCGGTTCCAGGATTTATTGTTACATACTCTCTTATTATATTATTTTCACCTATAACCAGCTTAGTAGTTTCACCTTTATATTTTAAATCTTGTGGATCAGAACCAATAGATGCAAATGGATAAATTATATTTCCTTTTTTAATTTTTGTATCACCAGAAATATTTACATGCGAATGAATTTTCACATTATCACCTATTTCTACCTTTGGTCCTATTACTACATAAGGCCCTATATCAGCAGTTTTAGAAATTTTTGCATCTTTGTGAATTTCAGAATTTTTATTAATCATCTATTAATTGTTAATATCAAAAATAAATAAATATTAATTATCAATAATTGTTGCTAATTATTTCCTATCTACAACAGTCGCTGACCACATAGCGTCAGCCATTCTTTTATTATCTACGAATGCTTCGCCTTTGTATTTCCAAACTCTTCCATGAGATCTAACTGCTTCAATATTTAATTCTAACCTACAATCAGGTATTACGGGATTCCTAAATCTAGCTTTTTCAATATTCATTAAAAATACTAGTTTATTTTCATATTCAGATTTATCTATTCCATGAGCAGTTAATGCTGCTGCTGCTTGTCCGAACGCCTCAACAATTAAAACCCCAGGCATAACTGGTTGATCAGGGAAATGTCCTTGAACAAAAAAACTATTTTTTTTTACATTAACAATTGCTGTTGCAGAAAATAATTTTTTAATATTTATTAACTCATCAATTAAAAGCATTGGTTCTCTGTGAGGTAACAACTTTTCTATTTCATCTCTATTTATCTTTACACTCATTGTCTGTTTTCCTTTAAAAAAACTTTTACACTTTTTGCAGGATACCCCATAACCTTAGAATTATCTGATATATCATTAATTACCCCACTACCTCCAGCTATTTGTACGTTGTTTCCAATTTTTAAATGACCAGAAATGCCAGCTTGACCTCCAATCATAACATTATTTCCTATAATTGCACTTCCAGCAAAACCTACTTGTCCAGCTATCATGCAATTGTCTCCAATTTTAACATTGTGAGCAATATGAACCTGATTATCTAAAAAGGTATTTTTTCCAATTTCAGTATTTGATAATGAACCTCTGTCAATAGTACAGCCAGATCCAATTTCTGAATTATCTTTAATTATTACCAATCCAATGTGAGGATATCGAATATTTTGAGGCTTGTTAGGAAAAAAACCAAAGCCTTTTTTTCCAATTATCGAACTATCTAGTACTGATACATTGTTACCAATTAAAGAATTTCGAATAATTACATTAGATCCAATAGTGCAGTTATTTCCTATTAATACATTTTTTTCTATAATTGAGTTATGACCTATTGAACAATTTTTTCCTATACTGACATTTTTACCTATTAAAACATTTTCTCCATACTTAGTCTTTTTTTTAAAAAGAGTTTTACTGATGTTTGATACACTATAATCAAATTCATCATTAATAGCATTTGGATAGAACATTTCAGTGACTTTGGCGGTGGACAGTAAAACATTTTTGACAATTAACGGTAAACATGTTTTTGGGAGAAATTTTTCTAGTTTTAAATTTGTTATGCAGAAAGAAGCATTTGTTTTAGCTGCAATATCAGAATATTTAGAGGAATGTAAAAAAGTTATCTCATTTTTTTTCGCAATGTTAATTTCTTTAATATCATTAATATATTTTTTACTTATATTAATATTTTTTAATCCAATTTTTGATATTACTTTTGATAATAAAAAAGGTGGATTTTTTTTAAAAAATGGATTCATTAAACTCACTTAATTAATTTCTATTTTTTTAACTTTAGCATTTAATATATTTACTATATCCTCGGTGATATCTAATGTTTTTTTTCCAATTACAATATTTTTTTTTTGGAAAATCATATCAATAGAATTTTCTTTTGAATAATCAGCCAAAATAGGATTTAGTTTACTTAAAAGAATTTTTGTAGACTCAATTTTTTTAGAGTTAAATTCATTAAGAACTTTTTTCCTAGTATCTTTATAAGTTTTTATTTCTTTTTTTAAAATTTGAACTTTTTTTTTAAACTCATCTTCTTTAAGAATATTTTTTTGAGAAACTAAATTTTTTTCTTTTTCTTTTAGTTCATTTTCAATATTATTAAGTTTACTATCCTTATCTTTAAAGCTTTTCTCTAAATTTTGAGTTATTGATTTACCAGCTAATGAATTGTTCATAATAAATTCTATGTCGACATAGGCTAAATTTTCACTGTACGAACTTTTAGTAAATAATAAAAAAGTTGATATTATAAATAAAAATAATTTTTTTGATCTCATTAAAATGAAGTTCCAATGTCGAATCTAAAACCTTCAGTGGTATCACTATCAGCTTTGGTTATTGGTACTGCAAATGAAAAACTTAATGGTCCTATTGGTGTAAGCCAATCAACAGCCAGACCAGTTGATGATCTAATTTTACTGTTATCAAGTGAAGAGTTATAATCTACTCCCCAAACATTTGCAGCATCTAAAAATAGATTAAAATCTAAATTCTGCATATCAGACAAAACTTTTGGTAGTGTTGTATTAAAATTTAATGCACTAGCGTAATTACCACCAATATAATCGCCACTATCAGTAGGTCCAATTTTACCCGATTCAAAACCTCTTAATCTGTTTTGAGGAATGTATGCTCTTTTTGTTAATCGAACATCGTCGTCAGTAATAGAATTAACTGCTGTAGCTAAAAATCTTACAGAAAAAATCACATCATCTTCGATTGGAATAAATTTTGACAATCTGTATGTGTTAGTGATAATTCCATCATCTGTTAATATTGGAATTGTTTGATTAAATGTTGATTTAAACCCTTCTCTGGGTTGAAAATTTGAATCCAATTTATTTAAAGAAAGTCCATAAGAAAATTCAGCATCAACATAATCACCCTCTTGCTTTTTTCTTGAGGCTGATGCTGTAGCATCTGTTTCTAAATTATCATGATAAAGAGATAAAGTAGGTGAAAAATATACATCTTTATATTGTTCATAGTTTAATCCTACAGATAAACCTTCTTTATTTGATTTATATCCAAAGTTTGATAGTTGGTCGTCCTCAGAGACTTCAATTCTAAAATTAGATTCTTTGTCTGAGTTTTTATAATTTGGATTTCGTACTGAAAAAATTCCAGTCTGTTTATTTTCACCAAAAGAAAAATTTGTATCTAATTTAACGCCTTTTCCTAAGTAGTTATTTTCTTTTATACCAGCTGTAAAAGTAGTTCCAGCAGTACCTGTTCCCACTCCGGCAAATATTTCGCCAGTAGGCTTTTCTTCAACTATAATATTTACTATTTTAGTATTTTTTTCACTACCTTCCTCGACTGTTTTATTCACTGTTTTAAAAATTCCTTTACCTGCAATTTGATTAATTGATTTATTTAACAATATTTCATTTAAAGCATCGCCTTCATCTACAATTAAAGAATTTCTTATTACTTTTTCTTCAGATATATAATTTCCATAGATATTAATTTTTTCAACATAAAATTTTTCAGATTCAAATAATTTAATAGACAGATTTATTAAATTTTTATTTATTACTTGTTCATTATAAGTAGCATCAATAAATTCAAATTCCTTTGATAAAGCTATTTTATCAATTTCTTCAAGGATATCTTGTATTTTTTTGAAGGAATATTTTTTTCCTTTTAGTTTTTTAAAAACTTTATTTAAGGAATTAAAATTTTCCTTATTATATTCAGGAGGAAGATTTAAAGATAGGTTATTAAAATAAAACTTTTCTCCAGCTGTAATTTTGTAAGTTAATAAAAAATCATCTTCATCTAATAATTGTACTGATGAGCTTTCTACATTAACATTGTAATAACCATTATTTTTATAATAATTTTTTAAAAGTTTTTTATCTAATAAGATTTTTTTTTCATCGATAAATCTATTTTTAGAAATAAATTTCCAAAATTTATCTTCTTCAGAAACTATGATGCTTCTTAATTTTCTATTTTTAATTTTTTTATCACCTATGAACTTAATTTGTTTTATTGATGCTTTTTTACCCAAAGACACTTGATAAATTAATTCCACTGTATTATTTGAACTCTCTAAGTAGTTTTGTTTAATTGTTGCTCTGTAATAACCATTTGATCTTAGAATATTTAATAATTTTTTTTTATCTTCATTCGCTGTAGTTGGAACAAATGAACTCTTTTCTTTAAGAGTCATATTTTCTCTTAATATTTTCAATATATTTTTATTTTTTACACCTTCTATACTGACAGATTGGACTAATGGATTTTCAACAACTTCGATTTCTAAAGTGTTATTTGATATTTTAATTTTTACATTTTTAAAAAAATTTGTTTCAAATAAATTTTTAATAATATTATTTAATTCAATATCATTAATTTCCTGGTTTAATTGAATATCGCCAAATAATATAATTGTTTCTTTTGAAACTCTGTTGTTACCTTTTACATTCAAATTATTTATAACTTCGGCTATAGAACTTGAAGTTATTGATATAATAAAGATTATTAATATTAATATTCGATTCATGTAATATTTACTTTATACATACTTAGTAACTTTGCAATTCAAAGTTGAATAACATATTTTATCTAAATATTACAAAGTTGATTGATTTTAAATCTAACTTTTTTGACTAAATTAATAATTTCATCGGGATTTTTTGGCTTTTTGTTAAAATATCTTTTGAAAATTTTTAACCGAACTGTTTTTTTTGTTAATGAATATATATCCTTAAAGTTAATTTTATCTTTTAAATATAAATTAACCAATTCATCATTTGCTGTAATCAATATAGTTTCAAATAATGTATTTTTATTTTTAATATATTTTAAAAAATTTATAGAAGTAAACTTTTTTTTATTTGGAAGTGAAAAATTAAGATTATTTAAAGTAGATAAATTTATTTTTTCTGAATTTATTTTATTTCTTTCATTTAAGTAAATTGAATTAAATATTGGAATTCTCATATTTGTATCATGTGCTAAAAATTTTATTATTCCTGATTTAAATTTAACAATAGCATGAACGTAAGATTTTGGATGAATTAATATTCGAAATTTACTTTTATCAATATTAAATATTTTTTGTGCTTCTATTACTTCAAATACTTTATTCATCATCGTGGCGGAATCAACAGAGATTTTTTTACCCATTGACCAATTTGGATGCTTTATAGCTTTACTTGCTTTTGCATATTTTATTTTACTTATTGGTTTATTTAAAAATGGTCCTCCAGAACCAGTTAAAATTATCTGCTCTATATTATTTTTATTTTCATTTTTTATTAGTGACCATATTGAGAAATGCTCAGAGTCAATTGGTATAAATTTAGTTTTATTTTTGTTTAACTCTTTTTCTATTAAGTTCCATGCACAAATAATAGATTCTTTGTTAGCAATACCAACGGTACTACTATATTTAATTGCATCTAATGTAGGTTTTAAGCCTTCCAAGCCCGATATAGCACACATCGTATAATCAATTTTTAATTTTAATTTTTTTTTAAAATCAGAATGATTTCTAAATACATTAATTTTTTTTTTGTTAAATTTTTTTTTACAAATTAGATATGATTTTTTATCGTTAATAATTATATTTTTTACCCTAACAAGCTTTGCTTGTTTTAAAATTTTCCTAATATTTTTATTAGTAGATATTGCAATTACATTAAAATCTTTTAAATTATTTTTAATAATTTGAATTGTAGTTGATCCTATAGAGCCAGTTGAGCCAAGTACTACTATTTTTTTTTTCATTAGAATAAATAACCTGTCATTTCAATAATATAAAAAAAAGGAAAAGCAAATATCATACCGTCTATTCTATCCAATAATCCACCATGACCAGGTATAATTTTTCCAGTATTTTTAATTTTTGATAATCTTTTGAAATACGAAATAATTATATCCCCAACCTGACTCACAGTAGAAATTAAAATTATTGAGATAAACCAATACATTGATATTTCATGATTTAACCAGCCAAAATAAAGAGATGTTAATATTAATGATAAAAAATATCCACCAATCATTCCTGAATATGTTTTGTTAGGACTTATTTTTGTCAATTTAGGTCCCTTGAAAAATTTACCAAAAACATATCCACCTATATCAGTTGATACACAAACTAAAAATACAAATGACCATAAATAATTTATTGTACTTTCATAAAATGAGTAAAAAGAGAAAATTAAAAAAATAACTCCTAAAAGTTTATAATTAATTTTTTTAACCATTTTGTGCCACTCATATGAGGCAACTAAAAAACAAATTGTTGTAAAAAATATGAGATAATAAGAACCTTTAATTATAAAATAAATGACTAATGGCAAAAGTATTATGGAACTTAAAACTCTTTTTATTAACTCTCTGTTCATTAAATTTTTCCAAAATTTCTTTTAACGCTTTTAAATTTCTTTAATATTTTATTATAATCTCTTTCATTAAAATCTGGCCATAGTTTTTTTTCAAAGTAAATTTCAGCGTAAGCTAATTGCCATAATAAAAAATTACTTAACCTACGTGTGTTTCCAGTTCTAATTAGCAAATCAGGATCTGGAATTCCTTCAGTAAAAAGAAACTTTGAAATATTTTTCTCATTTATTATCTTTTTTTTTTTAACTAATTTTTTTATACTTCGAACAAGCTCATCCTTCGCTCCATAATTTAATGCTAGATTAATTTGTAGCTTGTTATTATTTTTTGTTTTTTTTTCAGATTCAATTAGTAATTTATTTAATTTTGATGAAAATTTTTTAATTCCTATAACTTTTAATTTTATGTTATTTTTATTAAATTCAATTATTCTTTCTTGAATAAAACTTTCTAATAGTTTAAATAAATATTTTATTTCATTTTTTGGTCTTTTCCAGTTCTCGGTAGAAAATGCAAAAAGTGTTAGGTATTTTATTTTATTTTTAATTGTTTCTTTAATAATTTTTTCTACTGTTTTTATTCCGGCTTTATGACCAAAATTTCTACTTTTTTTTTTATTTAAACCCCATCTTCCATTACCATCCATAATAATAGCAACATGTTTTAGGGTGTTCATATTTTCATTATTTCTTCTTCTTTAGAAATAACTTTATCATCTATTTTTTTTATATTGGTATCAGTTGAAGTTTGGACAATTTTTTCAAATTTTTTTTCTTCATCTTCGCTTATTTCTTTTGACTTCAATAATTTTTTTATTTCATCATTTGCTTCTCTTCTAATATTTCTTATTGATACCTTGCACTTCTCGCCCATTGTTTTAATTAATTTTTTTATCTCATTTCTTCTCTCTTCACTTAAGTCTGGTATAGGCAATCTAACTAATTGTCCATCGATTTGTGGATTTAAACCTAGTTCTGATTTTTGGATTGCAGAATCTATTAGTGGAACATTATTTAAATCCCATACTTGAATATTTATCATTCTTGCTTCTGGCGTTGTAATAGTTGCCAGCTGATTGATTGGCATTTTTTGACCGTATACATCTACCTTAATTATATCTAGCATATTTGCATTGGCTCTGCCTGTTCTTAATGAAGAAAGTTCTTTAGTGAATACTTCAAAAGTCTTATCCATTTTTTGATTATATTTTTTTTCTTCAAACATTATTCACCGATTTTAATTCTATAAAACTCATTTATTTTTAAATCTGAAAGACTAAGTTCTGACATAACATCTTTTACTTTTTTTTTTGGTTCCATGACCCACGCTTGACTAATTAAACTACTCTCTTCTTTAAATTTATTTATTTTACCAATACTAATTTTTTTAACAATATCATCTGGTTTTCCAGTATTTTTTAATTCTTCAGCAATAAGTTCTGCTTCTTTATCTAATATTTCTTTACTTATATTTTCAGAATTTAGTGCTATTGGATTCATTGCAGCAATATGCATAGTTAGCTGTTTACCAAATAAATCTAATTTCTCTGAATCTTCTTTAGTTTCTAATGATACGACTACAGCTAACTTTGATAAATTATCTTTTACTGTTGAATGTTGATATATAAAATTTTTTGAATTTTGCTGGTTTATAGTTTTGGTTCTACCAATAGTAATTTTTTCTCCAATTTTAGCTATCATTGACACAAGATTTTCTTCAACGCTCTCATTGTTATTCATCTTTAATTTTTTTAATTTTTCTTTGTCTGAGCTACATTCATTATTTAATAAACTAAGTTCTTTGACAAAACTTACAAAATTTTCATTTTTAGCAACAAAATCAGTTTCACAATTGACTTCAATTATAGATGTTTTTGACTTATCCCCAGTTATTGCTACAACACCTTCTTTAGCAACGCGTGACATTTTTTTTGAAGCTTTTGAGATGCCCTTTACTCTAAGTATTTCTACTGCCTTATTTAAATCACCAGATGCTTCTTTTAATGCTGCATTACAATCCTTGAATCCAGCACCAGTACTTTCTCTTAATTGTTTAATTTTTTCAATGTCACTCATTATATTTTAAAGATTACTTTGCTGCAGACTCTTTAATGTCTAAAACTATTTTTTTTTCTTTTTTATCATTTGTTTCAGACGCTGTAGGTTTTTCCTTATTTGCATTTTCAATAGTTTCTTGAATAAGATTGCAATATAAATCTATTGATCTTCTTGCATCATCGTTTCCAGGTATGGGGAAATTAATTCCCTCAGGATCAGAGTTTGTGTCTAATATGGCAATTATTGGAATACCTAATTTTATAGATTCCTTAATAGCTAATGACTCATAGTTAGTATCAATTATAAATACTAGATCTGGAATTTTTTTCATAAGAGTAATACCACCTAATGATCTTTGAAGTTTGTCTCTTTGGCCACTCATCTTTAATAATTCTTTTTTTGTAAATCCTCTGTTCTCTGAACTTAGGTTTTGGTTTATTTTTTCTAATTTTTTAATTGAATTGGAAATTGTTCCCCAATTAGTCAACATTCCTCCTAACCATCTATGATTTACATAATACTGATCTGTATCCTTTGCTAGTTTTGCTATAGCTTCCGAAGCTTGCTTTTTTGTTGATATAAAGAGTATCTTTCCATTATTTGAAATTGTTTCATATACTTTCTGTAATGCTACATTTGTTAATTCTAATGTTTGTGTCAAATCTATAATATGGATAGAGTCTCTTTTACCAAAAATGTATTTTTTCATTTTTGGATTCCATCTAAGGGTTTTATGGCCTAAATGTACTCCTGCTTCTAATAGTTGTTGAATTGTTATACTTGGTATCTTCATATTTTTTCCCGGTTATGCCACCACAATTATTTCCACTTAAGGACCGGAGGTATAAAACCAAAAATTGTGTGCGTGTTAATTTAAGAGTTTTTTACAAATAAATAGAAAATTTACAAGTAATTTTTTACTTTATTAATGAGGAAATTTTCATATTTTTCAATGTATTTATTAAATTTCTGTCAATTTTCCTTTTTTCCTCAAGCTTAAAAGTCATATTTTTATCTTTTAATTTTAAGTTGATATTAACCTCAGAGCTACCCTTCTTAAGTTTAATTTTTTTAAATAAATCTAATTTACTAAGGTCATCTAAAATAAAAGTAACCTCATTAATGGGTTTATTAATAGCATCACTAAGGGAAACAATTTTTTTTACATTTATTCGTTTAAACTTATTATCATCTGTAGAAATATTTTTATTCAATGTGATTAAAAAAGAATTGCCTTCTTTAAGTACGTTTCTATTTAATTCAAAAATATCTGAGAAAAGGAATAGCTCAAATACTCCACTTAGGTCAGATAATTTAACAATTGCATATGAACTACCTTTTTGTGTTTTTTTTTCTTGAACTTTTAATACTGTAGAAGCTATGTTTGCATCCTTTATATTTTCATCACTATTAAATTTTAAATAATCAATAATATTATAATCTTTAAATATATCTTTAAATTGATTTAGAGGATGATCGGATATAAAAAATCCTAATGTTTCAAATTCTTTTGATAATCTCTCTTGGTTTGTCCAATCATCTACTTTAAGCAATATATCTTCACTTTGTTCATCATTATCTGAAAAAAGATTTATTTGATTATTTACTTTATTCTCAAATATATTTTTTGATTTTAATATTAAATTTGGAATTGAATTATAAAAAGATTGTCTGTTATTATTCAAACTATCAAATGCTCCAGCTTTTACCAGCCCCTCTAGCTGAAGTTTATTAATATCTTTTGGATTAATTCTGTTAATAAAATTTTTAATAGAGGTAAATTCTCCATTTTTCTCTCTTTCCTTAACAATATTGGAAATTGCTTCATATCCAACATTTTTAATTGCTCCTAAAGCATAATAAAAATTTTTTTCATCTGAATAAAATTCTGAATAACATTTATTAATATCTGGTCTAATAATGCTTATATTCAGTCTTTTTAAATCTTCATAAAATTCACTCAATTTATTTTGATTAGATAATTCCATTGACATGGAAGCAGCAAAAAATTCATTTGGATAATGTGTTTTTAAATATGCTGTTTGATAAGCTATTATTGCATAAGCAGCAGCGTGACTTTTATTAAATCCATATTCAGCAAAAGGTTCGATTTTCAAAAATATACTTGCAGCAATATCTTTGCTTATTCCATTATTTGATGCTCCCTCAATAAATCTTTGTTTTTGTTTTTCTAATTCTGCTCTTTTTTTTTTACCCATTGCTCGTCTTAAAATATCTGCTTCACCTGCAGTAAAGCCAGATAGTTTCTGGGCAATTTGCATTACTTGTTCCTGATAAATTATTACTCCATAGGTTGGTTTTAAAATGTCTTTTAGTTTTGGATGTAAATAATCAGGTTCTCTTTTTCCATGTTTACAATCATTATAAATTGGAATATTGCTCATTGGTCCTGGTCTATATAAAGCTACTAATGCAATTATATCCTCTAACATATTAGGTTTCATTTGAACTAACGCGTCTCTCATACCTGAACTTTCAAGCTGAAATAATCCAACTGTTTTACCTGAGGAAAGTAACTCAAAAACTTTAGGATCTTCATAATTAATATTTTCAATATTAAATTCTATTTTCCTATCATTAATTAGCTTTTGGGTTTTATTAATTACAGTTAATGTTTTTAATCCTAAAAAATCAAATTTAATTAAACCTGCATTTTCAGCTGAATACATATCAAACTGAGTTGAAGGTAATAACAAATTTGTAGATTGGTCTTTATATAAAGGTACAGTTTCAGTTAATTTTTTATCAGCGATTACCACTCCTGCTGCATGAGTTGCAACGTTTCGGTTTAAACCTTCCAGTTTTAATGATAAATCAACTAATTTTTTAACTCTTTTATCCTCATTAATTAATTTTTGTAATCTTGGTTCTCTATTTATACATTCAATTAATGTCATTGGTCGAGATGGATCAAATGGAATCATTTTGCAAATACTATCAACAAATCCGTAAGGAAGACCTAAAACTCTACCCACATCTCTAATTACCATTCTGGCTTTAAGTTTACCAAAAGTGATTATATGAGCTACACTATTTTTGTATTTTTCACTTAAATATTTAAATACGAGATCTCTTTTTTCTTCGCAGAAATCAATGTCAAAGTCTGGCATAGATATTCTATCAGGATTTAAAAATCTTTCAAAAATTAAATCAAATTTAATAGGATCTACATCTGTAATAGAAAGACACCATGCAACAAGCGAACCGGCGCCAGACCCTCTTCCTGGACCAACTGGTATATTGTTTTTTTTTGCCCATTTGATGTAGTCAGATACAATTAAAAAATAACTTGCATACTTCATTTCAGTAATTATTTTTATTTCATGATCTAAACGACTTTTATAAATTTTATATTTCGAATTTGTTGATACTAATTTTTCTTCAATATTAAAAAAATTAATAAATTTTTCAAACAGTCCAAATTCTGAATCCTTAATTAATTTTTCTTCAGGATTGATTCCCTCCTCAGAGCTAATATTTGGCAGTACAGGATTGGAGTTAGCAGGTCTATACGAGCATCTAAAAGGTAAATTATAATTGTTTTCTAATGCTTCTGGAAGATCTACAAAAACATCATTCATTTCTTCAGAAGATTTCAAATAATGATGATCAGATAAAATAGTTCTATTTTTTTCATTTATATATGATTTTTCACGAATGCATAAAAGAGCATCATGAGCATCATGACTTGATTTATCAATATAATAAACTTCATGAGAAGCAATAATAGGAATATCTAGTTTTGAAGACATATTTAAGTTAAAGTTTTCAAAGATGTTCTCGTTTTTATCATTGTGTCTTTGAATTTCGATATAAAAATTATCTGTAAATGTATTTTTTATTAATGAATAAATTTCTTCAATATAATCAAACTTACTTTTTAAAAATAGTTTTCCAATTAATCCATTTAGAGATCCTGACAAACATATTAAACCAGAATTATGTAAGATAAGATCATCTAAATTACAGTGTGGATCATTTAAACCTTGATTTTCTAGAAAAGATTTAGATGATAGCTCAATAAGGTTTTTGTACCCAGTTTTATTTTTGGCTATTAACGGAATTAATCCAAATTCATCTTTGTATTTAAAAATAATTTGAGTTCCAATTATGGGCTGAGTTCCCACTTTTGATAAAGACTCAGAAAATTCAAGAGCTCCACATAAATTAGAGGTATCCGAAAGACCAATACTTTTAATTTTTCTTTCTTTACAATAATCTTTTAATTGATCAATTTTTAAGGCTCCTTCACAAATAGAATATTGTGAATGTATTTTAAAATGATTAAATTGATTTTTGTTAATTTCTGACATTGGCAACTTTGATTTTACCATCTAATAGTTCAATTTTGCAATCAGCCTTATTTGCAAAATACCTATTGTGAGTTGCAAAAATTAAAATTCTGTCTTTATTTTTTAAACTTATAAACATTTTAAAAATTTCCTTAGCATTTTTATAATCTAAATTTCCAGTTGGTTCGTCAGCTAGGATTATATTGGGTGAATTAACTAAAGCGCGGCATATCGCAATTCTTTGAGACTCGCCTCCAGAAAGTTGTGAAGGAAAATGATTCATACGATTTGATAAGCCAACTTTTGAAATAATCTTCTTTGAATCTGATAATGCGTAACTTTTATTAGACAAAGCATTTAATCTTGCCAAATATACATTTTCAAGTGCGGTGAAGTCTGTTAAAAGATTCTTGTCTTGGTAAATTATGCCAATTTCTTTAGCTCTAATTTTATCATTAGTTTTTTTTTCAGTAAAATCTATGGATTTTTCATTGATTTTTATTTTTCCACTGGAAGGTTCATCTATAAGAGATAATAAATTTAATAATGTTGATTTTCCCGATCCAGAAGGGCCTATTAGTGAATAAATTTTACCTTTTTTAAATTTGAAATTTAAATTTTTTAAAACATTTAAATTTTTATTTTGATCGTATTTTTTTGATAAATTAATTATTTCTAAAATGTTAGTCATATTTTAGAGCCTTCGCTGGATCTAAACTAGATGCCTTTAATGCGGGAAAAATTGAAACAATACATGTAATTAAAATTGAAAAAAAAGAAATTAAAAGAATTGAAAAAAAATTTATTTCTGATGGCATTTTACTTAAAAAGTAAATTTCCTCCGGAAATAAACTTAAGTTGAATATTTTACTCAAAAATATTCTAATGTTTTCAATATAAATAGAAAATAATACACCAAATAAAACTCCACAAATCGTTGCTAAAGAGCCTATGCTTAAACCAACAATGAAAAATATTTTTTGAATTGATTTATTCTGTACACCTATTGATTTTAGTATAGCTATTTCCCTAGTTTTGTTTTTAACAAATATAGTCAACCCGGAAATTATATTAAAGGCAGCAACCAATATAATTAATGATAATATTATAAACATTACATTTCTTTCCACTTTTAACGCTGAAAATAAAGATCTATTAGTATCTGCCCAAGTATATATAATATCATTTCTAAATATATTTTTTAATTGCTTTTTTGCAAAAATAATATTTTTTGGATTGTTAAGATATATTTCGACTTCTCTTTGATCCTTTTCAAGATCAAATAATCCTTCTAAATCGTTAATATTAATAAATGCAACATTTAAATCAAAATCTTTTAGACCACTTTCAAAAACTGACTCAACAATAAATGTTTCTTGCTTAGGGAGATCGCCTATTATTGTTTGTATACCTGAGGGTGACATGATTGATAATTTATCTCCAATATCAATATCTAAAGCAAAACTGAGTTCGCTACCAATTGAAATATGCTTAATGTTTAAGTTTTTATTTCCTCTAAAGTTTTTTGATTTAACAAAATCTAGTTTCTTAAAGCTTTTTTTTTTATATCCTCTTAAAAGAATACCTTTTGTATAATCTTTATTTACAATTATTCCTTCACCACTATTGCTAAATAAAAAGTTTTTTGCAATTTTACTTATATCTTTATTTTTTAGTTTATTTTTATCAATAGGTATTTCATAAGGTTTAATTACTGCATGAGCATTAAATCCAACAATTTTTTCAACTAACTCAGTTCTAAAACCATTCATAACTGACATAACTATAATCAAAACTGCAACCCCTAAGGAAATTCCAATAAAAGAAAAAATTGAAATTATATTTAGAAAACCATCTTTTTTTCTAGTTTTTAAATATCTTAAAGCAATTTCTTTTTCTAATTGTGATATCAATTTATTTTTTTTTGCTATTTATGATTTCTATTATTTGATTAATTTTTAATTTTTGTGATTCTTTGCCTATTTCTCTAAATTCTAATAGATCACCTTCAGTATTTTTTCCAATCAATATTTGAAAAGGTATGCCGATTAAATTAAATTTCTTCATTTTTGCTGAAAAGTTTTCGTCAGTATCGTCTATAATTATGTCAATATTTTTATCATTTAGTAAATTAGATACTTTGTTGGCTTTTACTAGGTTGCTATCATCGTTTTTTGTTATCGCTGGTATTATTACACATTCATAAGGTGCTACAGAAATTGGCCACTTCATGATTTCATTCTTATCATCATATTTAGCTTCTATTATAGCTCCAACAAGTCTTGATACACCGATTCCATATGATCCCATTTTTACGAATTGTTTTTGCCCTTTAAAGTCAACAGATGCATTCATGGGTTTTGAATACTTATCTCCAAAATAAAATATATGACCCACCTCAATACCTTTTGTATTTAGTCTATATTTATCGTTAACTTTTTCCATAAAATCCTTTTCATTATATTTTTCGTCTGTAACAGCATAGAATTCTTCAAATTTATTTCTTAAAACTGACAAAGATTTTTTTTCTAATTTTGTATTATCGCTGTTGACCTCAAATATTCTTTTATCTGTATAAATTTTACTTTCACCAGTTTCAGCAAGAATAACAAATTCATGTGATAAATTTCCTCCAATAGGTCCAGTATCAGCTGCCATTGGAATTGCTGAAAGTTCTAGTCTTTTAAATGTTTTTAAATAAGACAGAAAAAATTTATTATAAGAAAATAAAGCTTCTTCATCATTTAAATCAAATGAATACGCATCTTTCATGTAAAACTCTCTACATCTCATAATTCCAAATCTTGGTCTTAGCTCATCTCTAAATTTCCATTGGATATGATATAAAAGTTGCGGTAGTGATTTATACGATTTTATACTACTTCTAAATATTTCTGTTACTAGCTCCTCGTTAGTAGGTCCATAGAGCATTTCTCTATTTTGACGATCTTTAATTCTTAACATTTCTTCACCATAATCCTCGTATCTTCCACTCTCTTTCCAAATATCGCTTGATTGTATAGTTGGCATTAGTATTTCCTGAACTCCTATTCGATTTTGCTCTTCTCTTACTATTTGTTCTATTTTTTTCATAACTTTAAATCCTAGAGGAAGCCAAGAATAAATACCTGCTGAAGATTGTTTAATCATACCTATTCTTAACATAAGTTGGTGAGATTTAATTTTTGCTTCTGTAGGATTATTTTTTAAAATTGGGATAAATGATTTTGTAAAATACATTTTAAATTATATTCTTACTAGATTTATATTGGTTATCGGTTTTTTTCCAGTCTTTTCCTTTGTATACTTTCTACAAGTAATTTTTAAAGCTTCTATCAAATTTTCTTCTTGTTTTTTGTTATTTAAAGAGAACGCTCTAGTTGTTTTTTCAATTTCTTCTTCAATTGAAGAAATAAATTCATCATTTTTAAAAACTGGTAATCCTTTAAAAGTAATTATTGGTTTATTATGAATATTACCCTTAGGCGTAATCATTAAAGTGACTTCCATAAATCCATTTACTGATATGTTTTTTCTTTCTTTTATCGACTTTGCATCCTCCTCAACACTTGTTACCCCGTCTAAAAATAATCTTCCACTTGGTGCTTTATCATAAACCTCAGGTTTGTTGCCTGGATATAATCTAACAATATCTCCATTTTCAATTTGGACTGGATATGGAACTTGCATTTCTTTTGCAAAATTAATGTGCTCTATCATATGCCTATGTTCACCGTGAACTGGAATAATTGATTTTGGTTTAATCCAATTATACATATCTTTTAAATCTTCTCTATTTGGATGTCCCGAAACATGAACAAATTCATTATCTTCAGATATTACTTCAATACCTTCTTTTACTAATTGATTGTGCAGCTTATATAATTTTTTTTCATTACCAGGTATTATTTTTGATGAAAATATTACAGCATCATTTTTTTCTATAAAAATATCTGGATGGGTATAATTTGAAATTCTTGTCATTGCACCCAGGGGTTCGCCTTGACTACCTGTGCATAAATAAATAATTTTTTCTCTCGAAATTTTTTTCGCATCGCGTGGATCTATTGGTTTAATTACATTTTTTAAATAACCACATTTTCTAGCAGCATTATATATTCGGTGCATCGACCTGCCAACTAATGAGATTTGTCTGCCGCTTTTTTCAGCACAATAAAATACAGTTTCCATTCTAGCTACATTAGAGGCGAATGAAGTAATAATTATTCTATTTTTTAATCTTTCAACTATTTTAATTAAATTTTTTCTTACATCTAATTCTGATCCAGCGCGCCCTATACTAAAGACATTCGTTGAGTCACATATCATTGCTAAAACGCCTTTTTCACCAATTTTTTTTAATCTAGAAGAATTTATTTTATCACCAATTAAAGGATCTGGATCACATTTCCAGTCTCCTGTATGCAAAACATTTCCCGCAGGTGTCTCTATTCTTAAACCATTTGGCTCTAAAATTGAATGTGTAAGTGTAATAAATTCAATTATAAAAGGTTTTAGTTGAAGAGTACTATTTAGCTCAACAATTTTAATATATGAGGTTATATCAATTTTTTTTTCTTTGAACTTTTCAGTAATTAAAAGCGCAGTAAATGGTGTAGCATAAATATTACATTTTAACTTTGGCCATATATGAGCTATTGCGCCTATATGGTCTTCATGAGCATGTGTTAATACTATTCCAAGTAAGTCATCTTTTTTATCAATTATAAATCCTGGATCTGGATAAATTAAATCAACACCAGGTACAGTATCGTCAGCAAATGTAACCCCAACATCAACTATGATCCATTTTAAATTTTCTGGTTTGCCATAGGCATATAAATTCATGTTCATGCCTATCTCACCAGATCCACCTAAAGGACAAAAAATAAATTCTTCTTTCATATTATTTTATATATTTAATAACTTTTAAAAGACCTTGAATTGTAAGATCTTTTTTTATCGATGCTTTAACATTAATAGAATTTTGAAATAAGCTTGAGTAGCCCCCTGTAAAAATAATTTTATAAGATTTTTTAGACTGCTTCGAAATTAATTTAATTATATTTTCAATTAAACCTGCATACCCCCAATAAAAACCAGACCTCACAGCGGATATCGTATTTCTACCAATTACATTTGAGTTTTTTGATAAACTAATTTTAGGAATTAACTTTGCTTTTGAACTTAAAGTATTTAATGAAAGATGAACACCAGGTGCAATAACTCCACCCAAGTATATATCTTTAACTACAACATCAAATGTTGTTGCTGTTCCAAAATCGACAATAATAAAATTTTTTCTTTTATTAATAACTGCTAAAGAATTGGCTAATCTATCAGATCCTATTTGTTTCTTATTAACTTTAACTTTAATAATTTTATTTAATTTTAAATCTTTCAATTCATAACATTTTTTTTTAAACCTTCTTTTAAAAAAATATTTAAATTTAAAAAAAACTGATGGAACTACACTGCTGAATAAAATTTTTTCAATTCCATTCATTAATTTTTTATTAAATTTAATTTTTTTTGAAATATAATTTTCGTTTATTTTATCAGTCTTTAATAAAATTTTTTTTAAAATTATATTTTTTTTATTGAATAATACTATTTTTACTTCTGTATTTCCTATATCGCCAATTAAAAACATAAAATTAAATAATTAATCTCTTCTTTTTAGATTTTTTTCAAACATTTGCTTTATAGATCTAAAAACTAACAATTTATCAACTCTTTTTTTTGTATATTTATTTAAATATGTTGTGGGATAATTATTAATTTTAGGACTTCCAACAATGTTTACTCCTATACCAACAATCAAAAACTTACTATTATCATTAAAGCATGTTTCTTGAAGTATGCCACAGAATTTTTGATTTTTAATAAGTAAGTCATTTGGTGCTTTAATTGTAATTTTCATATTCAAAAATTTGCTAATTGCTTTCTTAATTATTTGACAATTCTTTTTAGTAAGATTTTTTAAATTTGTATTATTCTGAATTTCATAAAATATACTCATAAATAAATTTCCTTTAATTGATATCCACTTTTTTCCATATCTTCCTCTGCCAATAGTTTGATTATTTGAAATTATAGCCCCTTGTGAACTATTTGATCTTATTTTTCTAAATGAAACATCATTTGTACTTTTTACTACATTGTAACTATATTTTTTTAACTTCATTAAATTAAGTTTATTTTATTTATGATTTCTACTAAAGATCCTGGATACATGAAATATAGTAGAATAATAATTGTAGAAATTATTAGTGATAACTTTAAACCTAAGTGATGGTCTACATCATATTTTTGCTTCGCATCATCGAAGTACATAATTTTTATAATCCTTAAGTAGTAGAATGCTGCTATCACCGTAGATAGTAACCCTATAATTGCTAAAAAATACATTTGTTTTTCTATTACAGCTAAAAAAATATAAAATTTCGCAAAAAAACCTGCTAGTGGCGGTATACCTGCTAAAGAAAATAAAGTTATTAAAAAACAAAGTGATAGAATAGGATGATTTTTAGAAATTCCTGATAGATCCTCAATCTTTTCAAAATATTTATCATTTCTTCGCAGCATAAAAAGACAACTAAAAAAGGCGACATTCATTATTAAGTATATAGAAATGTAAATTATTGAACTTTGGATACCTTGATTGCTACCTGTTGAAATACCCGCAAGCGCATATCCCATGTGTCCAATTGAACTATAAGCAACTAGTCTTTTTAAATTGTTTTGTCCTATCGCCGCAACAGCTCCAAATATCATTGAAGCAATAGATAAAAAAATTATTATCATTTGCCATTGTTCAATAACGTTTAAGAAAGGAACATATAAGAATCTTATAATCACAGTTAATGCAGCGATCTTTGGTAGTATTGCAAAAAAAATTGTAACTGATGTTGGTGAACCTTCATAAACGTCAGGTGCCCACATATGAAATGGAACAGCAGAAATCTTAAATGCAAGGCCTACTAAAATAAATACAATTCCAAAAGTTAAACCATTTTCCGTATTTATAATATTATCCGCAATCAAATTAAAGTTTGTTGATCCAGAAAAGCCATATACTAATGAACATCCGTACAATAAGATTCCAGATGATAATGCGCTTAGGACAAAGTATTTTAAACCTGACTCAGATGATAATAAGTTTTCTCTATTAAATGATGCCAAGACATAAAGGGCTAGAGATTGTAGCTCTAATCCCATATAAAAAACAATTAAATCATTAGAGCTTATCATTACCATCATACCAAGCATTGAACTTAAAATTAAAACTGGATATTCAATTTTAAATATATTTATTGATTTGATATATTTAGAAGATGTTAATAAAACAAAAATACCCGAGGCAACGGTTATTGTTTTCATATAATTAGATAGTTCATCAATTAAATAACTTGATCCAAAAAAAGAATTACTTGGAAGTGATCTAAGGTTGATTAATAAGATAATTAAAATGAAAAGTGAAATCATTGTCAAATTATAAACTAGTAATGAGCTGTTCTTTTTAAAAACACCTATTAAAAGAATAAACATTAATGAAATTGAAATAAAAAGTTCAGGAAGTATATAATTTATATCAATCATAAAGTGTCTTAGCTTGATAAGATGCAAGGTTAAAATTATAAATATCTAAAAGATTTTGAATTGAAACTTCTATCGTATTTATGAGCGGTTCTGGATAAAAACCAAAAAAAATTACAGGAAAGGCTAAACAGCATAATAAAAATAGTTCAACTTTTTTAACATCCATTAATTCTTTCAAATTTTCATTAACAATTTTTCCAAATATAATTCTTTTGTACATCCAAAGCATATAGGCAGCTCCAAGCACAACACCTATACTTGCAATGGTGGCTACAATAATATTTTTCTTAAAGATCCCAAGCAAAATTAAAAATTCTCCTATAAAACCGGTTGTTCCCGGAAGTCCTAAAGCGCCTAATGTAAATATCATAAATAAAACAGCATATTTAGGCATTATAGAGACCAAGCCTCCGTATTGATTGATTAGTCTTGTATGTGTTCTTTCATAAATAATTCCAACACATAAGAATAAAGCAGCAGAAATTAATCCGTGACTTATCATTTGAAAAATACTTCCTTCCAATCCTTGTTGTGTCATTGTAAATATTCCCAATGTAACAAAACCCATATGAGCAACTGAAGAATAAGCAATTAATTTTTTTATATCCTCCTGCATAAGAGCAACTAATGAAGTATAAATTATCGCAACTAGACTTAAAAAATATATTAAAGGAACAAAATAATCAGAGGCTAATGGAAATAAACCAAGTGAAAATCTTATAAATCCATATCCAGCCATTTTTAATAGTATTGCTGCCAGTAAAACAGATCCTGCAGTTGGAGCTTCAACGTGCGCATCTGGAAGCCATGTGTGAACTGGCCACATAGGAGTTTTAACAGCAAAAGAACTAAAAAAAGCTAACCATAGAAGATTCTGATATTTTGCTTCTATTCCAATTGAATATAATTTTTCAATGTCAGTGGTTCCAGAAAACCAATAAATTGATATTATTGCAATTAACATTAGAACTGAGCCTAATAGTGTATAAAGAAAAAATTTAAATGCTGAATAAACTCTTCTTTTACCTCCCCAAATACCAATAATTAAAAACATTGGTATTAGTCCACCTTCAAAGAAAAGATAAAATATTACTAAATCTAATGAACAAAAAACTCCAATCATTAAGGACTCCATTAAAAGAATTGCAATAAGAAAATCTTTTAATCTAGTAGAAACTGTATAATTAACAGTTATTATACAAATAGTTGAAACAAAAGTTGTAAGAAGTATAAATAAAATTGAGATTCCATCTACTCCAACTTTATAATTTATAAAATTTTTAATCCAAACTCTATTTTCAGTAAACTGAAATTCTGATGTGGAATTATCAAATTCATACCATAAATATAATGAAATTATAAAATTAGCGATAGCAATAAATAAAGCTATGTATTTACTGGCTTGATAAGTTTTATTAGAGGATTTGACAAAAAAAATAAAAAAAGCTCCAATAGTTGGTAATAAGATTAATGATGAAAGTATTGGAAAGTCCATTAATTTATTATTAATAAGGTTAAAAATAAAGAAAATCCAATTAACATTACAAATGCATATTGATATATAAATCCACTTTGAAACTTAACTGCTTTAAAAGAAAAATTCTTAATCAAATTTGATATTCCATCAGGACCAAATCTATCAATAAATGCCAAATCAATTTTTTTCCAAAAGAATAGACCTATTTTTTTTGCAGGATTAATTAAAGTAAATTCATATAATTCATCAAAGTACCATTTATTTTTTAGAAAATTATATATTGGTTTATTCATATTAACTAATTCCTCTGTGATTTTTATATTTTTGAGAAATAGGTAATATGAAAGTGGAATAGATAAAAGCACAAGAGCAGGAGTAAGAAAAATAAACCAATTTGGAGGATGGTCTTTACTTAGGGGTTCTAAAAATAAAATAGAGTCTCGCCAGAAAATATATGTTTTTTCATATCCAATAAATAAGTCTTTAAATATAAATCCAGATGATATTGCTCCAATTGAAAGAATAAATAATGGTATTAAAATTACTGGTGACGATTCATGTATATTAGTTATTTCTAAGTTTTTATTATTATAGTTTCCATGAAAAGTTTTAAAAATTAATCTCCATGAATAAATTGAAGTTAATAACGCGGTAAAAACACCAATAGTTGCTGCCCAATATCCAGCTGCATTTCCTCTTAAATAAGCAAATTCTATAATTGCATCTTTAGAGTAATATCCAGATAGAAATGGAAAGCCAGTTAATGCAAGAGTTCCAATTACCATAAATGCATACGTGTATGGTAGTTTTTTCCAAACACCTCCCATCTTAGTTATGTCTTGTTCGTCTTTAAAAGCATGAATTACTGAACCAGACCCTAAAAATAACAATGCTTTAAAAAATGCATGAGTAAATAGATGAAACATAGCAACATTATATGCGCCAACTCCTGCCGCGAAAAACATGTAACCTAGCTGGCTACAGGTTGAATATGCAATAATTTTTTTAATATCGTTTTGAACAAGTGCAACTGAAGCAGCAAATATAGCTGTTATCATACCCACAACTGTAACTAATGATAAAGCAAATTCTGAATATTCAAATATCGGTGAACATCTTACTACTAAAAATACTCCAGCAGTAACCATAGTAGCAGCATGTATTAGTGCTGAAACTGGTGTTGGTCCTTCCATAGCGTCTGGTAACCATGTATGTAATAAAATTTGAGCTGATTTACCCATTGCTCCTATGAACAATAATGTACAAATCAAATTAATTGCATTGAACTTAATTCCTAATATAGAAATTTCTTGTTCTTTAATTATAGGAATTTGGTTAAAAACTTCAGTATAGTTAATATTGCCAAATAAATAAAAAATCAAAAAAATGCCGAGTGCAAAACCAAAATCACCCACTCTGTTGACTAAAAATGCTTTTATTGCTGCTGAGTTTGCGCTATCTTTTTTATACCAAAAACCAATTAAAAAATATGAACATAAACCGACACCTTCCCAGCCAAAAAACAACTGTAAAAAATTATCAGAGGTTACTAGTGTTAACATAGAGAAGGTAAAAAGTGAAAGATATGCCATAAATCTTGGTTTATGAGGATCATTGGACATATATCCTATTGAATAAATATGTACTAGTGCTGATATGAATGTAACAACCAAAAGCATAACTGATGATAAAGTATCAATTTTAATAGACCAGTTAACATTTAAACTTCCAGAATTTAACCAAGTTGTTACAATTAAATTATTTTCATATCCATTGGCTAATACTTGATAAAAAATAATAATTGATAAAATAGCTGAAATTGAAACTAACAAGCTTGTTATAAGTTCTGAAAATCGATCGCCTATTATTTTTCCAAAAAAACCTGAGATTATTGATGCTAATAAGGGTAAAAATAATATTGCGTATTCCATTTTATCCCTTTAGGTTATTAATTTCTTCAACTCGTATAGTCCCCGCATTTCTGAAATAAACAACGATTATAGCTAATCCAATAGCTGCCTCTGCAGCCGCTACAGCAAGTATAAATAAAGTAAAAATTTGACCACCAATATCATTTAAATAAATTGAAAAAGATACCAAGTTTATATTTACTGCTAGCAAAATTAATTCAATACTCATTAATATTACTATAATATTTTTTCTGTTTAAAAAAATTCCAGCAATACCTATTGTAAATATTATTGCACCAAGTGTCAGATAATGCCCCAACCCTATTTCAAACATCAATTTTTACTCCTTTTTTACTTTCTACTTCTTTCAATTCTATACTTTCATTTCTCTCTCTAGATATTTGCTTTAAATAACTTTGTCTTTTTATTCCAGTTCTTTGACGGAAAGTTAAAACTATAGCTCCAATCATAGCTGTTAGAAGTATCATTCCAGATATTTGAAAAACATGTATATAATCTGTATACAATACATAACCTATAGAATGTGTATTAGTAACATCCAAATTAATTCCTAGAGGAAAAGAATTAACTACTTCTGTTTTATATTTCCAACCTGCAATAACTACGATTATTTCAAAAAAAATTATTATACTTATTAATAGACCCATGGGTATGTGTGAACTGCTTGAACTTGATGCAAACCATTCATTTTTTTGCTGAGTTACATTTAACATCATTACAACAAATAAAAAAAGAACAGCTACAGCGCCAACATAAACAATTAACATCATCATCCCTAAAAATTCTGCTCCTATCATAATAAATAGACACGAAATACTAACAAAATCTAAAATTAAAAAAAAAACTGAATGAACAGTGTTTTTTGAAGCTGTCACCATTACAGCTGAAACAATTGCAATAAAAGAAAAAATAAAAAAAAATATTGAATGAATTATCATTAATTACCTATATGGTTCATCAGCTTTAATATTTGCAGCTAAAATATTTTCCCACCTATCCCCATTCTCTAAAAGTTTTTCTTTATTATAATACATCTCTTCACGTGTCTCTGTTGCAAATTCATAGTTTGGTCCCTGAACTATCGCATCCACTGGACAAGATTCTTCACATAAGCCGCAGTATATACATTTAAGCATATCAATATCATATCTTGTAGTTTTTCGACTCCCATCAGATCTTTCATAAGACTCAATTGTTATTGCTTGAGCTGGGCATACAGCTTCACAAAGTTTACATGCAATGCATCTTTCTTCTCCATTAGGGTATCTTCTTAAAGCATGTTCACCTCTGAATCTTGGACTTATTTTTCCTTTTTCAAAAGGATAATTAATTGTCTTTTTCGCTTTAAACATTTCTTTAATTGCAATTAATAATCCATTAGCAAAATCAGTCATTAATATCGTTTTAAAGAATCTTGAAATTTTCATTGTTTTCCTACTGGTAATAAATCAAAATAAAATAAATAACTTGCAGTAATTACAAGCCAAACCAATGAGAATGGTAAAAAAATTTTCCAACCAAGTTTCATTAATTGATCATATCTATATCTAGGAACTATAGCTTTAACTAATGCAAAAAGTAAAAATAAAAAAAGAATTTTGAGTATAAACCAAACTGGACTAGGTATTTGATCAAAAGGAAAAAAATTTAAAGGAGTTAACCATCCCCCTAAAAAAAGTATCGATCCCATTGCACACATTAATAGAATATTTGCATACTCCCCTAACCAAAACATAGCATACATCATGCCAGAATATTCTGTCTGGTATCCAGCAACAAGTTCAGCTTCAGCCTCTGGTAAATCGAAAGGTGGTCTATTAGTTTCTGCTAAAGCTGAAATAAAAAAAATAACAAACATTGGAAATAAAGGAATAATAAACCAAATTTCTTTTTGGGCTAGAACAATATCTGTAAGATTAAGTGAACCAACGCATAGTAAGACATTAATAACAATTATGCCAATCGACACTTCATATGATACCATTTGGGCGGCTGATCTAATTGATCCTAAAAAAGGATATTTAGAATTGGAAGCCCATCCTCCCATTATTATTCCATAAACACCTAGAGATGAAACTGCAAATATATAAAGAATTCCAACATTTATATCAGAAATTACGAAGTTCTCTCCAAATGGAATTACAGCCCAAGCTACTAGTGCTAAAGTCATTGTAACTATTGGCGCTAGTATAAATATAATTTTATTAGAACTTGCAGGTATTATAATTTCTTTAAACATGTACTTCAAAGCGTCTGCTAAAGATTGAAACAACCCAAATGGTCCAACTACATTTGGACCCTTTCTTTTTTGTACGAATGCCCAAACTCTACGGTCCAACCATACAATCATTGCAACTGCAGTAAGTACTGGAATTAATAAAAATAATATTTTATAAACCTCTCCAAATAGTATATTAAAATATTCTATCATCTAACCTTCTGTTCCCGTTCTTTTAATCTTTGTTTTTTCATTTCTACATTCAGCCATTGTTTTTGAGGCTCTTGCAATGACATTTGAAAAGTAATAATCCATTGGATTTATTATAATTTTTTCACTTATAAATTTAAAATTTATATCAACTGTATTTTCTTCTTTAATATTTAATTTTAAATAATTTAACATTGAGTCGACCAGTTCGTTTTTATTATTAAATAACTTCTTTCTTTTTAATAGTTCAGATAAATTATTTATTATTTCCCAATCTTCTTTTGCATCGCCCGGAGGGTAAGATGCACTGTAAGATTTTTGGATTCTTCCCTCAAGATTAGTAAAATGACTTTCTTGCTCTGTAAAAGATGCTCCTGGCAGTATTATATTTGCTAATTCTGCTCCTTTATCTCCATGACTACCTATATAGACTACAAATTCATTCTTTTTTTTAAAACTAAATTCATCCTGTCCAAATAAAAAAATAATTTCAAATTTATTTTCTTTTATATTATTTATAGTAGGATTTTCTTCACCATTTCCACTTAATAAATCAAGATCATATGAACCGACAGTTGAAGCATTATTTGATAAAACATTTAGAGCTTTCCACTGATCATTTATTTTATTATTTTTAATTAAGTAATTTTTTAAACTTTCAAATATGTATTTTCCTGATTTTAATTTTAATACAGATTGCCCTATGACAATCATTGGTTTTGATGAATTTTTAATTTTGACAGCAATTTCACTATTTTCATTCTCTAATATTTCTTTAATTGTATCTGTACTATTGTTTAAAATTGTATATGGATATGTTTGATCTCCAATATCTCCCATTGAATATATTTCTGTTTTATTTTTTAAATAAGATTGTCTAATTCTTAAATTTAAAATCGTTGCCTCATATCTTGGATTTGTTCCTATCAAAATTAATAAATCGGTCTCTTCGATACCATTAATTTTTGAATTAAATATATAGTTTTCTCTACTACTATTGTTAATGTAGTAGTTGTCGTTTCTACAATCTAAATATTTTGACTTGATTGTTTTGTTAAAAAACTCTTTTGCTATAAAGCAAGTTTCCATATTTGTTAAATCTCCTGTTAATCCTGCAATTTTTTCAGAATTCACATTATTTATTTTTTCAACAATTATTTTGTTTGCTTCTTTCCAAGAAATCTTCTTAAACTGGTTATTTTCCTTGAGGTAAGGAACATCTAGTCTTTGATTTTTGAGACCGTCACAAGAATATCTAGTTTTATCTGATATCCATTCAGCGTTAATATCTTCATTTATTCTTGGCAGTACTCTCTTTACTTCCCATCCATATGTATCTACCCTTATGTTTGATCCTACAGCATCCATAACATCTATTGTTTCAGTTTTTTTTAATTCCCAAGGTCTAGCCTCAAATACATACGGTTTGGATGTTAATGCTCCAACAGGACATAAATCTATTACATTAGCAGATAACTCGGATTCCATTGATTTCTCTAAATATGTAGTAATTTGCATATCTTCTCCTCTACCTATCGCACCAAGCTCTGTTACACCTCCAATTTCTGTTGCAAATCTAATACATCTTGTACAATGAATACATCTTGTCATTTGTGTTTTAATTAATGGTCCCATGTATTTATCAGGCACGTATCTTTTGTTTTCTTTGTATCTAGATTTATCTATTCCATAAAACATTGATTGATCTTGTAAATCGCATTCTCCTCCCTGGTCACAAACTGGGCAATCTAAAGGGTGATTAGCTAATAAAAATTCCATAACTCCTTTTCTAGCTTTTTCAACTAATTGTGTATTAGTTTTTATATTCATGCCATCTGAAGCTGGCATTGCACATGAAGCTACAGGTTTTGGAGATTTTTCCATTTCCACAAGACACATACGACAATTTCCTGCTATTGAAAGCTTTTCGTGATAACAAAACCTTGGAATCTCAAATCCAGCTTTTTCACAAGCTTGTAAAACTGTAGTTCCCTCTTCTACTTCAATGTCAATGTCATTTACTTTTAACTTTATCATTTTATTTTTCTAATAAATGTTGATCTACTAAATAAGGAATATTTCTATTTTTATTAACTAATGGATTGAAGTCATTTCTTTTTGCAACTTCTTTTTTGAAATGTCTTAATAATCCCTGCACAGGCCAAGCTGAGCCTTCACCAAAAGCACAAATAGTATGTCCTTCTATTTGTTTTGTTACATCTAATAACATATCAACTTCTTCTCTTGAGGCTTCGCCTTTAGCCATTCTTTCTAACATTCTCCACATCCAACCTGACCCTTCTCTGCATGGAGTACATTGTCCACAGCTTTCATGTTTATAAAATCGAGCTATCCTAGCCATACATTTAATAATATCCTGATCATTGTTTATGACAACAATACCTGCTGTTCCTAATCCACTTTTGTTTTCAATTAGAGTGTCAAAGTCCATTGTAATAGTTTCACATATTTCTTTGGGTAAAAGTGGCATTGATGATCCACCAGGTATAACTGCTTTCAAGTTATCCCATCCACCTATTACACCTCCTGCATGTTTTTCTATTAACTCTTTTAAAGTAATACCCATTTCCTCTTCTACATTACATGGATTATTAACATTTCCTGAAATACAAAAAATTTTAGTTCCTGTATTTTTCTTTTTACCTAGTGACGCAAACCACTTGCCACCTCTTCTTAAAATAGTTGGTACAACAGCTATCGTTTCAACGTTATTTACTATAGTAGGGCAACCATATAATCCGATTAATGCTGGGAATGGTGGTTTTAATCTTGGTTGTCCTTTTTTTCCTTCTATACTTTCTAATAAAGCTGTTTCTTCTCCACAAATATATGCACCTGCACCATAATGAATATAAATATCTAAATCCCAGTTTGTTCCTGATGCATTTTTACCTATTAATCCTTTTTCATAAGCTTCATTAATTGCATATTGTAGTTTGTTACCTTCGTTAAAGTACTCTCCTCTAACATAAATATAACATTTATGTGCTCCAACTGCGTAAGCTGCTAATAAACATCCTTCAACTAACTTGTGAGGCTCAAATCTTAAAATATCCCTATCCTTGCAAGTTCCTGGTTCTGACTCATCTGCATTTATCACTAAATAATGTTGCCTAGAACCTATCTCCTTTGGTGCAAAAGACCATTTTAAACCTGTGGGGAATCCGGCTCCACCTCTTCCTCTAAGTTCAGAAATCTTAATTTCATTAATTAACCATTCTTTACCTTTTTGGCATAACTCTTTAGTATTAAGCCAATCTCCTCTACTCATTGCAGATTTCAAATCTGCATTGCCATCATTATATAAGTTTTGAAATATTCTATCTTTATCTTCAAGCATTTTTTAAATTTATTAAAGTTTTCCTGTTATTTTCTGGTTCAGAATTTTTTCTACCTTTATAAGAACCTGGTTCAGGTTTTTTTCCACTTAATATTTGATCTATAATTTTTTCACACTTATTCTCATCAAGGTCCTCAAAATAATCATCATTTATTTGCATCATTGGTGCATTTATACATGCTCCTAGACATTCAACTTCTACCCAGGAACATTTTCTATCATCAGATAAGTTATTTTCTTTATTCGAAATTTTTCTTTTACATACATCTACTAATTTGTACGCTCCTCTAATCATGCATGGTGTAGTTGTACAGATCTGAATAAAATATTTACCTACTGGTGATAAATTATACATAGAATAAAATGTTGCTACTTCATAAACTTTTATGTATGGCATGTCTAAAAATTTAGCTATATATTTCATTGCTGATAGTGGTATCCAGTTGTCATTTTGTTTTTGAGCTAAGTACAATAAACCCATTACAGCGCTTTGTTGTTTTCCAACGGGGTAATTTTGAATAATTTTTTTAGCTACTTCATTATTTTTTTTATCGAACTCAAATTTATCTGGTTGCTCTTTTGAAATTTTTTTTATACTCATCTATCTACTTCCCCAAAAACAATGTCCATGGAGCCCAATACTGCAGGAACATCGGCCAGCATATGACCTTTGATTAAATAATCCATTGCTTGTAAATGCGAAAACCCTGGAGCTCTTATTTTACATTTGTAAGGCTTACTTGATCCATCGGAAATCAAATAAACACCAAACTCTCCTTTTGGTGCCTCGACTGCTGCATATATTTCATCCTTTTCTACTCTATATCCCTCAGTAAATAGTTTAAAATGATGAATCAATGCTTCCATAGAATTTTTAATATCTTTTTTTGGTGGAGGACTGATTTTTCCATCCAATGTTTTAATTGGACCTCTAGGTAAATTTGCTAAGCATTGATTAATTATTTTTACACTTTCTTTCATTTCCTCAATTCTGCATAAGTACCTGTCATAACAATCTCCATTTTTACCAATTGGAATATTAAATTCCATTTGTTCATAACAATCGTATGGTTGTGATTTTCTTAAATCCCATGCTATACCTGAGCCTCTTAGCATCACGCCTGAAAAAGAATAGTCAAGTGCATCTTGTTTTGACACTACTCCAATATCTACATTTCTTTGTTTAAAAATCCTGTTGTCAGTCAAAAGAGTTTCTAGGTCATCAATAACTTTAGGAAAATTTACACAAAAATCAGATATCTCTTTCTCCATTCCTCTTGGAAGATCTTGGTGAACTCCTCCGGCTCTAAAATAATTTGCATGAAGTCTTGATCCTGAAACTTTTTCATAGAACCCCATTAAAGTTTCTCTTTCTTCGAAACCCCAAAGTGTAGGAGTTAGAGCTCCAACATCCATTGCTTGAGTTGTTATATTCAAGATATGACTTAATATTCTTCCAATTTCACAAAACATTACTCTTAAATATTGAGCTCTTATAGGTACATCTATTTTTAAAATTTTTTCTATTGCCAAAGCAAATGCGTGTTCTTGGTTCATTGGAGCAACATAATCAAGTCTATCAAAATAAGGTACTGCTTGAATATATGTTTTGTTTTCAATTAATTTTTCTGTTCCACGATGTAAGAGACCTATGTGAGGATCTGCTTTTTCAACTATTTCTCCGTCTAATTCAAGTATTAGCCTTAAGACACCATGTGCAGCTGGGTGTTGTGGACCAAAGTTTAAATTTAAAGATTTTTTTTTTTTAGCCATTATTTATTTTCTGATTGTTTTTTTATGTACTTAGTGCCTTCCCATGGACTCTCATAATCAAAATTTCTATAATTTTGCTCAAGTTGAACAGGTTCATAGATTACTTTTTTCTTTTCTTCGCTGTATCTAACCTCTGTATGACCTGTCAATGGAAAATCTTTTCTCAAGGGAAATCCCTCAAAATTATAATCTGTTAAAATTCTTCGTAAATCTGGATGATCTTTAAATTTGATTCCATACATATCAAAAACTTCTCTTTCCATCCAATTCGATGACGGAAATATAGAAGTCAATGATTGCACTATTTCATTTTCATTAATTAATAAATATAAAATTACTCTTTGATTGTTTTCATGACTTAAAAACATATAAACCATTTTAAATCTTTTTTTTTTTTCAGGATAATCAACTGCTGTTAATTCAATAAGTTGTTTAAATTTAAATTCAACATTTGTTTTTAAAAATAGCACTACTTCTAATAAATCTTCTGCGTCTATTGTTAAGTACAATTGAGAATGATTAATATGTGAATTCTTTATCTTGGTAGTTAATTCTGAATTAATTTTTTTTTCTAAACTATTTAAATCATTCATTGAATTATCTTTCTAAAGATCCCTTGTTTCTTATTTTTTTTTGTAACTGAAGTATTCCATACAAAAGAGCTTCAGCTGAAGGTGGGCAACCAGGAACATAAATATCGACTGGTACAATTCTATCACACCCTCTAACTACAGAATAAGAGTAATGATAATATCCACCGCCATTTGCGCAACTACCCATTGAAATTACATACCTTGGTTCTGGCATTTGATCATAAACTTTTCTAAGTGCTGGTGCCATTTTATTTGTTAAAGTTCCTGCAACAATCATTACATCAGACTGTCTTGGAGATGCTCTTGGTGCAGCACCAAATCTCTCAAGATCATATCTTGGCATAGATGTCTGCATCATTTCTACAGCACAACATGCCAGACCAAAAGTCATCCAGTGTAATGAACCTGTTCTTGCCCAATTGATTAAATTATCAAATGAAGTTGTTACAAACCCATTCTCGCTAAAATCTTTGGCAATCTTTTTAAATTCATCTGGGATTTTTTTATTTTTTTCATCTAAATTCATTTTTTATTCCCAATCCAAAGCTCCTTTTTTCCATTCATAAATAAATCCAACAGTTAAAATAAATAAAAATATCATCATTGATGTAAATCCTAAAATTCCAATTTTACCTAGACTAATCGCCCACGGGAAAAGGAATGCAATCTCTAAATCAAAAATTATAAATAAAATAGCAACTAAATAAAATCTTACATCAAATTCCATTCTTGAATCACTAAATGGTTCAAAACCACATTCATATGCTGAAAGTTTTTCAGGATCTGGATTTTTTGGTGAAAATAAAAAATTCATAACTATAAATCCAATACTTAGACCTAAAGCTATTAATAAAAATAATAAAATTGAAAAATAATCTTTTAAAAATTCCGCAAGCATAAATATAAATATATTAATTTAATAAATCTTTGAATAAGAAAATTCTGATAAGAATCATATTATAATTCTTTTTTGTGTATAATTAAAGCCATTATAAACTGCATTAGTATTAATTTTTTAATAAGTGATATAAGTAATTTTTGATTAAATCACAGTGTAATATGGTCACGTTACAAATGGCTTAAATATCTATAAATAAATTTGCTTGAGAATAATTATCACTAATGGCGGGAGTGAAGGGACTCGAACCCTCGACCCCGTGCGTGACAGGCACGTGCTCTAACCAACTGAGCTACACCCCCTTAATTTTTTGGTGGGCAGTAAAGGACTCGAACCTTTGACCCCCTCGGTGTAAACGAGATGCTCTACCAACTGAGCTAACCGCCCAAAAAACAGGGTACTAATACATCAACGTCAGCGTAAAGTAAATTATAAATTACTGAATACTAGCCTGAGATTTATCTTCTTTTTCAGATTTTGAAATGTTTTCTACCTCGGTCCATTCAACACGCTTTAACTCATTTTTTAAAGCTATTTTTAAAACCTCGTCTACTGTAGATACAGGAACAATTTTAATATCCTCTCTAACTTTTTTTGGAATATCTACTAAATCTTTTTCATTATCTTTTGGAATTACTACTTTCTTAATTCCCGCTCTATGAGCAGCTAATAATTTTTCCTTTAATCCACCAATTTGAAGAACTTGTCCAGTAATTGTAACTTCTCCTGTCATTGCAATTTCTCTATCAATTGGATTATTTGTTATTGAAGAAACGATAGAGGTAACCATTCCTACTCCTGCTGAAGGACCATCTTTTGGTGTTGCTCCTTCTGGTACATGAATATGAAAATCTTTTTTCTCAAATAATGGTGGAATAATTCCATACTCTAAACTTTTTGATCTTACAAAAGATTTTGCAGCTTTAACAGATTCTTGCATTACATCTCCCAATTTACCCGTTATCTGCATTCTACCTTTACCTGGCATATTTACGGTTTCAATTTTTAGTATTTCTCCTCCATGCTCAGTCCAAGCAAGCCCTGTTACTATTCCAATTCTATTCTCACTTTCAACTTCACCATACTTAAATTTTTGAACACCCAAGTACTCACTTAAATTCTCTTTATTTACATTAACTTTTTCTAATTCACCATTTACTACCTTTTTTACAGCTTTTCTTGCAACTTTTGATATTTCACGTTCTAGATTTCTAACTCCAGACTCTCTAGTGTATGATCTTATAACTTCTTGAACTGTTCCATCTGTTAATTCAAACTCTCCATCTTTAATTCCATTTTCTTTAATTTGTTTTGGTAGTAAAAAATTATTTGCAATATTTATTTTTTCGTCCTCAGTGTAACCTGGTATTCGAATTACTTCCATTCTATCTAGAAGAGGAGGTAATATGTTTAAAGTGTTAGCAGTTGTTACAAACATAACATCTGATAGATCATAATCAACTTCAAGATAATGATCATTAAAAGTGGTATTTTGTTCTGGATCTAAAGCTTCTAATAAAGCTGATGATGGATCTCCTCTATAATCATTTCCAACTTTATCAATTTCATCAAGTAAAATAAGTGGATTTTTTGATCCAGCTTTTTTCATCATTTGAATTATTTTTCCTGGTAATGAACCTATGTAAGTTCTTCTGTGGCCTCTTATTTCAGCTTCGTCTCTAACACCTCCCAATGACATTCTAACAAATTGTCTATTTGTGGCTTTCGCAATAGATTTACCTAAAGAAGTTTTTCCTACGCCCGGTGGACCAACTAAGCATAAAATTGGGCCTTTAATTTTATCCATTCTTTTTTGAACTGCTAGAAATTCTATTATTCTTTCTTTTACTTTTTCTAATCCAAAGTGATCTTTATCAAGTTGTTTTAATGCTTTATTTAAGTCAATATCAACTTTATCTTTCTTGAACCATGGTAAATCTACCATCCAGTCTAGATAGTTTCTTACAACTGTTGCTTCCGCAGACATTGGGCTCATGTTTTTTAATTTTTTAAGTTCTGATAAACATTTTTTTTGAACCTCTTTTGGCATTTTTGCTTTTAAAATTGCCTTGTTAAGATTTGAGGTTTCATCTTTGCCGTCTTCAATTTCACCAAGTTCTTTTTGAATTGCTTTAAGTTGCTCATTTAAATAATATTCTCTCTGAGTCTTCTCCATTTGAGTTTTAACTCTGCCTCTTATTCTTTTCTCAACTCCAATTATACTTGCTTCATTTTCAATTATTTTAATTATTGAATTTAATCTTTTTTTTACGTCAAATGTTTCAAATAATTGTTGTTTCTCAGATATTGTAGCGTTTAGATGGGAAGAAATATTGTCAGCTATTTTAGCAGGTTCTTTTAATTGTTTTATATTGTTAATGGTTTCAGAAGATATTTTTTTATTAATATAATTTAATTTCTCAAGTCTTTTAACTGCTATCATGGTCAATGGCATTAAATCTTCACTGCTATCTATAATGTCATTTTCATGTTCATAACTACATTTTATAAATTTTTCATCATCTTTAAAATCAACTATTTTGACTCTCTTCAAACCTTCTACAAGAACTTTGACTGTACCGTCAGGCAACTTAAGTAATTGAAGAATTGTACTCTCACATCCATACATAAATACATCCGTCTTTTTTGGATCATCTACTTCTGAATTTTTTTGTGTTACTAGAACAATTTTTTTATTGTCCTTCATGACTTCATTTAAAGCTGTTATAGATTTATCTCTCCCTACAAATAGAGGAATCACCATGTTTGGAAAAACTACTATGTCTCTCAGTGGTAGTAATGGCAAATCATGTTTTACATTCATATCAGTAAATATGGAGATTAAATTTCTTTTTGCAATAGATAATTATGCCTTATTAACGGATATTTATGCCGCTGACGTTTTGTCGTCAGCTTTAGTCTTTATGTTCTTCGAATGAACTATAATTGGCTGTGACTCTCCTTTAACAGAATTTATGTCTACTATCACTTCTTCTATATTCTCTTGACCTGGTAATTCAAACATTGTTTTAAGTAATATATTTTCTAATATTGATCTTAAACCCCTAGCTCCAGTTTTTTTGCTAATTGCTTTATTTGCAATTTCTTTCACTGCATTATCTTTGAAATTTAATTTTACACCTTCAAGCTTAAATAATTCCTGATATTGTTTTATTAAAGAATTTTTTGGCTCCTGAAGTATTTTAACCAGTGACTTCTCATCAAGATCTTCTAAAGTTGCTGTTATTGGAAGTCTTCCTATAAATTCTGGTATTAGCCCATATTTTAACAAGTCTTCAGGCTCAAGATTTTTCATCCATTCACCTGATTTTTTATCTTCTAAACTTTTTACTTCAGCGCCAAATCCTATGGAAGATCCTTTATCTCTTTGAGAAATAATTTTATCTAATCCTGCAAATGCTCCTCCACAAATAAATAAAATATTAGTAGTATCTACTTGTAAAAATTCTTGTTGTGGATGTTTTCTACCACCTTGGGGTGGAACACTAGCAACCGTACCTTCCATTATTTTCAATAAAGCTTGTTGAACTCCCTCTCCTGATACATCTCTAGTTATCGATGGATTTTCAGATTTTCTACTAATCTTATCTACCTCATCAATATAAACAATTCCTCTTTGTGCTTTTTCTACATTATAATCTGCAGACTGTAATAATTTTAAAATAATGTTTTCAACATCCTCTCCAACGTAACCAGCTTCTGTTAATGTTGTTGCGTCTGCCATAGTAAATGGAACATCCAGAATCCTTGCTAAAGTTTGAGCTAACAATGTTTTTCCACATCCAGTTGGTCCAACTAATAAAATATTTGATTTAGCTAATTCAACTGTTTTGCTAGTTTTATTTTCATAATTTAATCTTTTATAATGGTTGTGAACAGCAACTGATAAAACTTCTTTTGCATGATTTTGCCCTATAACGTAGTCATCAAGAACTTTGCATATCTCTTTAGGTGATGGTAAGCCGTCTTGGTGTTTTACGAAAGTATCTTTGCTCTCTTCTTTTATAATATCCATACATAATTCTACACACTCATCGCAAATGAATACTGTGGGTCCAGCTATTAATTTTCTTACTTCATGTTGACTCTTCCCACAAAAAGAACAGTAAAGTATATTTTTATTATTGCTCATAAATTTTAAATCGAATCAGTTAATACACTTTATTACAAAAGACTCTTTCTAATCAAGTATAGGTTGAGACTTGTACTAGATATAGTTATTTAGGATCTTTTATCTACCACTTTATCTATCAAGCCAAAATCTTTTGCATTATCTGGTGTCATGAAATTATCTCTTTCAAGTGCTGTTTTAATTTCATCTACTGATTTTTTTGTGTGCTTAGAATAAATTTCATTAAGTCTTTTTTTTAATGACAATACTTCATTCGCATGGATTTCAATATCAGTAGCTTGACCTTGATAGCCTGCTGAAGGTTGGTGGACCATTATTCTTGAATTGGGAAGAGAAAATCTTTTTCCTTTTGTCCCAGCCGCTAACAGAAAAGAACCCATGCTAGCTGCTTGCCCAATACATAAAGTTGAAACGTCAGGTTTTATATATTGCATTGTGTCGTAAATACCTAATCCTGCAGTGACAAGGCCTCCTGGGCTATTAATATACAACGAAATTTCTTTTTTTGGATCTTCAGACTCTAAAAATAATAACTGGGCGGTTACCAAAGAAGCAACGCTATCATTAATAGGACCTACAAGAAAAACAATTCTTTCTTTTAATAATCTTGAATAAATATCATAAGCTCTTTCCCCTCTATTTGATTGCTCAACAACCATTGGGATTAGAGTATTTAGATGTTCAGGTATTTTTATGCTCATAAGTTGATTCGCATCCTTTATACAACTTGAGATTACTTTTTGCTAACTTTTTTTAATTTAGTTTTTTTTTGTGGTTGTTTTTTAGATTTTTCGCTCAGTTTTGTAGTTTTAGAGGATGATTTTTTAGCTAGTATTTCATCTTGATTAATTTTGTTATCATCTTTTATTATTTTTTCAGCCTGATCTTTGGAAATATTTTTTTTGTTACCTTTAGCTTTTTCTTTTATAGATTTAATAATTTTTTCTTCGTATAAAGACCCCCTCAAATTTGCCAATACTGAAGGATTTTTTTGGTAATATTCTTGAACCATTTTTTCTTGTCCTGGCATCATTCTTAATTGTTTTTGTATCTCATTTTGCATTTCTTGTTCTGTAACATTAATTTGATTTTTTTCACCATACTCATTCATAATTAAACCTGTTTTAATTCTACTCTTTGCTTGATCCTCTAAACTTTTTTTATTCTTCTTAATTTCATCTTCTTTCATTCCTTGAGTTAAAATTTTAAATTCTTCATCTAAAATATTTTTAGGCAGCTCTTCAATTTTAAATTTTTCAATCTGTTTTATAATTTGTTTGCTAGTTATTAAACTTAAAGAATTTATTAATTCTTCACTTACTTGTTGGGAAACCATTTCTTTTAAATTTGTTAAATCTTTTGCTCCAACACTTTTTGCAAACTCATCGTCGATTTTCACATCTTGTTTATGTTTTATTGCTAGAATTTTACAATTAAAAACTGCTTTTTTATTTTGATATTCTTTTTCTGGGAAATTTTCTGGTAAGTTAGCTTCAACATTTACACTATCATTTTTTTTATATCCGATTAGGTGTTTATCAAAACCTTTGATGAAAAGATCTTTTCCTAATACTAATTGAGTATTTTTTCCTTCATTTCCCTTAAATTCACTTCCTTCAACAGTAGCTTTATAATCAAAAACAACTAAATCACCTTCTTTTGATTTTATTTGATCTTCAGCATCGATAAATTTATTTTGATGCGCAGCTATTAACTCAATTCTTTTTTCTACTTCTTTTGCCTCTACTTTGACTGAATAGTCATCAAAATTTATATTTTCGATCTGTTTTAGGTCAATTTTAGGATATTCTGTTACTGAAATAATATATTCTAATTCTTTATCTTCTCCATATGTTTTAAGATCAATTTTAGGTTGACCTATTGGTTTAATTTTTTTTTCCTCTAATGCTTTAGTGCTAGTTTCTCTCAAAACTTTATCCAAAACTTCACTCATAATTTGTTTGCCAAATTGTTTTTGTAGAATTTCCTTTGGAACTTTTCCTGGTCTGAAACCTTTTAAAACTATATTTTTTTTAACTTCATCATATTTTTCATTCATGTATGAAGTCATAGTTGTTTTATCTACAGATATTTTAAAGTCTTTGTTAAGACCTTTTGAATTTTCTAAAGTTATCTTCATAATGTTTAATGGTAGGCGAGAAAGGACTCGAACCTTCACAGCTTGCACTATTGGTTCCTAAGACCAACGCGTCTACCAATTCCGCCACTCGCCCAATTATTGCTGTTTTATATATTATAGATCTAATTTGTCCAATTAGAATAATAGTGTAAATATATGATAATAATTTAAAAAAAATGATTATTTCACCTTGTATAAGTATCTGTAGAATGGATCCTGTCAGTGGATATTGTTATGGTTGTGGTCGAAGTAACGAAGAAAAGCGAATTTGGAAAGAAGAAAGTACAACTGATGATTGGAAATCTAAAAATATAGAAGAAATTCAAACAAGATTAAATGGATGGCAACTAGAAAGTTTCAAAGAATCGTATAATAATAAAAAAAAAGAAGGAATTTCATTATTCAAAAAACAAAATTTAAAATGAGAAAATCGGATATTGTTATAATAATTTATGTAGTTGGGTTGTTGTTTGGTGCTCTTGTTTTAGATTTGTGGGAAGCTGAAACTAGTCCAAAATCCTTATTAGGCATTATTTGGACGGCAATTTTTTTAATTTTTCTTTTTTATTCAGAGAAAAAAAATATCCAATAAAATTAAATTTAATTCAAAGGAGAATTAAATGGATGAAAGCAAAATCCAAAAATCCAAAGTGTTCTTGGTATTTCACCTTTTACAAGGTCAGCGCCATGTTTAACTTCTGAGACAGGATACATCCAAAGATCACCTTTTTTTAAATCTAGTTTATCATTCTCGATTAAAGGTTCTCCTCCTTCTGAGTCTGATAATAAAATATTACAATGAATTGTTGTTGTGCCTGTTTCCCAAACTGGATCTTTGTGTAGATAACAAGTGTCACCAGGTGCAGCAAAACTTGAAACCATTCCATCTTTATAAGGAGGAAACGAATAATTAGTAAAATTTAATTTTTTAATTATTTCATCTCTTATTTCATAGGCCTTTTTAGGAAATTCAATATCAAAACTATATCTACTAGTTAGTCTCATACCTTTCATTCTTCCTTCAGAAAATTTTATTTTATTTTCTAAAACCCATTCATTCAATAAATCACAATCTTCTTTGCTTATAAATGATTTGTATACTTTATATTTTTTTGACATCAGATATTTTAATATAGTCTATAATACTATAAAATAAATACATAAATAAAATCATCTATGAATCTGAGTTTTGATAAATTAAATAAAACAATTATAAAATGTAATAAATGTCCAAGATTAGTTAAATTCAGAAAAAAAATATCTAAAGAAAAAAGAAAACAATATATGCATGAAACATATTGGGGTAAGCCTATTACAGGTTTTGGCGATTCAAATGGAAAAATTTTATTTGTAGGACTTGCTCCTGCAGCACATGGAGGAACAAGAACAGGTAGAGTTTTTACAGGCGATAAGTCATCTGATTTTTTATATAAATGTTTACATAATGCAAATATTTCTAATAAATCAACTTCAATACATTTAAATGATGGATTAAAATTAAAAAACGCATTTATAACTACTGCTCTTAAATGTGTACCACCAGGAGATAAGCCGTTAAAAATAGAATTAGATAATTGTTTTAGCTTTTTTAATCAAGAGATAAATAAACTTAAAAATTTAAAAGTTATAGTCGCTTTAGGCAAGATAGCTTTTGATGCGTGTTCATATTTTTATCAATCAAATTATAATTTTTTGAAAAAAATTAAATTTGGTCATGATACTATTTATAAATTACCTAATAATATCTTATTAGTTGGTTGTTATCACCCTAGTCCTCGTAATGTTAATACCGGAAGGATTGATGAAGAAAAAATGACTAATTTATTTAAAAAAATACAAAAATTAGTTTAGATAATTTATTCTATAAAATTTGCTAATATTTTTGGTATTTTTATTGGCTTGCCACTCTTATCTACTGTGACCAAAACAATTTCAGCTAAAGAAATAATTTCTTCTTTTCTTTTTATAGTTTGATCAATAGTAAATGAAGTTTTTGTAAAAGATTTAATTTTTGAATCTATTTCTAATTCATCTTCTAGTTTAGCAGGTTTTTTATATTGAATATTACAAGACTTAACAATAATTAAAGTGTCATATTCTTTTAGTAGTTTTTTATTACTTAATCCAAAAGAATATATTAACTCTGATCTTGCTCTTTCTAAAAATTTTAAATAGTTTGCGTAATATACAACACCTCCTGAGTCAGTATCTTCGTAATAAACTTTTAATTTAAATATAAAATTTTTAGACATAATTAATAATATCAAATAACTTAAAATTTATATACTAATGCAATTATGAAAATTTATATAATTTGGCTTATTGGAGTTATTTTGTGGAATTTTGGATATCCCGAGGCTGCACCATTATTGGATGTTATAGCGGCAATTTTATTATCATTATTAAGTATGGCACTTAAAAAATACATAAGTATTTAGTTATTCAGAGGAAAAATAAATATTTTGATAATAGGAAATGGCTTTTAATTTACTGTTATCTGTATCTGTCATTATGGCTAAACCGTCTAAGACTTTTACATCTAAACCATGTAGTTTTTTAAAATCATCTTTCACATTAGATTTTACTGTGACCCATTCATTCGAATGCTCTTTTGTAGTTGATAATACATAATCAATTGAACTTTTGGTATATGGACTTCTCCAATGTTCATTAACGCTATTATTGCTTGAAAACACATAATTTATCGCTTTATTTGATAATGCTGTTAATCCAGTTTTTTTTACAACAAAGACTCTAGCTGCAAAATCATGTCCCTTTTTACTATTTTCAATAATTCCTCTTAAATCTTTTTCAATCTTCCATGTTATGTTTATAAAAGGAGTTTTTTCTAGGTCAATTTTAAGTTTTTTACCTAAGCCAGACCCTACTCCTTCAGCTTCTGCTCTTAGAAAATTTCCATTTTCATTGGATCCCAACTTATAAGTGGTAAGTTTTTTTACTTTTTTAACTTCTAAAGAATCAAATTCATCGATTGTGAAGTTAAAGGCTTGTATTTTTTCAGAATATACTGGATTTACTAACAAAAAATACGAAATTAAGATTTTGATTATGTAACGACCCATAACTTTCTATAAACTAAGGAAATATCAATTCAACATTTTTTTATTAATCAAATTTTTGTCATTATTGCAACATTCTATAATCATTATTAACTATTATATACAAGTTATGATTAAATCATTTTCAATTTTTATATTACTTTTGTACTGGTCAGTTATTCTTTTGGCACCAGTGATATCTAAAGAAATAAAAGCTGAAAAGGTGAAAAAGCTGATCTTACCACTAAAAAAACCAATAAATTAAGGAATAAGTATTATCTTTGGAGAAGAGCAAGTTCCATCATGAATTTGCTTAAAAGCTTCTGATCCTTTACTTAAATCTCTAAACTCGATCCAATTTAAGTCTCCAATTTGTTTATTGTTTAAAATTTCTAAAGTTTTTGCAAAATCGTTGTTTGTATAGCAATAAGTTCCTATGAATGTAATTTCTTGTAAAGTTGCTTTTCTAAAATCAAAAATTCCAGCAGGTTGGGTTAATCCTATATGAATAATTGTTGCACCAGGGTTGGCAAGTTTAATTGCATTTTGTCTTGTAATTTCGAGGCCCACAGTATCAAAAATTAAGTCAAATGAATTATTCTCCACCTCAGGATCGTGGGGTTTCAAACATTGAGATTTTAAATTTTTTGAGCAGGTGTTTCGTCTACTTTCATTGGGCTCTGATAAAATAACAGATTTACACTTTTTTACCTTTTCTAATATTAGAGCACAAATTAATCCTATAGCGCCCCCTCCTATTACTAAAATTTTTTGATCTTTTATAGGTTTAAGAAGACTTTTTTCAAATAATTCTACAGCATGCAACGACACGGCTGTTGGCTCGGCAATTGGTGCTTTTTTCATTTCTAAATCATTAGGAAGTTCATAAATATTTTTATCAGGAACAGAAACTAATTCTGCAAAACCTCCTTGTCTTTCTATAGGCCTATTCATTCCTAAAAGAACTCTTTTTGAGCAAAGATGTTCGCTTCCTGAGTTACAATAATCACAATTGCCACAAGTTATTAAGGGGTTCAAAACAACTTTTTTTCCTTTTTGAGATCCTTCCTCAATGATACCACTAATTTCATGTCCTAAGATTAATGGAGGAACTCTCCTTTCATCTTTTCCATGGTAAGCATGCATATCAGACCCACATATTCCTGAGGCTGACACTTTAATTATGCTTTCATCTTTAATTAAAGTTGGGTTAATAAAATCTTTATAAGTTAATTCCTCTGTACCGGTATAAACTAATGCTTTCATTATTTGCTCGCTAAAAGATAATAAGATAACCATGAAACAAATGCACCTATTATCCATGAATAAGGTTGAAGAAAACTTAAGTTAAAATTCCAAATAGTTGAAGCAGAAAAGATGAACCCAACTGATAAAGCAGACACTGCTTTTAAATGCCAGCCGTTTGTATAATAATAACTGCTTGAAGAAATCGATGAAAAAATATCCTTATTATTAATTGTTTTGTTTCTGATTAAATAAAAATCAGCTATTACAATTCCAAAAATAGGACCAAAAAAAGCACCTATAGTATCAACAAAGGACAATATTCCAATTTTACTTAAAACTGGTAGCCAAAATAAACTCACAAAAAAACTTATAATAATTATAAAAAAACCTGCACTCCTTAACGAAAAATTATTTGGTAAGAAATTTATCAATACATTTTGGGATGGAATATAATTTGCTATTAAGTTTGTTGATAGTGAAGCAAAAAAAATAAACAATAAAGCAAATACAGTTAAAATAGTATTGTCAAATTTTCCAATAATATCCGTTGGATTAGTTAATAATTGTTCTGCTGCTATCATTTTTTTTACTAAAATTATATCTGCACCTAAAACTAATAGTATTGAAAATGAAGAAAATAATAAAAGATTTAAAATTAAACTTAAATTTCCTTTTTTTAATTCATTTTCATTTTTCACATATCTTGAAAAATCTCCAAAATTTAAAATAACAATTGAAAGATATGCAAACATTGTTCCTATAACAGTTAGTAATGGAAGTAGATTAGATTTTGAAATTATATTTTCAGTATTTAATACTAAAATAATAGATTTGGATAATTCATTATAATTTTCTGCTACTATCATAATTAAAAATATTATCAGCCCAAAATAAACAAAAATTGCTGAAAAATTTATAAACGATCTATTTCTAGCAATACCTTTGCTAAAAAAAACATATTGTATTATTAGTGAAACAATTAAAGCAGTATAGTCAATTATATTTAAACCCATATAAAAAGAAAAAAATATTTCTTGATCTAAAATATTATTATCAATATTAAATATAAAAATTCTAATTAAATAACCAATAGACTTAGATATAAAAAACGTTTGAACACCAAACATGAAAATTCCAACTATGCCTCTTAGTAGAGCAATATACCTTGCTCCATTAACTCCCATTGATGACCTTAAAATTACCGGAAAAGGTAATCCATGTTTTTGTGAAGGCTGTCCAATTAAATTACAAAATAAATAAACAAGTATCGAGGATATAAGGCATCCTATAAGAACTATTACAAAATTTAAATCGTAGATTAAATAAATTGATGCAATTAAAGAAAAGCCTACGATACTTTGAATTCCACTTCCCCAAAAACAAAATAAATCTTTCCAGGTCCAGTTTTTTTGTGAAGGGTTAACTGATACAATTTCCCAATTTTTTAACGGAAAATTTTCTTTTTCTTGAATCACTACTTTATATTAAACTAATATATTTTACTGTCCATATAGGACCGTTGGAAGCCATAAAACAATCTTAGGAAATACAATAATTATTATCAACCCAATTACTTGAAGAACCATAAATTGCATCATTCCTAAATAAATATCTTTTAAATCCCATTCTGGAACTACTCCTTTTAAAAAATAAGCTGATAGAGCAACTGGCGGTGAGAGCCAGGCGGTTTGTAAATTCACTGCAACAAGTATAGCAAACCAAGTTAAATTAAATCCTAATGCTTCAATTAATGGTAATATAATTGGAACAATAATCATAACAATAGGAACCCATTCTAATGGCCATCCTAACAAGAATATCATCACCATTACCATTGCTAAAATTAAATATTTATTCATCTCTAAAGACAAAAGAAAATCAGTTAATACCATTGGCGTACCAAGTCTTGCAAAAACTGCTCCAAAAAAATTAGAAGCAGCAACTAATACCATTATTAAAGCAGTTATTTCTAAAGTTTTAACTAGAGCATCCTGTAATTTTCTCATAGTTAATTTTTTATATGCAAGCGCAAGAATTAATGATCCTGCTGCACCACACCCCGCTGCTTCTGTGGGGGTGGCAAAACCAAATAAAATACTTCCTAGGGCTGCAAAAACTAACGCTGCTGGAGGAACTAAACCAATAAAAAATTCTATCCAAACATCTTTCATGCTAGTTGCTCTTAATTCTACTGGTAGCGGAGGTCCTAGGTTTGGGTTAAGCATACATCTAATTGTGGTGTAAGCCGCATAAAGACATGCAAGTAATACTCCAGGTAAAATTGCTGCAGCAAATAAATCTGTAACAGGTATTTCCATTATAGGTCCCATTACAACAAGCATTATACTTGGAGGAATTAATATTCCTAATGTTCCACCCGCAGTAATTGTACCAGCAGCAAGTTTTACATCATAATTAGATCTATTCATCGATTTTGCTGCCATAATTCCTAAAATAGTTACTGAAGCTCCAACTATTCCAGTTGCAGCTGCAAAAATTACGGAAACAAATAAAACTGCATAATATAAAGACCCTCTAACTCTAGCCAGCATTAATTGAAAAGCAGAAAATAATCGTTCCATTAAACCTGCTTGTTCCATCATAATTCCCATAAATACAAAGAGTGGTACGGCGGCAAGAGTTTGTTCGGTCATGACCATAGAAAACTGCAAGGTCATTAAATAAAATACTAATTTTCCAAATCCCAAATAACCAAAAACAAAACCTAAAAATATTAATGTGAAAGATATTGGAAAACCAATAAAAATTGCAAAAAGCATTACACCAACTAAAATAAAACCGAGAACGGCTGGATCAATTAAATGTGATATCATTTATCTTCTCCAGGCCATTTACCTTTTGTAGAAGCGTAGTAACTTTTAAGAATTTCTGAAATTCCTTGAATTAGTAAAAAAATAATACCAATTAATAAACAAGATTTAATTGGCCACAAATATGGCATCCATGTAGTATCCATGCCACGTTCACTTCTCATTATAGACTCTTTAACAAATAAAATTGTCATATAAAGAAAGACAAATAATCCTGGAAAATAGAATAATAAGTATAACCAAAAATCTATAATTCCTTGGGTCTTAGTTTTAAAATTTCTATAAATAAAATCTGCTCTTATATGAACTCCTTTTGATAGAGCGTAAGCAGCACCTAACATGAAGAGAGCGCCAGCAAAAAACCTACTCATATCATAGGCCCAAATTGTAGGTGCTAAAAATAATTTTCTAGCTAGAACTTCATAAACCATACCTAGTATTAGTGGCACAGTTATCCAACAAACTATGTTTCCTATAATTTTACTAAATTTATCTATTCCAACTATCGTTTTAGCCATCCAAGTAGGCATATCATCAGGCATTTTATCTGAGCCACCTCTTCTCTCAGCGATCATTTCATCTGATATATCTAGCTTGATTGGTTTATCTTTCATAAATCTGTTTTGAAAAAAAGCGGGCTTTAATAAAAAGCCCGCTTTAATAATTGTTTTTAATTTACTATTTTAAAGTGTTTGCATGCGCCATTCCTAGCTGTGCATTTGACATTTGTGCACCAGCCCAGAAAGGAACTGCAGTATCAGCAAATTTCTTCTGAGAGTCCCATACTTTTTTGAAAAATGCATTTTTAGCAGCATTTTTGTTTAAAGTAGCATTGGCAGCAGCCATGTACTCTTTAAAGTAGTCCTCAGGAGTATTGTGAAGTTGAACACCATGTTTAGTTGTTAACTCATGTAATGCTTCACCGTTAACAAGAATTCTTCTTGCTAATGATTTCATTAATGATGCATCTGCAGCAACTTTTAAAGATGCTTTTTCATGATCACTAAATTTTTCATAAGTTGTTCCAGTGATATAAAAGTCAGCATTAACTACTACTTGGTGAAGACCTTGTAGATAGTAATGTTTTAAAACTTTATGGAAACCAAATACCATATCTGGTTTTGGACAACACCACTCGGCAGCATCGATAGTTCCTGCTTCTAGAGCTGGAAGAATGTCTCCTCCACCCATAGCAACAGATGCTATACCAATGTCTTTGTAAGTTTGACCAGGAATTCCTGGAGGTGTTCTGAACTTATATTTTCTAAAGTCAGCCATATCTTTAATCGGCTCTGGAAACCAACCTAAAGCTTCAGGACCAACTGGTTGAAGCATGAAACCTTTGATATTTCTGTTCATCTCTTTCCATAATTGATCGTAAAGTTGCTCTCCACCACCTGATAAGAACCAAGATAGAAATGCTATATTGTCAATTCCTACACCTGCGCCTGCTACTGGAGATCCAAATAACATTGCAGCTGGGTGTTCACCTGACCAATAGTGCGTCCATGCAAATCCACAATCAATTAAACCTTTGTCGACAGCATCAAGAGTTTCTTTAACTCCAACAACTGTTCCAGCAGGCATAATTTCGAATTTTAATGAACCACCAGTTAATTTAGTAACTGTATCAGTAAAGTCTTTAAGCATTACAACTTCGTCACCTTTTGCGTTTAAGACTGTCTGACATTTTAGTGTTTTTGCAGCATTAGCATTAGAAATGAAACCTAATACCATTGTGAATGCAAATAACATTGAAATGATTTTTTTCATTATATTTCCCTCTGTTTGTTTTTTAAAAAAATGAGTTTCTCAAATATAAAAAATTAAAACAAGAAGAAATATATTGAATCTTATGTTAATAAAGGCTTGTATTGCTGGAATTTTTGATTTTTAACATTATAAACATTGTATTTTAATGGATAATTTTGATTTTATTATTATTGGTGCAGGATCTGCAGGTTGCGTATTGGCAAACAGGCTTTCTGCTAACCCAAATAATAAAATATTATTACTTGAGGCAGGCGGCAAAGATACAAATCCGTGGATACATATTCCTGGTGGTTATTTTAAAATAATGCACAATCCAACAACAGACTGGTGTTTTACAACAGAAAAAGAGCCAAATTGCAATGGTAGAGAAATGGTTTATCCAAGAGGTAAAACTCTTGGTGGTAGTTCTTCGATTAACGGTATGCTTTATATTAGAGGACAATCAAATGACTACAATTATTGGAGACAATTAGGAAATGTTGGTTGGTCTTGGGAAGACGTTTTGCCTTACTTCAAAAAATCTGAAGATTTTCAATTTGGAGAAAACGAATTTCATGGTTCAGGTGGACCTATAAAAGTAGAAAAAATAAGATCAACTTTTAAAGTATTAGATTTATTTTTGGAAGCTGCTGAAGAATTTGGATATAAAAAAACAGAAGATTTCAATAGTGGTGATAATGAAGGAATGGGTTATTTCCCATTTACAGTTAAAAATGGTTTTAGATGTAGTACTGCTGTAGGTTATTTAAATCCCGTTAAAAAAAGAAAAAATCTCAAAATTATTACAAATGCACATATAAAAAATATTGAATTCGAAAATAAAAAAGCTGTTAAAGTAAATTTTTGGAATAATAATAGTTTGTCTACAGTCAAAGCTAATAAAGAAATTATTCTAAGTGCTGGAACAATTGGATCTCCACATATTCTTCAAGCTTCTGGAGTAGGTCCAGCTAATCTTTTAAAAAATAATAATATAGAAATTGTTAAGGAAAATTCAAATGTAGGTCGAAACCTTACGGATCATTTAATGCTTAGGCCAGTTTATAAAGTAAAAAATTTAGAAACCTTAAATGATATCTACTATAGTATTCCAAAAAAAATTATGACTGGACTAAAATTTTTACTATTTAGAAAAGGTCCTCTCACAGTGGGTGCTAGTTATGTTTGTGGTTTTGTTAAAAGTGATCCACATTTAGAAACCCCAAATCTACAGTTCCATATTTCACCAGCTAGTACAGATTTATTAGGTAAATCATCTCTACATAAATTTCCAGCATTTACTCCAACAATTACTAATGTAAGACCAACAAGTAGAGGTTCTATCGAAATAAAATCACCTGATACAAGAGTATCTCCAAAAATTAAAATGAATTATTTGTCTACTCCTGAAGATAGAGAAATTGCAGGAAAATCTTTAAAAATTGTTCGTAATATCGTTATGAATTCAAGAGCATATAAAAATTACGAACCTGAAGAACTAAGACCTGGTATAAACATTACAGACAATGAAACTTTAGCTGAAGAGGCTGGTAAGTACGCAAATACAATATTTCATCCTGTAAGCACATGTAGAATGGGTAAAGACGAAGCAGCTGTAGTAAGTGATAGACTTGTTGCTCACGGATTAGAAAACCTAAGAATAGTCGATGCTTCAGTAATGCCTCACATAACTTCAGGAAATACAAATGCTCCAACTATTATGATTGCAGAAAAAGCTGCAGACATGATAATAGAAGATAGTAGATCATGAGTGAGCAAATAATAATTTTTTCTCAAATTGTATTTATTGATTTAGTTTTAGCTGGTGATAATGCAATTATAATTGGAATGGTTGCATCACAGTTCCCGCCAGATCAAAGAAAAAAAATTATTTTTTGGGGAATTGGTGCAGCAGTAGTTTTAAGAATTATATTAACTCTTCTCACTGCATATTTATTACAAATAACAGGATTAAGATTAATAGGTGGTATAGCACTTTTATATATCTGTTATAAACTTTATACTGATGTAATTAAAAAATCTTCAACAGATAATGAAAAGATAAAAGTAGATAATTCTAGTTTTTGGAAAGCGATATGGACAGTTTTAATTGCAGATTTTACAATGAGTCTTGATAATGTCTTGGGAGTTGCAGGTGCAGCAAAAGATCATTATGGGCTTCTTGTTTTTGGTCTAGTTTTATCTATAGCTTTGATGGCAACTGCTGCAACTTTAATATCTGGATGGATTAAAAAATACACTTGGATAGGTTGGATTGGATTATTAGCAATACTAGCAGTGGCAATTGAATTGATCTATACTGATTTAAAACTATTCTTATAAAAATGTATTTAAAAAAATATAATTTAAAAAATAAATATGCACTTGTAACGGGAGCTGGCAAAGGTTTGGGTAGAGCTTGTGCAATCGCTCTTGCGGAGGCAGGATGCAATTTAGTTATTGTTAGTCGAACAAAAAGAGACATTGATAGTGTTTCAAAGATTATAAAGAAATTAAAGGTTAAATGTAAATCTTACATATGTGATGTTACTAATTATAATGAAATCAAATCTATAATAAACAAACAATCAAGAATTGATATTTTGGTTAATAACGCTGGAAATAATATCCCTGAACACTTCACAAAAGTTAAAACAAAAAATATGGAATATCTTGTTAAAGTTAATACTATAGCTACATTTAATATTGCTCAATTATGTGCAATCAAAATGATGAAATTAAAAAATCGCAAGAAAGTTGGAGGCTCTATTATTAACATGTCATCTCAAATGGGACATGTTGGAGGACCAATTAGAAGTGTCTATAATATGAATAAATGGGGCTTAGAGGGTCTAACAAAAGGTATGGCTGTAGACCTGGCAAAATATAATATAAGGGTAAATGCAGTGGCACCAACTTTTGTCGTTACTCCAATGACAAAAAAATTTCTGAAAAATAAAAAATTTAAAAAAGAAACTTTAAATAACATTCCCCTTGGAAGGTTTGCAGAAATGTCAGAAGTAGCATCTACTGTTGTTTTTTTAGCATCTGATGCTTCTTCCATGATTCACGGAACTTCTATATTAGTAGACGGCGGATGGACTGCAAAATAATTAAATTTTTTTTATTAATTTTTTTTATTTCATTTAAATCTTATGCTGCTGAATTTAATGGTAAATTTATCCAAGGACACTACATAATAGGCAAAACTGAGCCGAATTCTTCAGTCACTGTAGATAAAATAAAAGTAAAAGTTTCTAAAGATGGATATTTTGCATTTGGATTGGATAGAAAGAGAAAGTATGACGTTGTAATCAAAATTAAAAAAGATGGAAATATAAATAAAATTGTTAAGAAAGTTCAAAAAAGAAAGTATAACATCCAAAGAATTGATGGACTTGAAGAAAAAAAAGTAACTCCTCCTGAAGAAGTTTATGAAAGAATTAAAAATGAAAATAAACTTATTGCTAAAGCAAGAGAGATAAATTCTGATTTAGATTTTTTTAAGGATAAATTCATTTTGCCATTAGAAAATGCAATAATTACTGGTGTCTATGGAAGTCAAAGAATACTAAATGGAAAACCACGTTGGCCACATTATGGAGTTGATTTTGCTGGTGACCTTGGAACACCAATAAAAGCAATGGCTGATGGTATTGTTACGTTAGCAGAAAAAGATTTATATTTTACAGGCGCAACTTTAATTTTTGATCATGGACATGGGATCTCAACTTTATATATGCATTTGGATGAAATTTTTGTTGAAAAAGATGATATTGTAAAACAAGGAGACGTTATCGGAACTGTTGGTTCAAGTGGTAGATCTACAGGTCCACATTTAGACGTGAGATTAAATTGGTTTGGAACAAGACTAGATCCAGCATCTGTTTTGGATATAAACTAATGGGTCTTCATTTTTCAAAAGAAGAATTTGCATCAAGAAAATCAAAAGTTTTAAAATCAATGATAGAGCAAAATATAGACGCTTTGCTTATGTTTAGACAAGAGTCGATGTATTGGCTAACTGGTTATGACTCATTTGGTTATGTTTTTTTTCAAACTTTAATTATAGATCAGAAAGGTAATGTTGTATTATTAACAAGAGCACCTGATTTAAGACAGGCACAAAATACTTCAAATATAAAGGATATAAGAATATGGATTGATAGAGAAGGATCAAATCCAACAAATGATCTTAAAATTATTTTAGATGAATTAAATCTGAAAGGAAAAAATTTAGGAATTGAATATGAAGCTTATGGGCTTACAGGACGAAATACATTAATATTAAATAAATCTTTAGAAAATTACTGTTCAATAGAAGATAAATCGGAATTAATTACTAAATTAAGAGTAGTAAAATCAAAAGAAGAAATTGTTTATGTAAGAAAAGCTGCAGAGCTTGCAGATAAAGCTCTAGATGAAGCTTGGAAACATGCAAAAGCTGGAGTTAGTGAGTCTAAAATATTGGCTGAAATGAATAAAGCTATATTTGAAGGTGGAGGAGATTATCCTGCAAATGAATTTATAATTGGTTCAGGAAGAAATGCATTGCTCTGTAGGTATCAAGCTGAAAAGCAAATTTTAAAAAAAACTGATCAACTAAGTATTGAGTGGGCAGGAACATATAGACATTATCATTCTGCAATGTTTCGAACTATTCCAATTGGAAAAGCTGATCCAAAGCATCACAAAATGTATGACGCATGTTTCCAAGCATTAAAAAATTGTGAAAATAAACTTAAAACAGGAAATAAAATTGGTGAAGTTTTTGATGTTCATGCAAAAACTTTTGATGAACTTGGTTATAATAAAGCGAGAATGAATGCATGTGGTTATTCACTAGGTGCTGCTTTCTCACCTAATTGGATGGATTGGCCAATGCTCTACACGGGTAATCCGTATGTCATTCAACCCGGTAATGTATTCTTTATGCACATGATTTTAATGGACTCTGATAATGAATTAGCAATGAATTTGGGAGAAACTTATCTAGTAACTAAAGATGGCAATGAAAGATTGGGAAAACAAAAGTTAGATCTTGTTATTCTTTAATAAATCTATTCATTAATTCGTGCTTTAATCTCTTTTTCACAATATTTTTTTGCCTCATTAATATTAAAATTTTTTGAAGTTTGTTTTTGTGCAACAACACATGCTTCAATTACTTTATTCAAATTATGATTTTTGTATTTTAAATTAACTAAAAACAAAACTATTATTGCAAGAACTAATAAAATTATGGGTAAAAATTTATTTTTCATGTTTGAACTTCTTTATTATATCTATATTATTTAAAATAACTTAAGTATTTTAAATATTATGGATAATAAAGATATAATAATTACGTCAGCTTTTAGAACTCCTATTGGCTCTTACATGGGAAGCCTTTCTAGTTATAAACCTACTCAACTTGGAACGGAAGTAATAAAAAAATGCTTATCAGACTCAAATTTAAATAATGATGATGTGGATCTAATTTATTTAGGTCAAGTTTTGCAAACCGGATCTGGGCAGAATCCTGCTAGACAAGCAGCAATGAACGCTGGAATAAATAAAGAAAAAACAGCAACAACTATTAACCAAGTTTGTGGATCAGGTCTTGCAGCAATCTCATTAGCATACAATTCGCTTAAACTTGGAGATGGGAATATAATAATAGCTGGTGGTCAAGAGAGTATGTCTAATGCTCCTTATTATATAAACTTAAAAAAAGATGAAGAATTAGATAAAAAAAAATTACAACATTCAATGATGATTGATGGATTAATTGACTCATATGACCATTATCATATGGGAGTGACAGCTGAAAACGTTGCTCAAAAATATCAAATTACACGAGCTGAACAGGATAGTTTTGCTCTTAATTCACAAAAAAAAGCGATTAGTGCAATTGAGACAAATAAATTTAGAGATGAAATTGTTCCAGTAAAAATTGATGATAAATTAATTCTGAAAAATGACGAATATCCTAGAAAAGATACAAATTTAGAAAAATTATCTCAATTAAAAACTGTATTTAAAGAAGATGGAACAGTTACCGCAGGTAATGCATCTGGATTAAATGATGGTGCGGCTGCAGTAGTAATTATGAATTATGAAAATGCTAAAAAAAGAAATCTTAAACCGCTAGCAAAAATAGTTTCGTGGGCTCAGTGTGGGGTTGATCCGTCTCTAATGGGAACAGGTCCTATACCAGCATCAAGACTTGCTTTAAAAAAAGCTGGTTGGAATATAAAAGACTTAGAATTAGTTGAGTCTAACGAAGCTTTTGCTGCTCAAGCAATTGCTGTGAATAAAGAACTTGGTTTAAATCCGGAGATAGTAAATGTAAATGGAGGTGCAATAGCATTAGGACATCCAATAGGTGCATCTGGTGCAAGAATTTTAGTTACTCTAATTCATGAAATGAAAAAGAGAAAATTAAAAAAAGGTTTAGCAACTCTTTGTATAGGTGGTGGGATGGGTATTGCTATGTGTATAGAAACAAATTTCTAATTTTTAGATTTTAATTAGATGCAAATTTTTGCGGTTTCATATCATCTTTTTTAATTCCAGCAACTTCAACTGGTTTTTTCATTGCATCTCTTCTAAAAGGTTCACCAAGTTCTTGGTTTAAAATTACTTCAATAAATGTTGTAATGCCTTTTTTTTGATCTTCACAAGATTTTTTTATAGCTTCTGTAGTTTCTTCCATTGTTTTAACAGTTACGCCTTTAAGTCCACAAGCATTTGCGACCTTTGCATAACTTAGTTCAGGATCAAGTTCGGTTCCTACAAAGTTATCGTCAAACCATAGTATAGAGTTTCTTTTTTCAGCTCCCCACTGATAATTTCTAAAAATAACCATTGTTATTGCAGGCCACTCTTCTCTTGCGCATGAACTCATTTCGTTCATACTTATTCCAAACGCACCATCGCCTGCAAAGCCAATAACTGGTGTATCAGGACATCCTATTTTTGCTCCTAAGATAGATGGAAAACCATAACCACAAGGACCAAATAAACCTGGAGCTAAATATTTTCTACCTTTTTCAAATGTTGGATAAGCATTTCCAATTGCACAATTGTTTCCAATATCACTAGATATAATAACATCATCTGGCATTGCTGCTTGTATTGCTCTCCAGGCTTGTCTAGGTGACATTCTATCTTTGTCTCTTTCTCTAGCTTCTTTATTCCAAACTGTTCCTGGATCATCATCTTCATGATCTAATCCTGTTAAAGTTTGAAGCCATGCTGATTTTTTCTGGTGAATTAAATTTTTTCTTTCATCTCTACCATTATCCCCTGCTTTGGAAGAAAGTTTTTCTAACAACTGTTGGGATACTAATTTTGCATCACCACAAATACCAACTGTTACTTTTTTAGTTAAACCAATTCTGTCTGGATTCATATCAACTTGAATTATAGATGCATTTTTAGGCCAATAATCGATTCCGTAACCTGGTAAAGTTGAGAACGGGTTTAATCTAGTTCCTAAAGCTAGAACAACATCAGCTTTTGAAATTAATTCCATCGCAGCTTTAGAACCATTATAACCCAATGGACCTACTGCTAAAGGATGACTTCCAGGAAAACTGTCATTATGTTGATAGCCACTACAAACTGGTGCGTCTATTTTTTCTGCAAGTTTTTTACAGTCTTCAATTGCGCCTCCTATAACAACACCAGCACCAGATAAAATAACTGGAAATTTTGCATCAGATAATAATTTTGCAGCTCTATCTATTGCTTCTACTCCACCGCCTTGTCTTTCAAATCTTACAATTGGAGGAAGCTCAACGTCAATTACTTGAGTCCAATAATCTCTGGGTACATTTATTTGTGCAGGAGCTGAACCTCTAATTGCTTTTTCTATAACTCTATTTAAAACTTCAGCCATTCTTGATGGGTCTCGAACTTCTTCTTGATAACATACCATGTCTTTAAATAAATTCATTTGCTCTACTTCTTGAAATCCACCTTGTCCCATTGTTTTATTTGCAGCTTGGGGTGTAACCAATAGTAATGGTGTATGATTCCAATAAGCAGTTTTAATTGGGGTTACTAATCCAGTTATACCTGGACCATTTTGTGCAATGACCATAGAAATTTTTCCTGTAGCTCTAGTATAACCATCGGCAATTAGTCCTCCATTTGTTTCATGCGCAACATCCCAAAATGTTATTCCTGCTTTAGGAAATAAATCTGAGATCGGCATAAATGCAGAACCTATAATTCCAAAAGCATGCTCTATCCCATGCATTTGTAGAACTTTTATAAAAGCTTCTTCAGTTGTCATTTTGGTCATAATTTTATTCTCTCTAATTTTTTTTTATTTGTTAAAGAACAAGATTAATATATAAGATCTAATAAATTTCAAATAAAGAAATCGCCATATGGCTAATACAGATATTATAATACATGATGAAAAAGACAACGTTGGCGTTGTAGTTATTGATAAAATTACCCCAAAACAAGAATGTAATTGCTGGATTATGGAAAATGACGGATCTGTGACAATTGTATCTAAAAGTGAAATTCCTTTGGGCCACAAAATAGCAATGATTGATTTTAATGAAGGTGATACAATATTAAAATACGGCCATGACATCGGTAAAGTTGTTAAACCAATTAAAAAAGGTGAACATGTTCATGTTCACAATGTAAAAACTAAAAAGTGGTAATAAAATGGAAATTCCAAAAAGTTTTTTAGGTTATAAAAGAGAAAATGGAAGAGTTGGTACCAGAAACCATGTTGTAATTCTTCCTGTTGATGATATTTCAAATGCTTGTGCAGAAGCAGTTGCTAATAATATAAAAGGTACTTTTGCAATTCCACATGCTTATGGAAGACTTCAATTTGGGGCAGATTTAGAATTATTTTTTGACACGATGATAGGAACAGGAAAAAATCCAAATGTTGCTGCATGTGTTGTTATTGGTATTGAGCCAAAGTGGACTAAAAGGATTGTTGATGCAATAGCTACTACTGGAAAACCTGTAGAGGGTTTTAGTATTGAAGGAGCTGGAGATATTAAAACTATAATGAATGCTTCTCAAAAAGCTCAAGAATTTTCACAATGGGCATCTGAAAAACAAAGAGAAGAATGTCCCCTAAGTGACTTATGGATATCAGTTAAGTGTGGAGAATCTGATACTACTTCAGGTATGGCGGCTAATCCAGCTGTTGGAAATTTGATGGATAAATTAGAACCTCTGGGTGTTCATCTTTGTTTTGGAGAAACCTCAGAACTTACAGGAGCTGAAAAAGTTTGTGCTACGAGAGGAGCTACCCAAGAGGCTTCGGATAAATTTATGAAAACTTGGAGTGATTATAATGATTTTATTTTAAAAGAAGCAACTAACGACCTTTCTGAAAGCCAACCAACAGCAGGTAATATTGCTGGGGGACTTACAACAATCGAGGAAAAGGCTTTTGGTAATTTTCAAAAAATAGGATCAAGGAAGTTTATTGATGTATTAACACCGGCAGAGGAACCAAAAAAAGGTCCAGGACTATATTTTATGGATACCTCTTCAGCAGCTGGAGAATGTTTAACTTTACAAGCTGCTGCTGGATTTAATATCCATTTATTTCCAACTGGACAGGGTAATATTATTGGAAATGCAATTGAACCAGTAGTTAAATTAACAGGTAATCCAAGCACAGCTATTAATATGAAAGAACATATTGATCTAGATGTTTCAAAAATATTGAAGAGAGAAATGAATATGGATCAAGCTGGAGATGAATTAATTAAAACTACTATTAGAGCTGCAAGTGGTCGATTAACATGCGCTGAGGTACTTGGTCATAAAGAATTTATCATGACTAAACTTTTCAGAAGTGCTTAATAATTGTTATTCCGTCTTTAATGGATATTTTTTTCTTAAGTTTGAAAATAACTTTCTAACAATAGCTGCCCCAACTCCTAAACCAAGTGCCAATACAATTGAAAACATTCCATATAAAAAAGGTTGTTCTTTTGAAAGATCTCTTACAAATTGAGATAGTTTTCCTAATTCTTTAGTTCCATTGTGAGTGATTACTTTAATTGTTTCTTCTGCAAAAAATGTTTCGTATGCAATTGCAATACCAACTAATAACAACAAGACTGCCAATATGGTCTTAAATTCTGAACTATCAACCTTTTCACCAATTTTCTGACCAAACTGAACTCCAAGTATTGAACCTAAAATTAGAACTGTAACTAAAATTAAGTCTATTGAGCCATAGTTGAATGCGTGCAAAACTGTAACAATTGCACTTATAAAAATTGTTACAAATAATGAAGTTCCAGGAATTAATTTTGTAGGCATTCCAATAATATAAATCATTGCTGGCACTAATATAAAGGCTCCTCCCACTCCCATTATTGCAGCTATAAATCCAACTATTAAGCCGATGATAATAGGTGTAAAAACACTTTCATATAATTTGGATTTTTTAAATCTCATCCTTAAAGGAAGACCATGTATCCAATAATGTGCATGTAGTTTTTTTTTAATTACTATTTTTTTTCTTGCTCTATCTATTTCAGTAACTCCTTGTACAAGCATCATCGTTCCAATTATTGCAAGTATGTACATGTAAGCAAGTGAAATAAGTATATTAATTTTTCCAATATCTTGAAAATAAGTAAAAGTTAAAATTCCTAAAATTGTTCCAAATACTCCTCCGACAACTATCATTAAACCCATTTTGTAATCTAATGTACCTTTTAAATAATGAGTGGTTGATCCTGATATCGAGGTTCCTAGAATATTATTTGCTTCATTAGGTACAGCATATGCAGGTGGTACACCTAAAAAAATTAAGAAAGGTGTCATCAAAAATCCTCCACCAACTCCAAATAATCCTGACAAAATTCCAACTGCTAGACTTAAAAAAAATATTAAAGGTAGGCTTACATAAACTTCTGCTATAGGAAGAAAAAATTCCATTAACACTAATTATTCCTCAAAAATATTAAAGTCAACTATTTGATACTTAAAAAAATAAATTTAGTATTAATTTATTTGTAAAATTGTGCCTGCTATTATTACTCCCCAGTAAACTGCTAGCCCTATATAGATTACTGATTTAGAGCTGATAATTGATATTTTTTCTGGAAAGAGCTTAATAATTTTTTTTATATTTTTATTAAAATTATTTAGCATATGTGGGAATTACACCTGGTTTTAAAATTTTGCAAGAAGATTTTTTAAAATATTTTAAAAATTTTAAAAAATTGTAGCTCCAAAAACTTTAATTTGATCGCCTTCTTCACCTAAAACAAGTCGACCTAAAAATTCTCCAGGTATCTTAGTACTAGTCTGCTTATATAGTACCGTGACATACAAACCTCTTCTAATACAGCCAAATGCCTTACACCCTTCCGTCAAAGTGGATATAAGTTCATTGTTAGCCCATTGCTTGCCCAGCTCAACTTCATTAGCTCCGTAAAGCATCTGGGATGATAAATCTCTAGTAAAACCACCGTAATCTTTTATATTTGATGATTTAATTAAATTATCCCAAATTGGTTCAGCAATTTTTATTAATTCTTCATCAGGCTTATCTATAATACTCATTAGATTTATATTATATTTTAAGAAGCTTGTTTTTTCTCTTTTTCATCTACAATATGATAAACAGGAACTTTTTCTAAAGTGAATTTACCAGTCTTAGGATCTCTTCTTGATACTGTTAAACAATGCCAATTTTCATCATCTAGTTTTAAATGATCTCCTCTATAATAATAACCTGGCCAACGAGTTTCTTCACGGAACATCGTATGTTCTGTAACACACTGTGAAGTAAGAGCTCGATGCTTTAGCTCCCAGGCACGCATTAGTTGGTGATAGTCTTCAGCACCAACGTTTTCTAAATCTTCTTGTAACCATTGAAGCAACTCTAGCCCTCTTTTAAGCATATTAGCATTGGTCATATAATTAGTAGCTATACCACCTACATATTCATCCATAATTCTTTGAAGTCTTTGAAGTCCTTGAATTGGAGAAATATAGCTTGGAGATACCGTGCCTCCTGTAATTTCATTTCTACCAACAGTATAATTCTCTAATGGTTTGTAAATAATCTCTTTAAAATTTTCACACTGTGTGTCAGATACTTTAATCTCTTCAGCTTTTTTATCTTGTATGTATTTTACTGCAGCTTTTGCAGCTAAACGACCTTCAGTAAAAGAACCAGACGAAAACTTATGAGCACTTCCGCCAACTGTATCTCCTGCTCCAAAAAGACCTTCAACAGTCAGCATTCTATTATATCCCCAAAAATATTCTGGAGGTGAAAGATCTTCTGGACCACTCACCCACGCACCTGAACAGGTTGCGTGTGAACCCATAACATATGGTTCTGATGTAGTTAATTCAGGATTAGTATATTTTGGATCAATGTTTTGTGATGCCCATACAACTGCCTGCCCAACTGTCATTCCTAAGAAATTTTCCCATCCAACTGTTTCTAAATGTGGGTCCTGAAATGCTTCTTTGGTGACCATATGAATTGGTCCACCTCCTGCCATTGTTTCTTGGATAAAAGCATGATTACGTAAACAAGTTGGTGTTGGATGATGATCTATATATTCACCAACCATTTCTTTTGTATGCTCATACCATTTTTTTTCATAATTCTCTCCATTGGCATTTTGAGTATAAGTTTTTAAATGTAGAAAATATGCACCTACTGGTCCGTACCCATCTTTGAATCTACATAAAACAATTCTGTTTTCCATTTGAGTCATTTTAGCACCAACAGCAATTGGTAATGCATAAGCAGAACCATTGCTCCAAGGCGCATACCAAGTTCTACCCATCCCTTCGCCAACAGCTCTTGGTTTAAATATATGTGATGCTCCACCTGCTGCAACTATTACTGTTTTTGCTTTAAAAACATGATAATCGCCAGTTCTCATATTAAATCCTACAGCACCACCTACTCTGTTTTCTTTTGTTTCATCCATAAGAAGATGAGTGATCATAATTCTATTATATATTTTATCAGCAGATTTTTTGGCTGCTTCAGCCACAATTGGTTTATAACTCTCTCCATGTATCATTATCTGCCATTTACCTTCTCTTAGATAACGTCCAGTTTTTTCATTCTTCATCATAGGTAAACCCCATTCATCAAACATATGTACCGTTGAGTCTACGTGTCGAGCCATGTCATAACCTAGATCTTCTCTCACCATACCCATTAAATCATTACGAGCGTACCTAACATGATCTTCAGGTTGATTTTCATCCCATTGCATTCCCATATAACAGTTGATTGCATATAAGCCTTGAGCAACAGCACCACTTCTATCTATATTGGCTTTTTCAACACAAATAATTTTTAGATCTCTGCCCCAATGTCTTGCTTCAAAAGCGGCACCTGTTCCGGCCATACCACCACCAACAACTAAAACATCACATTCTTCATTAATAGTTTTTCTAGCCATTAATAATAAACTCCTTTTTTAAATGCACTCTTATCAACTTTTGGTAATTCTTTATTTGTGTTTAAACCTTCAGGTTCAGAATATAGAATTTGCGAGTTAATTTCCCCTTGGTTAGGTTTCTCACCATCTGCAAGTTTTGGTATAAATTTTCCCCAAGGTTTAGTTGTTATTGGAGAGACAAAATCTTTAACAGTTCCATTTCTAAATTTTATTTTCCAAGAAATTGTTCCTTTTTCTTCTTCTCTTCTAACTCTAACACTATGGCCCATTGGAGCAAAATCTGCATAACCTCTAACATCTATTGCATGATTTGGGCAGGCTTTAACACATGAATAACATTCCCAACAAAAATTAGGCTCAATGTTTTTTGCACGTCTAATTGTTTCATCAATATGCATAATATCTGAAGGACATATATCTACGCAATGTCCACATCCATCGCATCTAGTCATATATACAAAAGTTGACATAATTTATTTTTTTCCTTTCAAAATCATTTTAATAATGTTTAGGGTTCTCTCTACTTATACCTAATCCAAACTGTTTTGGGGCATCTGCTTCGGGCGGCAAATTGTCCCTTGAGCCATCAGCTTCTGCTAAATTTTTCTGTATTGCAGCTCCTGGTTTATAAAACATATGCGCAAATTTTGACCAATACACTCCTCCAAACAAAACAAGATTTGATACAATAAATAAAATTAAAAATACTTTATCATCCCATCTATCATTTAAATCCAATGATTGTAAATAAGACCAAATTAAACCTGTTAAAGATGATGCAACAAGAGCAAGAACAAATAAGTCTGCTTTTATAATTCTATACCAAGGTTGAGCTTCTGAATAAACATCCACTCTTAAAAAAAACCAAAACCAACCTCCTCCAACTACTGTCATAATAGCTCCGACATGCCAAATGATTGGCCAGAAAGATGGAGTATTTGAAGATGGACTTGAGTAACAAAAAATCATTATTGCTGATCCTACCCAAAATAAAATTGTTCCATACATTCCAAGTAGATGAGCAGCTCTTCTTTTGCCAGCTCCAAGTTCAGAAGTGGTAGCAATATCGCTAACTATTGTTTTTGAAATAACTGATATTCTTTCCCCTGTACTTAAAGTTTTTGTAGCAGATAATTTTGCTTTTTTTGCATTTTCAAAAAAATACTTAACATTTTTTTTATGAATAATATCTACAAGGGTACCAACAGCGATTAGAACTATCATTAATACAACAAAAGACTGCATAAATATTGGAGATACAGTTTCCGCTAATATTGCAAATGGATTAACAGATAGCATATGGTTTTCCCTTTCGATTAAAGTATTTAGTATAGTTAACAAAATAGATCAACCTTGGAATCTGGTCATTTAGTATCGTTAATATATGAAAATTTATTTATTTTTTCTTATATAGTGTTGTTTTGAAGGGATTACTCCTCTTACACCGCCCTGAGGATTTTCTACATCACCTTCTCTTCTTGGAATCAAGTGAATATGACAGTGCATAATAGATTGTCCTGCTTCTTTTCCAGAATTAATACCAATATTAAATCCTTTGATTGATTTATCATTATTTTCGACTTTAATTTTAACTTTTTTTATTAATTGATTACATCCTGTTACCTCTTCTTCACTTAATTCGAAGTACTCTTTTACATGTCTCTTGGGTATGATTAAACTATGATGGCTTGATACAGGATATGAGTCAAATGTTGCATAAGCAAATTCATTTTCTTCAATAATATCTTCATTTTTGGTTGAGCAAAACAAGCAAGGATTATTTGGATCTTTCATGAAAACTAATTATTTTTTGGTTTCTGCTTTATATACTTTTAAAAGTTTATTAAATACTTTTATACTTTTTCTTTTCCATAAATTATTATCAATCGATGAAATAGATACTATTCCTTTTCCAGATCCAACAACTAAGATTTCATCGAAAATGTTAATATCTTTTATATATATGTTTTTGAATTTTATCTTAACCTTTTTACTAAAAAACTTAATTGTTGTACCCATATAACAATCTTTATTAGGTGAATATATTTTATTACTTTTAACGAACAATAAATTAGATGTCCCAGTTTCTAATACTTTGGTTCCTTTATAGAGAGCTATATCAAATTTCGTAACGTCTAGTTTGCTTAGTATTTTTAAAATTTTTTTGTATTTTAAATTTTTATAAGCAGCATCTACTCGTTTATAGTTGACTAGTTTAAGTTTGAAATTAGATTTAGGTATTGGCCTTTTGCGCAAAGAAATTGAAATAATTTTGTTATTCGAGGCAACTCTTAATAAATGGTCATAATTTTTATTTTTTTTTAAATTTAATTTAACTAATTTTAAAATATTTTTTTTTAAATCTTTTTTTCTAATATTATATTTATTTAATGACTTGATTAAGTTGTCTATGTGAGTTTTATAGAATAGAATTTTCGCAGATCTACCTATGACACGCATGGTAGTAAAGATGCCATATCCATTCCAAAGATCGTTAAATTTAACTTCTTTAAGATCTTTATGAAGATAAGATTTTTTTAATAATAAAGTTGCCATTTTCTGTTAAAAAAGATTCTGGATGAAACTGCAAACCATATACATTATTTTCTTTATTTTCGATAGCCATTGGAATATTCGATTTAGCACATCTCATCGTTATTTTTATAGTTTTTGACTTATAAGGTTCATACAATTTTAAAGAGTGATACCTCCCAACTTTAAATATTTTATTTTTTTTAAATAATTTACTCTCATTTGTTACTTTTACTTTTGATTGATAGCCATGAAAAATATTTTTTTGCTGAACTATTTTACCTCTTTCATTAAATAAAATTTGCTGATACCCAAGACAAATTCCTATGATTTTCTTTTTTCCTTTATATTTTTTATAAATTTTTGATGTAAATGGATAATCTTTGGGCGACCCTGGCCCAGGAGAAAAAACAATTGTATTAGATTGATTTAATTTTTTTTTATTAATATTAAAATAATTAGAACAATAAACTTTATCAAACTTCGAAAATTGATGGACAACATTCCAGGTAAAAGAGTCTTGATGATCAATTATATAAATCATTTATAAAGCTCCAATAAAGATTTTGCTTTTATAAAGTTTTCATTAAATTCTTTTTTAGACGAACTGTCTAAAACAACTCCCGAGGCAGCTGAAATTTCTGAAATATTTTTATAATTTAAGATTGATCTTATAATTATATTAAATTTCATATCCTGATTAAATTTGATGTATCCAAAACAGCCTGTGAATATATTTCTATCTTCATTTTCCTGTTTATTTAAAAGTTCAAGAGTTCTAATTTTTGGACATCCAATAACTGAACCTCCTGGCATCATAGATTTAATTATATTCTTTAGAGTAGTATTTTTATTCAATATACCTTGTATTGATGTAACATAATGAAATAGGTGTTTGTATTCCTCAACGTATTTTTTCTTTAATATTTTTACTGATCCAGGTTTGCATATTTTTGATAGGTCACTTCTTTCCATATCAACAATCATGTTGTGTTCTTTTGTTTCTTTTTCGTTATTTCTAAAAAAATTTAGTGCTTTAATTTTGTTAATTTTTTTACTTTTTTTAAGAGTTCCCGCAATAGGTTTGGTAATAATCCTATTTCCTTTCTTATTAATAAGGGTCTCTGGTGAACAACTTACTATAGAAAAGTTTTTATCTCTAATCATAAAAGATTCAGGCGATGAATTTATTTTCATTAATTTCCAAAAAAAATTTACTGGGTTGATTGTTGATTTATTTTTATATTTAGTGCAAATTTTTATTTGATAAGTCTCTCCTTGTCTTATTTTTTTTGAAAATAAATCAAATATTTTTTTATACTTTTTATAATTAATATTTGTTTTAAAAGGACTTAAGATCTGAGTTTTATTGAAGAAACTGTTGAATTTATGTTTTTTGACTGTAGATATAACCTTTATATCTTTTCTTATCTTTATTAATGTTTCTGGTTTGTAAAAAATACCCTTATAGAAATTAAGTTTTTTTTGATTTTTAATATGAATATTTAATAAATTACAAAGAATTTCATATCCAAAAAATCCTATTAAAAGATCAGTCTCTTTTTTAAATTTTTTGCTCGTAAATGAATTAAAAAAATTATTTATATTTTTTTTTGTTAATATAATTTTTTTTGAAAAATCAGTATAAAGATTATAGCCGTCATGAACTTTATAAATTATCAAAGGCTTATCAGAATGATATAACTTTTCTAAATAAGGATTAAATTTCAGATGTTGCGAGTTGCTGTCTATCAATTGCTTTTTCTTTTATAGGTAAATGTATCAAGCCTGCAAATAAAGATAAAGCTATAGAAATGTACCAGGCATAATCTAAAGAGCCGTATAAATCATGAAATAATCCTCCAAGATAAGCTCCAAGAAATGATCCAACTTGATGACTTAAAAAAACAAATCCATAGAGTAATCCCATGTATTTTGTTCCAAATATATGACCAACAATGCCGTTAGTTGGGGGAACGGTTGATAGCCATAAAAAACCAAACGTAGCCCCAAATATTAAAGCATTTATTACGCTAGATGGCATAAAAATAAAATACATTATGGATACACCTCTTAGTAAATATATTGCGCTTAGTAATTTTTTCTTACTAACTTTAGTGGACAAATATCCACTACTTAAAGTTCCAAAAACATTAAATAGACCAATTAGTGCTAAAATTGCAGTAGCTGTCCAATCCTCTAGACCTTTGTCTCTTATATGCATAGGTATATGAGTTGCAACAAGAGCTATATGCCATCCACAAACAAAAAAGCCTAATGTTAAATAATTATAACTTTTGTTTGAAAAAGCCTCTTTTATTGCTTGTGTAGCTGTCTGTTGATATTGATCATCTTGTTTGAATTCAGTCATTGGTGTTGTTAGAAATAAAGAAATGACCAAACCAGCTAAAATCATACATCCAAAAATTACTAGAGTTACATTCCATCCAAATTCTAGGAGTGTAAATCTAGTGTACATTGGAGATACAAAATATCCAAAAGATCCTGCTGCTGTTACAATTCCTGTTGCTATAGTTCTTGAATTAAGTGGAAAATGCTTAGCTACTATTGAAACTGGTATACTTATCGCAGTTGCAGCTAGACCAATTCCAATTAAAACTCCTAAGTCAAATGTAAACCAAAAACCAGTGTTAGGTCCATAGTTTAGAAAATAAATACCTGCCAAATAAAATAAAAAACCTATGAAGACTGCAACTCTTCCACTAAATTTATCAGTAATAATTCCAAAAATTGGTCCAATCAGTCCCCAGAAGAAAAGCTGAATTCCCATTGCAAAACCAAATTCTGTTTGGGTACAACCTAGATCAACTTCAAAATCAAAAAAGAAGAGACCAAAGGTTTGTCTAATGCCTAGTGAAATTATGACTACTAAACAAGCTGCGATCAGAGTTACAAGTGCTGTTTTATTTGGAATAAAATTTTCTGAGCTCATTTAATAAATTTTAGGGATTTCTTTAAATCTTGAATTAAATCATTGGGATCTTCGAGTCCAATATGAAGTCTTACTAGATGCTCATCTCTCTCTAATTTTAGAAAATTCCTATCACCTACTTCTCTATATTCTTGATGCAAAGCCAAACTTTCAAAACCTCCCCAACTATATCCATATCCAAATAATTTTAACGAATTAACAAACTTAAGTATCGATTTTCTATTTCTTGATTTAACTTTTAACCCCATTAATCCTGATGCACCTGAATAATATTTTTTCCACATTTTGTAATTAAAGGAACCTTTTCTATGTGGATATAAAAGTTTAACTTTTTTATGTTTGGATAGGAAATTTGCAACTTTTTTTGCATTTTCTTGATGTCTATCTAAACGAACATCTAATGTCCTTAAGCCTCTTATTATAAGATATGCATCGTCAGGCCCTAATCTCAAACCTGTAATTTTATTTGCCTGCTCAACATATTTAAAAACTTTTTTGTTAACTGCTAGACTGCCTCCCATTACATCAGAATGACCTGAATAATATTTAGTAGCTGAAACAATAGACATATCAAATCCTAATTTTATAGGTTTTAAATAGTACGGAGTACCCCAGGTATTATCTATTGCTGTAAAAATTTTAGATTTTTTTGCAATTGATATTATTTTAGATAAATCTTGAAAATCAAATGTATTACTTCCAGGATTTTCGACATAAATTAGTTTAGTTTTATTTGATATTGCCTTTTTTAATGTACTTAAATCGTGAGGATTATAAAAAATAGTTTTTATATTAAATGATTTAAGAAAATCTTGTGTTAATAGCCTTGTTGGTGAATACACTGGATCAGCAGCAATAATTTCATCACCTGGACGTACTACACTAAAAATAGACAAAAAAACTGAACCAAATCCAGTTGGTGTTAAAAACACATGGTAACATTCTTCCATTTTTTTTAACATTTGCTGTAAACTAAATGTTGTGGAAGTACCTTGTCTTCCATACTCAAAATGTCCGCCTGTTGGATCTTTTTTTCCCTTAAATTGAGTCTTTCTCAATTCATTCATCGATTTAAATATAATAGTAGATGCTCTTACAACTGGCGGGTTTACTGATTGATTATAGTAATCTTTAGCCGCATGTTTCAGAAAAGTTTTAAAATTATTAGCCATAATTAAATTTGATAAGACAAAAATACAATGCTATATCCAGAAAATAAGTCAATATAATAAATAAAAGGAAATATGGGATACCCAAAGAAACATAGAGGCCGTAGAAAAATGGGCTCAAAAAAAAGAAGAGCAAGAAAGAAAAATAAGAAAAAGTAGCGCTCTGATTTTATTAATTTAAGATTAATCAAACTTATATTCAAACTTTAAAATTTAAAGTTACGATTAGTTTTTTGATATCCATCCACCACCTAGAACTTTGTGTCCATTTTCATCCCTTGAATAAAACACACATGCTTGACCTGGTGATATACCTTGCTCGTCTTCAAATAATTTTAATTTTGCTCCTCCATTTTCAAAATTTAGTTTAGATTTAATTAATTTTCCTGTAGATCTTACTTTTGAAAAGATCTCTTTATTAAATGTCTCTTTGTTAACTAACAAATTTAAATCTTTAAGATTAATTTCTTTTTTGATTAATTCTTTTTTAGAACCAACTATTATTTCATTTTTATCAGAATTAATTTCAATTACATATAGTGGGTTTTTATCAGGGACTCTAATTCCTTTTCTTTGGCCAATTGTAAAATTAACAATTCCTTCGTGCACACCAATAACTTTTCCATCTAAATTTCTTATATTGCCTTTTTTAAATGACTCAGGTCTGAATTTTTTTATAACAGATACATAATCTCCATTTGGTACAAAACAAATATCTTGGCTATCTGGTTTGTCAGCTACATTAAGTTCTAAATTTTTCGCAATTTCTCTTGTTTCTTTTTTTAATAGTCCGCCGAGAGGAAATCTTAAATAATTCAATTGTTCTCTGGAGGTATTAAATAAAAAGTAGCTTTGATCCCTATTTTCATCTATTGCTCTGTACATTTCTGTTTTATTATTTTTAGTAATACTTTTTACGTAATGTCCTGTAACTAAGGCATCTGCTTTTAAATTTTTTGCTTCTTCAAATAAATCATTAAATTTAACTGTTTTATTACATTGTATACACGGAATTGGAGTTTCTCCTTTTAAGTAACTATCAACAAAATTATCTATAACTCCTTCTTTAAATTTATTTTGAAAATATAAAACTTTATGTTCAATATTTAGTTTATGCGCAACCCTCTTTGCATCCATGATATCTTGTCCACTACAACATTGTTTTGAACGCGCAACTTCTTTACTTTCATCGTATAATTTTAAAGTTATTCCAATAACATTATAACCCTCTTTTTTCATCAAACCTGCAACAGTTGATGAATCAACTCCACCCGACATTGCCACAACAATGGTAGTATCTTTTGGGTCTTTTTTTAATCCAATTGAATTTATTTTTGTACTCATATAGTTGGTATTTATACTTATTTCTAATATAAGTTAAATTAAATGATTATAGATTATGAACCGGGAGACAAAGTAATCAATCCAAGTAAAAAAGATTGGGGTATTGGACAAGTTCAAAGCATTATTAAAGATAAAATTACGGTAAACTTTGAAAATGTTGGAAAAAAGGTGATTAATTCATCAAATATAAGATTAGAAAAATTTAGAAAAAAATGAACAATTCAGACTCAATAAAAATTGTAGATAAACTGGTTGAAACTTTTTTTGTAGCAGGAAAATTATCTTTAAAAATAAGAAGTGAAGAATTAATAAAAAAAGTAAAATCTGATAACACGCCAGTTACTAACGGTGATATTGAGGTAAATGATATTTTAACAAAAAAGATTTCAGAACTTACCCCTGAAATACCAATTGTATCGGAAGAATCATCACAAAATAAGGAAAACAAAAATTTAGAGAATTTTTGGTTAATTGACCCAATAGATGGAACATACGATTATATAAATGGTAGAGATGAGTTTACATTAAATGCAGCACTTATAATTAATAAGAAACCTTTTATAGGTATTATTTATGCCCCTGCTAAAGATAGAATGTTTTATACTTATGGACAAAATTCAAGTTATGAAATCAATAAAGGAGATAAAAAAGAAATAAAATGTGAAAAAGCAAGCAAAGTAAATGAAGTAAAAGCCTTATCCTACTCAGATAATTTAAAATCTGAAATTCTAGAAATACATAAAAAATATAATGTTTCAAATTTTACAAAAATGAAAAGTTCCTTAAAATTTTGTGTTGTAGCTTCAGGAGAATTTGATTTATATGCGGCTGAACCCAGAGCTTGCGAATGGGATATTGCTGCTGGCCATGCAATACTTATAAATGCTGGAGGATTAATAACAGACTTTAATGGAAATGAAATTTTATATGGTAAAGAAAATTTTAAAAACCCAAGTTTAATTTTAAGAAGATCTTCAAATATATAATGGACGAGCAAATTAAAATAATTTTAATTATTATTATTTCAGTATCAATATTTGGTCTGTTAGTATTTGTTTTTGTTAGAAATTATATCAAAAATAAAATTAATTATTACTTGGAATTAAAACATAAAAATAAAAATCTAAAGTAAATTTATAATTTTTAAATATTCGTCTTTTTCTAAATTTAAAACTTTTTTAGAGGTTTCAAAATCAAAGCCTGATCTAGCTAAAATTCCAATGTCCTTTTTAAAAAATAGAGGTCTATTATTTTCATCTCTTGAAGGTCCAATTCTTTTTTTTTTGCATATTTTAACTGCTGAAAAAAAATCCTGATCCTCATTTTTTTCTCTTATTTTATCAATAGTATCTTTAATATAATCATTTTTTACTCCTTTAGACATTAAGTAATGTCTTATTTTATTAATAGAGCTTCCTCTTTGAATAAGACTTTTAGCTTTTGACTCTGAATAAAATTTATCATTAAGAAATTTAGTATTTTCAAGATCTTTTAAAACTACGTCTATTAAGTTTATGATATTATTTTTATTAACGTTGGGTATTTTTGTTTTAATATACTTTTTTAGTAAATATGTTTTTAATTGTTGTTTAGAAGGTGCATATTTTTCTATGTAAGCGAAAGAAAAATTGCGCATTTCATCGACTGTTACTTCTAATGACTTTTTTTTATTTTTAATAGGAATCATAAAATGATGTATTATAATATATATATTAATGATCGAACAATTATCGAATTACTTTACAACAGAGACAATTTATTTGTGGTTAAACACAGCAATTATTCCCTTTTGGATAGTTTTAATTGTTTTTCCACAATCAAAAATATGCTCAATTTTTGTTGCTTCTATATTTCCGATTTTTTTATTAAGTGCGACTTACGTATATCTAATTTATTTTTTTTATATATCTGGTTATGATTTTATTGATAATTTTACCCTGTATTTAAGTATTGATAACCTAAAAGGGCTATTTTCAGAAAATGCATTTATCTCATTATTTTGGATACATTTTATTTCGATTAATCTTTTCTGTGGAGGTTGGGTCGTTAAGGATAGTCATAAATACTTGGTACCAAAATATTTAATATTTGTACCTTTGTTAATTATTTATTTTGTAGGTCCATTAGGAATTTTTATATATTGGGTGATAAGAATATTTTATGCTAAAAAAATAAATCTTTACGAATAAATTCAAACAACTTTAAAACCTTTATTGACCATTAAGCTAAATCCACCATCAATATGAGATACTTTTTCATGGCCCATCTCTTTTAAAGTTTTGGCAGCAAGTGCTGATCTTCCTCCTGCTGCACAAAATAAAATAATCTCTTTATTGAGATCTATTTTTCCACTTTTAACATACGGACTTTCAGGATGGATTGAAAATTCCAATAGTCCTCTAGATATGTGTATAGAATTTTCTATTCTTCCATTTGCTTCAAGCTCATTTAGATCTCTAATATCAATCAAACAACATCCATTATTTTCTTTTTTTTCAAGTGCTTCCTCTGGAGATAAGGTTTTTATCGAATTTAAGGCTTCTTGAACAAGCGTTTGAGGTGATTTTATTTTCATAATAATATAATATATTAATACCATTTAAATGAAAAAAAGCATTACAAAAAAAATTTTTATCAAAATTTGTAAACTTTTAGGTTTCGAAATAATTGACCAAAATGAATTTTTTTCACCTACTTTAAATAAATCATTGAAAGGTGATTTATCTAATGATGAAAAATCAATTATTCTCCCTTTAGGTGAAGTTAAATTAACAAGAAAAATTAAATCTTTATTAATATTATTTAGAACAAATACTGAAATTGAGATTTGGGATCAAAATAAAAGAAGAATTTTCGAGTTTCCAAAAATAGAGTATGTTCTTAGATCTTTATATTCTTTAATTAAATCAATTAAATATCTTAAAGATAAAAACAAAAAAATAGATATTAAAGTTAAAATAATCGATGATAATTCTAATGATGAAAATTTATCAAAAATCAATAATTTAATAAAAAATTCACCGATTAATATTGAAATTATTAATCACAAAAAAGAAGATCATACAAACATAATTAAAAAACAAAAAAACAATGAAACTCTGGCTAACTTGTCTAGCCTATTAAAATGTTTTGAAATAGGTAAAAATGATGGGGAAGATTTAGTATTTTTTGTTGAGGACGACTATTTACATTTTAAAACGTGTTTATACGAAATGGTTTCAACTTATGAAAGGATTTCCTCTCAACTAAATAAGGACTTGTTTATTTGTCCTTCTGATTACCCTTTTTTATATATGAATGATAAAAAAACTGATTTGTTAATAGGAAGTAATAGACATTGGAGAACAATTAATAAAACGCTTTGTACATTTCTAACAAGTAATTATATGATAAAAAAATATTGGGATAATTTGTATACCACTTGTCTTGATAGACATGATCCTTTTGAGAAATATATGAATACAATTTATGAAAAAGAAATTTGTATTTCTCCTATTAAATCACTATCGATTCATCTTGCTAATATTAATTCAAGCTATGGATTGTCACCTTTTATAGATTATAAATCTCTTTGGGATGAGAATAATTATACTTAAAGTATTTTGTTTTGGCTAAAAAAACAGCCTTTATCATATTATTATTATAATAAAGGCTGTTATTAAGATCTATTTATTGAAAATCTCTTTAAGTGCTTTAGCAGGTAAAAACTTCACTTTTTGTGAAGCAGCTATTTGGATTTGTTCTCCAGTTCTCGGATTACGACCAATTCTAGCTTTTCTTTTAGCTACTTTATAAGTACCAAAACCAGCAATTTTCACTGAGTCATCGCCTTTTAAAGCGTCAAGAATAGTGTTGGTAATAGTATCAAAAGTACGCTCTGCATCAGCTTTACTTTGGTTTAAAGATCCAGCCAATTTAGCAACTAATTGTTTCTTGTTCATTTTAGCTCCGGTTTATAAGGTTTTTTCTATATACTTAACAAAATCCTTGATTTATCAAGCTTTTTTTTAGTGTTAAACATAATTTTCAACACAATATATTGTGTTAAATAACTATTGATTTTATTGATTTTTTTAACTTTAAAAAAGCCTTTAAAATAAGCCTAAATCTTTTAGATCATTAAAAGTTGCAAAAAACATCAAAGAAAGAAGCAAAAACATTCCGATTCGAAAAAAACCTTCCTGTGTTTTTTGACTTAAAGGTCTACCTAATATTTTTTCAAAGCCATAAAACATTAAGTGCCCGCCATCTAATAAAGGAATTGGAAATAAGTTTATTAAACCTAAACTAACTGAGATATATGCCATCATACTTAAAAATGGAATAATTCCAAATTCTGCAACTTGTCCAGATATTTTAGCAATTCGGATTGGACCACCTAATTGAGAAGTATCCCCTGAACCAGAAATCATTGATCCTAAATATTTTAATGATGATGAGCAAACAAAATATACTTCGCTAACTGAATGAGTTAATGCTTTTATTGGTCCTAATTTTACATGATTAATCTCATTATTATATGGAATTAAAGTAATTCCTACTATTCTCTTATTAACCTTGTTACCTAAATTGTCTTCTGATTGGATAATTTTAGGTTTAATTTTTAATAATATATCTTTATCATATCTAGAAATTTTAAAGTCAATATATTCAGTTGTTGACATCATAATCAATTTTGAAACATCAAGAATGCTTTCAACTTTATTACCATCAATTTCTAAAATCATATCATTTTTCTTTAAGCCAGCTATTTCCGCTGGGCTATCTCTTTTAATTTCATTAATAACAGGAGGTGTAAAATCTTTGCCTATAAACATATAAATTGACATAAAAATAAATATCGCCAAAATAAAGTTTGCAAAAGGCCCAGCAGCTACGATTAAAGCTCTTTGATAAAGAGGTTTTAATACAAAAAGTTTTTTTCTATCTATCTCTGAGTATTGTTTTAATATTTTATCTTGATCAGCTTGAGAGAAAACGTTTCTATCTCCAAAAAACTTAACATATCCCCCAAGTGGTATCATGCAAATTTTCCATCTAGTTCCTGATTTATCATTCCATCCATAAATTTCTTTTCCAAAACCTATAGAGAAATCAGTAACTCCAACACCATATTTTTTAGCAAAATAATAGTGTCCATATTCATGAATAAATACAACAACCAGTATAAGTACTAAAAAAGGTATAATAAAATCAAACATGTTATAGATAATAATGATTTTATTTTATTTTCCAAGTGGTCATTGGTATCAATGTAGACAGTATAAAAGACAAAAATAGCAATGATTGAGCCATAAATGGAGGAAAAAACTCCACTGGAAACAATATTCCAATTAAAATAGATTTTGAAAAGTCTGGACTAGGAAAAAATAATAATCCTACAAATAATCCAGTAATAATAGAAATATATGCACTTTTTTCATTTATAGAATTATTATAAAAACTTACAAAAATCGTCAAAACAGCTGCGCAGCAAAATAAATCTGCCAATAAAAAAAGATACAAAATACTTAGCCCTTGTGAAGCTATATAAAAACTTATGATGGATAAAAACATTATTATATATTTTGATAATTTAAAATAATCTCTTTTAATATTTAATAAATTATTACCATCTACAATAATCAAACTTGAAGTTGCATTAATTAAAGTGTCAATACTACTTATTGTTAAAGATATTCCTAAAATAATAATTATAATTGATAAAAATAAAGTTTGTTCTTTCAGTAAAAGTGAAAAAAATGCAAGATCAGAAATAACTTCACTGTCACTTGATACTGCCACTAAACCACTAAAACCCATTAAAAAAACAATTGGAATTATAATTAAAAAAGAGATAACTAAACTTTTTTTCAAAACTTTGTTATCTCGAGCTGCATAAACTCGTTGCCAGTTACCCTGGTGAAATAAATTAGTTGCTGCAACTGCAATAAAAAAGGTTAATCCTGCTGTAAAGTTTGGCAAATATCTTGCATCTAATAAATTAGGCTTATTCAATTTAATATATTCAAAATTAAACTCATTAGAATTAAATTGAATCAAATAACTGAATCCAATTAATAATAATAAACCAATAATAATAAATTGAATATTGTCAGTAAAAATTGAGGCCCTCAATCCTCCATGTAATGTGTATGAGAGTGAACTAGCAATCACAATAAGAGCTGTTATCCATAAATCTGTCCCTGAAATATATTTAATTAAAATAGATATAGCAGTTAGTTCTGCAATTAAAAATATAGTCATATAAAAAACAGATAAGAATAAAATTAATTTAAACAATTTTTTTCCAAATCTTATTCTTACTATCTCTATTAAAGTTTTTCGCTTTGAATATTTCTTTCTAAGCTTTTCACCTAGGTAAATTAAAATAAATAATGGGAATGCAGTACCCAGCGCGTATCCAATAACTGCACCAATGCCTCCCCACGTTGCTGCTGAGGCTGGACCAAATAAAATCCAGGCACCTAAAGCTGATGCTACTAAACTTGTTGTTAAAGAAAAAGTACCTATAGATCTATTTGCAACTAAATAATTATTTATGCCTTTGTATTTATTTGAATAAAATATTCCTAAAAATATAAACAGAAAACTTAATAATAAAATTAACGTTATTGCTGACTGTTGTGTTAATAAATTCAAGCTTTGCATTTTTCCCTTTCTGAATTACCGGACAGGTTCTTAGGGTTTAATCTCAGTCTTTCGACACCCCTATAATAATTATAATTGAAATTTTAAAATAATGATAGTAATTAAGTTAAAAAATTTTAATTTAAAAAGGTAATCAATCTTAAATGTCATCACAACAAATTATAGATACACTTACAAGTAATATTGATACATTGTGGGTTATAGATTGCGCAATATTAGTTTTCATTATGCAAGCAGGTTTTATGTGTATGGAAACAGGTCTTTCAAGACACAAAAATAGTATTAATGTTGCATTAAAGAACGCTGCAGACTTTGGTGTATCAGTAGTTATCTTTTGGATTTTTGGATTTGGTATTATGTTTGGAACTTCTTATAATGGTTTCTTTGGTACTGATTTATTTTTCTTCAAAACAGATAAAGCTGAATATATGACATACTTTGTTTTTCAAGCCATGTTTGTTGCAACTGCTGCAACAATTATTTCTGGTGCTGTTGCCGAAAGAATGAAGTTTAATGGTTATTTAATTATGACAGTTTTAGCAACTGGAATAATTTATCCTATTGTTGGCCATTGGGCATGGTCTTCAAGTTACCTTTCTAAATATGATACCGCAAGTCAGTTATTAGATGCTTATGGATCAGTGAGAACTACTGGATGGCTTTCAGAAATGGGTTTTGTTGATTTTGCTGGAAGTACAATAGTTCATTCTGTAGGTGGATGGATTGCTTTAGCAGCAGTTATAATTTTAGGTCCTAGAATAGGTAAATATTCAGATGCAAATAAAGGTAAGTTTACTGGATCTAGTTTTCCATTAGCAGTTTTAGGAACATTAATCTTATGGTTTGGTTGGTTTGGTTTTAATGGTGGAAGTAATGGCGCTATGGACGAGACAGTACCTCTGATATTAATTAATACCTTTTTAGCTGCAGCTTTTGGTTTATTAACAGGTTTAGGTATTTCTTACATTAAATTTAAAAAACCTGATCCTTTTTATATAATTTTAGGACCGCTTGCAGGATTAGTTGCAATTACAGCTGGATGTAATTCTATGACATCTATTATGGCAATTTTTGTTGGAGTTGTTGGAGCAATTATTGCAATCATTGTTAATGAAGCTTTAAATAAATTTGAAATTGATGATGTTGTTGGAGCTGTTCCAGTTCATTTAGCTGCTGGTATTTGGGGAACACTAGCCGTTGGTCTTTTTAGTGACTTAACTGTTTTAGATACAGGACTTGATAGGATATCACAGATAAAGGTACAGCTAATTGGAATATTATCAATTGGATCATTTACATTTATATCTTCTTTCATCATTTTAGGTTTTTTTAATAAATTTTACCCATTAAGAGTAAGTCCTGTTCAAGAGGAGTTGGGTCTAAATATTGCAGAACATAACGCAGTATCTGTGGAGCATGATTTAATTTCAGTTTTAGATAAGCAATCAGAGTCGGGAGATCTTAAAATTAGAGGTCCACAAGATCCATTTACTGCAGGAGGAGTTATTGGTCTGTATTACAATAAACTAATGAGTAAATTAGAAACAAGTGAAGAAGAAAGAAATAAGTGGCGAGAAAGAATTTCAAAAGAAGTAAAGCTTGCTGTAAAAGTTCAAGAGAATTTTTTACCAAAGAGAAATCTAAAAAATTATCCTGTTCATGGTATTAATATTTCAGCAAGAGAAGTGTCAGGAGATTTTTTTAGCTTTTACCCACATAATAATAATATTTATTTTATTATTGCTGATGTTGCTGGAAAAGGAATTCATGCGGGAATGGTTATGGCTAAAGCATCTACGCTATTTGAAGTTTTATCACAATCAAAAGTAGATCCAGATGAAATGGTTTTACATATGAATAATGATTTAAATAATACAAAAACAAGTGGAATGTTTGTCACTTCAATAATTGGGGAATATAATTTAATATCTGATGAAGTTAGATGGGTAAATGCGGGACATCAACCAGCTTTGGTAAGAAATAATAATGGAAAATATGATAGAATTGAAAGTTCTGGTCCCCCATTAGGAGTGATTAAACAAAAAGATAAAAGTTTTTATAAAATAAATAAAATTAAATTAAACGGTTCAAGATTTTATGCTTTTACAGATGGTCTATCTGAAAGTATCAATAATAATGGTGAAGAAATAGGTATTGATGGTTCAATAAATATTATTGAGAAAAATTATCATAAAGATACCGTTAAACAGCTAAGTGATATTACAAAATCTGTAATAAATACAAGTAAAAATCAAAAGCTGAGTGATGATCTAACTTTAATAAGTATTGGAAAATAATTACTTTTTAATTAAAAACAAACAATATGGTCAATATGAATAGGCCTCTTGATTCCAAATTTTTCTTCTATTTCATGTTGATGAATATGATGTGAGTGAACAAAAACTGGAATTAGTAAATTGCTCAAAGTTTTTAAAGTATAAATAAAACTTGTACCTCTAAATTTTCTATCAACTACCTCTAGCTGTAGGTTACTTTTATCATCATGTTGCAAGTCCTCTGGTTGTATCAAAAGCTTTACTTTAGATCCTATTGGAAATGGATTTATAAAATTACCAGTAATTGTTCCAAGATCCTCATTTTCTAGGCTTTTTGGACTTGTAACTTCTGCAGGTATTAGAACACCTCTATTTAAAAAATTAACTACCTCAATCGAGTTTGGAAAATGATAAACTTTATATGGATCGTCAAATTGTTTGAGCTCTTCATTTAAAATTATTCCACATTTTGATCCTAAATAAAAGGCTTCGTAAGAGTCATGAGTTACAATTATTGTGGAAATTTTTAATTTATTTAATATCTTTTTTAAACTTACCTGAATTTCTTCTTTAAAACTTTGATCTACATTAGACAATGGTTCATCCAATAACAAAAGATCCGGCTGAACTATTAAAGACCTTGCTAGAGAAGCTCTTTGTGATTCTCCAGCACTAATTTGGTGAGGATATTTCTTTAGTATTGGAGAAATATTTAATAATTCAATTATTTCTTTAAAACTTATTTTTTTATCTTTCTTATCTTTATTTCTTTCAGCACCTAATAAGATATTTTTTTCTACAGTATAATGTGGAAATAAACTGTTTTCTTGAAAAGCAAGAGATATATTTCTATCCTCTGGTTCAACTCTTACCTTTTCTGAAGATAAAATTTTTCCATTCAGCTCTATTGATCCACTTTTTAAATTTTCCAATCCAGCAATTGTTCTTAATATCGTGGTTTTTCCAATACCAGAAGGACCTAAAAGACAAATAATATCACCCTCTTTTTCAATAGAAAAAGATACATTTCGAACTTTGATTTTGCCGCCAACATTAAAGTCAACATTTTTTACTTCAAAAAAATTATTATTCATCTCTTTCTCTTAAAATATATTTTGATGTAAGTAAAATAAAGAAAGTTGCAATTAAAATTAAAAATAACGCAGGTACAGCCGCAGCTTCTAACAAATCCTCTGAAGCAGAAATATAAGCCGTGGTAGCAAAGGTTTCAAAGTTAAAAGGCCTTAAAATTAATGTTATAGGCAATTCTCTTATTATTTCTAATGAAATTAAAATAACTACAAATAAAAGTGAATTTCTTAAATATGGAATATGAATATTAAAAAAAGTTTTTGTTTTAGAATATCCAAGAAGATATGCGCTCTCATCAACAGCAATATTCATTTTCTCATACCCTGATTTAATTCCATTAAAAGCTAAAGAATAGAATCTCACAAAATAAACTATAACTAAACCTAAAACCGATCCTATAAACACTTTTTTAATTGATAAAAATCCCATTGATTTAATAAAATTGTCATCAAACCATGCTACAAAAGTTATAAAAGCAATTGCAAGAATAACACCAGGTATAGCATATCCTGAGATTGATAAAGTAGATAATATATTTAAAATCTTTTTGTTAGAAACTCTATTTCCATAATTAGACAATAAAGCAAAAAATATTAGAACTAAGCTTGATAATGAAACAAGATATAAAGTATTCATCAATAGGTCAATTATGTTTAAGTCAAATAAATTTTCTGGAAATTTAATTGTCCAGTATAACATTTGGCTTAATGGGAATACAAAACTTAAAAAGAATAATAAAGTACAAAAAATAATTGCAAAAATCGATTTTGAACCTTGTAATTTTATTTTTTCTCTTTTCTTAAATCCACCTTTTGTTTCCAAATGAAACTTTGCTTTTTTTCTAGATAAATTTTCAGTCAAAAATAATATAAATATAAATAATAATAGGAAAAAGGATATCCTATTTGCAAATGCCAAATCATCAAAAGCAATCCAAGCATTATAAATACCAGTCGTTAGTGTGTTAATTGAAAAAAAATCTACAGCACCAAACTCTGCTAAGGTTTCCATAGCTACTAATGATAAACCGGCAACAATCGCTGGGCGAGCTGCGGGTAATATTATTGAATAAAAAGATTTGAATTTTGAAAATCCGAGATTTTTTCCTAATTCTATTAAATTCTGTGATTGATATAAAAAAGAAGATCTAGCAAGAATATATACATAGGCAAAAAGAGAGAATGATAGTGATAATATAAGTCCAAACATTCCACTGAATTTTGGTATATGTTTATTATATTCTCCATCTCCAAATAGAAATTTTAAAATTGTGAATGCAGTCCCGTAATTTTCAAAAAATGCAAAAAGTGAATAAGCATAAATATAAGGTGGTATTGCAAAAGATAATATTAAAGCCCACTTAAAAAAGTTAGCACCTGGAAACTCATAAAAAGAAACTATGTAAGCCGAACCAACACCAAGAATAAATGTTAAAAATAGTACGCCTAGTAAAAGAGTTATTGAATTAAATATATATTCAAGAAAAAAAGTTTCTTTAAGAATTTCAAAATAGTTTGTTGTATCTTCGAAAAAACTTGAAAAAACTGTTAAAATTGGAATCAATACAATTATTGAAATAATAAAACTGCTTAAATACCAAGTATTAATAATTTTTAAATTCATAATCTTTGCTAATTAATATTTTAAATTAATCTAAATGATTATTTGTATTTTTTCTAGTGTCTACGACGAAAGGAGACCAGTACCGTAGACACTAATTAAGTAATTTATCTAGATATCAAAAACCTTAAGGAGGTGCGGAACATCCTTTGTTTCGATTTCTGATAAATCTCTTCCATTTATTCTTTCATCGATTTTTTTACACTCTAAAGAACATGTGGGACAAGCTTTAGAAGATTTATTATAATCAATTTCAGATATAAATTCTTTTTTTTCCATTTCCTACCATCCAGCAGCCGTCATTATTTCTACTGCAGCAGCCTGATTTTTTCCGTAAGTAGATACTTTAGTTTTCAGATCTTGTTTAAAATCTAAACCTAAGTTGTTTACTACTAATGGACTTGGTGAAACACCGGCAATCATTGGAAACTCAAAAGTATTATTTGTAAAGTGTTCTTGAGCTTCAGGTGTTAGTAAATACTCAACAAGAGCAATAGCGTTTGCTTTATTAGGAGCACCTTTTACTAGAGCAGCACAGCTAATATTCATGTGTGTTCCTCTACCATCTTGATTTGGAAAGAATGCTTTAACTTTTCCAGCAGCTTCTTGTTGTTCAGGACCTTTTTTACCTGATAACATTAGAGCTAAATAATATGTATTAGCTACAGCAATATCTGCTTCACCAGCAGCTACCGCCATTATTTGTGCTCTATCATTACCTTCTGGTTTTCTTGCCATGTTAGCAACAACTCCCTCAGCCCATGCAGCTGTAGCTTTTTTACCATTGTTAGCAATTAATGAAGCTACAAGAGATTTATTGTAAATGTTGCTAGATTTTCTAATTACTAATCTACCTTTCCATTTAGGATCAGCTAGACCTTCATAAGTCATTCCAGATAATTCGGCACCAGAAACTCTTTCAGGTGAGTAATAAATTATTCTTGCTCTTTTTGCGATTCCAACCCACTTATTTGTTCTAAAGTTTTTTGGAACAGCCGCTTTAATATTTGCAGATGTTAATCCACCCTGAAGTGCACCTTTTCCATCCATAGCTCCACATCTTCCAGCATCGGCTGTGATGTAAAGGTCTGCAGATGAGTCAGCACCTTCTTCTATGATTCTTTTTTCTAAGGCACCTGATTTACCGTTTATTAAGTTTACTTTAATTCCAGTTTTTTCTGTAAACTTTCCATAAAGTTCTGCGTCAGCTTTGTAATGTCTTGCATTAAAAATATTAACTTCAGCTGCTAAAACTAAACCAGATACAAAGGTAAAAAGTACCGTAAGTATTGATATTTTTTTCATTGATTCCCTTATAGTTAATTATTGAAAATGATAACTATTCTCAATGATAATGATTATCAATCGCAAGATTGTCGCAGGTTGTATTTAGAACTCCCACTCAGAGATTTTGCTATAAAGAAAGTTTCTAAATGCCTGAACTCTTGCTACATTTTTCATAGATTGAGGGTAAACAAAATGTGCCTCGGTAATAGGTCCTTCTGTGCTAGGTAGAACTTTTGCAATTGATGGCTGATTTACAGTTAAATAGTCAGGTAAAGCAGCTAGTCCAACTCCACTCTGAACTGCTAAAAGAAGGCCGTAGACACTGTTAACTTTCATTACGGTTTTTCTCTTTTTATTATCTTTCATTCCAAGTTTTAAAGCCCAGTCAGGATTATAGACAGGAGATGGGTTTCCTTTACCATAAGAAATGAATTTATGTTTGTTTAAATCATTAATTGTCTTTGGGTACCCATGTTTTTCCAAATATTTGTGTGATCCATATATATGATAATTAATATCAATAAGTTTTTTCTGAATATAATTAAGTTGCTTAGGTCGCCTCATAAATATTCCTATATCAGCCTGTCTAGTGCTTAAATCTAATTCTTTATCATCAAATATTAACTCAACCTCAATTTCTGGGTTTAATTGCATAAATTCTTGTATTCTTGGCGTTAGCCAAGTAGTTCCAAAGCTTACAACCGTTGTGACAGTTAATTTACCTGATGGTTTGCTTTTTTTATCCCCTAATGTGGTCTCAACTTCCTTTAGCTTACTGATTACTTCATGGGCAGTTTTAAATACATATTCTCCATTTTCTGTCAAAGTAAGTCCTCTAGCATGTCTTTCAAATAGTTTTACATTAAGATCCTCTTCTAGAGATTGAATTTGTCTACTTATAGCAGATTGACTTAGGTTTAAATTTATTGTGGCATTAGTGAAGCTACCAGCTTCAGCAACCGTATAAAATATTTTTAACTTATCCCAATCCATTACTTGCTCAAATTAATTATATATCTTCCAGAAGTTTTGCCACCCAGCATATCTGGATAAACTTTTAAGAGCTCCTCGAGGCTTATTTCTTTGATTGACTCTTCTAATTTTTCAAAGTCAACTAATTTTGCAGCTTCTTCCCAAATAAATTCTCTTCTTTTTAAAGAAGCGGCAACTGAATCGATACCCCATAATTTAACACCTCTTATAATAAAAGGCATAACAGTTGTATTTAGTTTTATTCCTGATGCATTTCCACACGCTGCAACAATTCCACTGTGTTTAATATGAGATAGAACTTTTGCTAAAACATTTCCACCAACTGTATCAACTGCACCATCATACAAACCTTTATCAAGTGGCCTAGCTTCAACGTTCAAATCGTTAGTTTTTATAATGTTTTTAGCACCTATTGACTTAAGATATTCAATATTATCATCTTTACTTGTTACAGCAGTTACATTGCATCCAAGTTTACTTAATACCATAACAGCTATGCTTCCAACTCCACCTGAAGCACCAGTTACAATTACGTCGTTAACTTTTTCTCCTAGAAGTAAAACTTCTCTTGTTTGTTTTGTTGTGAAAGCACATTGCACAGCGGTAAAACCTGCTGTTCCAAGTACCATTGTTTGTCTTGTTGAAATAGATTGAGGTTTTTTAACAATAAATTCTCCTTTGATTTTAGCATACTGAGAATAACCACCATAAAAAGTTTCACCTATTCTCATTCCTGTTGCGATAATCTCATCTCCTTCTTTAAAATTTGAGTTACTACTTTCTACTACTTCTCCAGAAAGATCTACTCCTGGAATATGAGGAAATTCTTTAACTAATCTTGCTCCATTTTTTAATATAAGTGCGTCTTTATAATTTAGACTAGAGTAATGTACTTTAACTAATACATCGCCATGTTTTAAAAAATTTTTATCTATTGATTGAATATCTCTAGTAAAATTATCACCTTCTTGATTTACAACTAATGCTTTAAATTTTTCCGACATGAAAAAATATTATATCTAAAATTTTTAAATATACTAATTTATTTACTGATAAATCTTAAATATCTATTTTGGTAACTTAAATCGTCTTTAAATTTACCTAAATAGTAATTTGTAACTGTTGTAGCTTGTTCTTTTTTAATTCCTCTCATAGTCATACATTGATGAGTTGAATCAATTGATACAGCTACTCCTTTTGCATCTAACGACTCCATTAATACATTGGCTATTTGCATTGTAAGTCTTTCTTGTGTTTGAAGTCTTTTTGAAAATACTTCTACTACTCTTGCAAGCTTACTTAAACCTACAACTCTCTCTTTAGGAATATATGCTACATGTGCAACACCAATAATCGGAGCCATATGATGTTCACAGTGGCTTTGAACAGATATATTTTTTTGTATTACCATATCATCATATCCTTCAACATCTCCGAAAGTTTTCTCTAATATTTTTTTTGGATCTTCGCTATAGCCTTTGAAATATTCTTTAAAAGCTTTTACTACTCTTTTAGGTGTTTCTAATAAACCTTCTCTAGACGGGTCTTCCCCCATCCAGTCTAATAATTTTATAACGGCCTCTTCAGCTTCTTTGTCAGAAACTTTTTTACCTTGTTTTATTTCGTTTTCGTTTTTTACTAATTTCATGATTACTTTATATATATAAACACTTATTTATAAAATATTTATTAAATTCCGCAATATGCTACATAATGTCTAATATGTTTAAAAAAAGAGAAAATGTCCAAGAAATTGAGGAAGGAATATTATTATCACCCAAGTTTGATAATGATGGATTAATACCGGTTGTGACAACTTGTTCAAAAACAGAAGAGGTTTTAATGCAGGGATATATGAATGTGGAAGCATTAAAAAGAACAATCGAAACTAAAGAAGCACATTATTGGAGTAGGTCCAGAAAACAAATTTGGCACAAAGGAAAAACTAGTGGTTATATACAAAAAGTTATAGAAATAAGAATAGATGATGATCAAGATTCAATATGGCTTAAAGTTGATATAGGACAAGGTGCTAGTTGTCATGTCGGATATAGATCGTGTTTTTATAGATCAATTCCATTAGGTAAAATTGATAATGCTAGAAATATAAAAATGCGTTTTGAGGAAAAAGAAAAATTATTTGATCCTGAAGAAGTTTATAAAGGAGAGGAAAACCCAACAAAAGTTTAAATATTATGTCAGAAAAAAAACTTGATCTAATGAAACCTTTTGGACCGTGGGTTGCAAAAATTAATATTCCAGAAGATTTAGTTAATAAATTAAATGATTATGTTGATAAAATTATTGCAGATGAGGAAAAGTCTAAAAAACAAGATGCTGGTGGAAGATTGGTAGGAAATGTTACCCAAGAATTTCAAGTTGATTTTGATTTTGCTGAAAAAAGTGGTTGGAGTAAATTGTTACAAGCAGCTTCTGCAAAACTAATTGAAGCGACATTAAAAAAAAATATAACAAAATTTCAAATTACGGATACATGGATTGTCAGGCAATTTGAAAATGAATATAATCCAATACATTTTCATTCAGCTCATTTATCTGGAGCAGGATTTTTAAAAGTTCCGGATTTTGGATCGACTAAACAAGAAGGAAAAAAAAATCATAACGGACAATTAAAACTGGTTCATGGTAATAAGCAATTTCTTTCATCTTGCATGATGCCAATCCATCCAAAGGTAGGTGATTTTTATATTTTTCCACATTATTTAATGCACTTAGTTTATCCTTTCATTGGAAAAGAAGAAAGAAGATCAATATCATTCAACGCAAAAATAGATGATGAAATTTTTGATGTTTTTAAAAACTAATGAGTGAAGAAAAACAAAAAAATGTCTTAGGTGAAGCTATTGAAGAATGTTCTAATAACCCTTTAACAGGTTGGTTTAGAGATGGCTGTTGCAATACTGATAATAATGACCATGGGGTCCACACAGTATGTGCAAAAGTTACAGATGAATTTTTGGAGTGGTGTAAAGTTGCTGGTAATGATTTAATTACTCCTCATCCTGAATTTGGATTTCCAGGACTAAAAGATGGCGATAGTTGGTGTGTTTGTGCTAGTTGGTATGTAAAATCTATTGAGGCTGGAAAAGCATGCCCAATTTATTTAAAAAAAACTCATGAAAATACTTTAAAATTAGTTTCAATTGATAAATTAAAAAAATACGCAATCGACTTATCCTAATCTACATATTACCATATTTTGGACCACCTCCGCCTTCAGGTGTCACCCAATTAATATTTTGTGATGGTTCTTTAATGTCACAAGTTTTACAATGAATACAATTTTGAGAGTTAATTACAAATTTAGGTTTTTCATTTTCAATTTGCACTTCATAAACTCCAGCTGGACAGTATCTTTGTGCTGGTTCATCGTATTTTTGATATGTAAAAGTTATTGGTAATTCAGGGTTTTTTAGCTTTAAATGCACTGGTTGATTGTCTGCGTGATTGGTACCTGTTAAATAAACAGAGCTAGTCTTATCAAAAGTTATTACATTGTCTGGTTTGGGATATTCTATTTTTGGCATTTCATTAGCAAGTTTCAAAGTTTCGTGGTCAGCATGTTTGTGTTTTAAAGTAAAAGGCATTTTTCCTCTAAATAATATTTGATCAATTCCTGTAAAAATAATTCCAATAATTAATCCCCAACTAAAACTAGGCTTTACATTCCTTGCTTCATATAGTTCTTTATAAAGCCAACTACTTTTAAATTTATCCTCGTATATAGATAAATTTTTATTTTCTTTAAAATGTTCAAATATAGTTTCTGCAGCAATCATTCCACTTTTCATCGCTGTATGTGATCCTTTTATCTTAGGCATATTCAAAGTTCCAGCATCACAACCAACTAACAATGCACCAGGCATAAACATTTTAGGTAAACTTTGAAGGCCTCCTTCTATTAGTGCTCTAGCTCCATAAGAAATTCTCTTTCCTCCTTCTAAATACTTTTTTATTGAAGGATGAGTTTTAAATCTTTGAAACTCATCAAAAGGTGAAAGATGAGGATTTTGATAATCTAAACCAATCACATAACCTAAAAATATTTGTTTATTTTCTGCATGATAGATAAAACTTCCACCATACGTTTTGTTATCAAGTGGCCATCCTGCTGTATGCATTACCATACCTTCTTGATGGTTTTTTTCATCTATTTCCCAAATTTCTTTGAAACCAATTCCATACTGTTGAGGATTTTTACCTTTGTCCAATTCAAAATTTTTAATTAATTCTTTACCTAGATGACCTCTACAACCTTCTGCAAATACAGTTACTTTAGCATGCAATTCCATACCTGACTCAAAGCTATCTTTTTTATTTCCTTGTTTATCTAAACCCATATCTTGAGTAGCAATTCCTTTTACCGATCCATCGTCATTATATAGAACTTCGCTAGCTGGAAATCCTGGGAAGATTTCTACTCCTAAAGCTTCTGCTTGTTCTGCCAACCATCTGCATAAATTAGCTAAGCTAATAATATAATTTTTATGATTTTGTTGTACCTTTGGTAGAAGCCAGGTTGGCCAACTCAATGAATTCGTTTTACTTAAAAATAAAAATTTTTCTTTAGTAACTTTAGTTTTAATTGGTGAATTTAATTCTTTCCAATTTGGCAATAGCTCATCTAAGGCTCTTGTTTCAAAAACATTGCCTGACAATATATGAGCACCTATCTCTGATGCTTTTTCTAATAGGCAGACATTAATATCTGGATTTAACTGCTTTAATTTTATTGCAGTTGAAAGACCTGATGGTCCGCCACCTACGATTACAACATCGTATTCCATCACTTCTCTGGACATAATGTTATTTTTTTACAGTATTTGTTATTTTTGTATAGTGTTTAATTTGTTCAATTCCTCTAAGAACTGGGGAAGTGCTTCAAAAAGATCTGCTTCTAAACCGTAATCTGCGACACTAAAAATAGGTGCTTCACCATCTTTGTTAATTGCGACAATCACTTTACTTTCTTTCATTCCTGCTAAGTGTTGAATTGCTCCTGAAATTCCAACAGCTATATATAAATCTGGTACTACAACTTTTCCCGTTTGGCCTACCTGGTGATCATTTGTGATATATCCAGCATCTACAGCAGCTCTAGATGCTCCAATAGCAGCATTTAATTTATCAGCTATTGCAGTAATAAGTTTAAAATTATCTCCACTAGCCATTCCTCTTCCGCCAGAAATAACAATTCTAGCAGTACCTAGTTCTGGTCTGTCAGATTTAACTTCTTCCCTTTTAACAAATTTAATTAAAGTAGAAGCTTCAGAACTATCGGCTTTTACAATTTCAGCTGATCCTCCTGATGTTGGAGCTGGATCAAAAGAGGTAGGTCTAATTGTAATGCATTTTTTATTATCATTGCTTTTTACAGTTGCAAATGCATTTCCTGCGTAAATAGGTCTTAAATATGTATCTGATGAAATTACTTTAATAATATCACTGATTTGTGAAGTATCCAATAACGCCGCAACTCTTGGCATTAAATTTTTTCCAAATGTATTAGCTGAAGAAATAATATGCGAATAATTTTCAGCTTGTTTTACTATTACGGGTGTAAAATTTTCAGCTAAATAGTTTTCATAAATATCATTATCTATTTGAATTACTTTTTTTACATTTGGTATTTCTGAAACTGATTTACAAACTGCATCTATGCCCTTTCCAATAACTAAAACATGTAGGTCTTGATCAATTTGTGATGCGGCGGTAATCGCATTAAGTGTAAATGGTCTTATTTCTTTATTATTATGTTCTGCAATTAGTAGTGCTGACATTATATTACTTTTGCCTCATTTTTTAATTTTTGAACTAATTCTGCTACACTTGAAACTTTAATACCTGCTTTTCTTTTTGGTGGCTCTTCAACTTTAATTTGTTCTATTCTTGGTTTTGTATCAATTCCTAAATCAGTTGCATTTAATTGTTCTAAAGGTTTTTTCTTTGCTTTCATTATATTTGGTAAAGATGCATATCTTGGTTCATTTAATCTTAAATCACAAGTTACAACTGATGGAATATTTATTTCTATAGTTTCTAAACCTTCGTCAACTTCTCTTGTTACTTCAAGCGATTTATCTTTTACTTCTATTTTTGATGCAAAGGTTGCTTGTGGCCAATTCAATAAAGCTGCTAACATTTGACCTGTTTGATTACAATCATCATCGATAGCTTGCTTTCCCATAAATACTAAATCTGGATTTTCTTTTTCAACAATTTTTTGAAGAATTTTTGAAACTGCTAATGGTTCAATAATTCCATCAACTTTAACATGAATTCCTCTATCAGCACCAACTGCAAGTGCTTTTCTTACTGTTTCTTGTGCTTTCTCTTCACCTATTGTTATAGCTACAATTTCTTTTGCTTTTCCTGACTCTTTTATTTTTACTGCTTCTTCAATAGCATTATCATCAGGAGGATTTGTTGACATTTTAACATTGTCTGTAACTACACCAGTGCCATCTTCTTTCACTCTCACTTGAACATTGTAATCAATTACTCTTTTTACTGCGACTAATATTTTCATTATGCTCTTAGTAATTTGTTTTCAGGGTCATACGGACTTTCATCTAAAATTGTAGCGTCGTGCATTTTCCCTAAAATATCAATTTTTAATTTTTGACCTGTTGTCGCAAGTTCCGGTTTAATCATTCCTAATGCTATTGATTTATTTAATCTAAAGCCAAAATCTCCTCCAGTAGCCCTGCCAACAACTTTGTCATTTTCATAAATAGGGTTGTTTCCTAGAACATCTGCGTCAGTTACATTATGTACTTCCATTGTTACTAGTTTATTTGAAAAACCTTTTTCTCTCCATTTATTCAAAGCTTCTAGCCCAATAAATTTTCCTTTGTTTGGATGAATAAATCTGTCAAGACCCGACTCATAAGGTGAATATTCAATTGATAATTCTGTTCCAACTAATTTGTATGACTTTTCAGCTCTTAAACTATTCATAGCTCTTATACCAAAAGGTTTTAAACCAAGTTCCTTTCCATTTTCCATTAGTTTATCAAATATATGATTTTGATATTCCAATGGATGATGGATTTCCCATCCTAATTCTCCTACAAAATTTACTCTAATAGCAGTGCAAGGAGCATGTCCAATATCTACTTTTTTAGAACTTAACCATTTAAAATTTTCATTAGAAAAATCGTCAGTTGAAACTTTTTTCATTAGATCTCTCGCTTTTGGTCCAGCAACTACCAAAACGCCTACTGAGTTTGTTAAATTTTCAAATTGAACTGATCCATCTTTTGGCATCCATTTTAATATCCAGTCATGGTCTAGTCTTTGAAAAGCTCCTGCTGAAACTAAATAATAACTATTTTCTGCTTCCTTTAAAATTGTAAATTCTGAATGTACACCTCCTTTAGTATTCAAGGCATGACATAAATTAACACGTCCAATTTTTTTAGGAAGTTTATTTGCAACTAAATAATCTAAAAATTCTTCAGCTTTTGGTCCTTTGATTCTACATTTTGCAAATGCTGTCATATCTAATAGACCAACATTTTCTTTTACGTTTTTGCATTCTTTTTCAACTGCTTTAAACCAATTAGATCTTCTAAATGACCAATCGTCTTTTTGCTCCATTCCATCTGTTGCAAAGAAGTTTGCCCTTTCCCATCCAAATTTTTGTCCAAATACAGCTCCTAACTTTTTCATTCTATCATAACATGGAGCAGTTCTTAATGGTCTTGCTGCTTCCCTTTCTTCATCCGGATAATGAATAATAAAAACATTTCTATAAGCTTCTTCGTTTTTTTCTTTTAAATAAGATTTTGAACAATAGTCACCATATCTCCTTGGTTCTACACCAAGCATATCAACAGTTGGTTCTCCATCTATTATCCATTCCGCTAATTGCCATCCAGCACCACCTGCAGCTGTAATTCCAAAACTATGCCCTTCATTAATCCAAAAATTTTTTAATCCCCATGCTGGTCCAACAATCGGATTTCCATCAGGCGTATAACAAATTGCACCATTATAAACTTTTTTAACTCCCACTTCTCCAAAAGCAGGTACTCGATGAATTGCTCCTTCTATGTGAGGTGCAAGTCTATCTAAATCTTCTTGAAATAATTCATATTCTGAATCTTTTGATGGTCCATCAACATAGCAACAAGGAGCTCCATCTTCATAAGGCCCTAAAATTAATCCACCAGCCTCTTCCCTCATATACCATCGACTATCACTATCTCTTAATACTCCCATTTCTGGTAAACCTTCTTTTCTTCTTTTTTGAATTTCTGGATGTGGCTCAGTTACAATATATTGATGTTCAACCGGTATCACAGGAATATCAAGTCCAACCATTTTTCCGGTTTGTCTAGCAAAGTTTCCAGAACATGAAACAACATGTTCACATTCAATTGAACCTTTATCAGTTTCTACTACCCATCCGTCTTTTGTTTGTTTAATTCCCACAACATTTGTATTTCTGTAAATTTCCGCACCTCTGTTTCTTGCTCCTGTTGCTAGTGCCTGGGTTAAATCAGCTGGTTGAATGTACCCATCTTCTGGATGTTGAATTGCGCCAAGTAAATCTTTTGTATTACATAAAGGCCAAATTTCTTTTACTTCATCTGGAGTTAAAAATTTGTATTTAACACCAATAGTTTGAGCAACACCAGCATACTGGTGATATTCATCCATTCTGTCCTTAGTGCTTGCTAATCTAATATTGGATACAACGCTAAAGCCTACATTTTTTCCAGTTTCTTCCTCTAAAGTTTTATAAAAATCAACTGCATATTTGTGAAGTTGTCCTACTGAATAACTCATATTGAATAATGGAAGTAATCCTGCTGCATGCCAGGTAGATCCTGATGTCAGTTCTTTTCTTTCAACTAAAACTACATCTGACCAGCCTTTTTTTGCAAGGTGGTATAGCATGCTTACTCCAACTACGCCTCCTCCTACAACAACTACTTTAGTCTTTGTTTTCATAGAGGGATTCCTACTAAATTTTAGTGAGTAACGAAACAAAATTTTATGGTATTTTTAAAATATCGCAGAGTAAATTAAATCGAAGAACCTGAAGGGATAGGTTGTGAAACTGCAGTAGTTAACCAGCAGTCTTTTAAAGGACCATCTTCTTTATATTTTTCAACTTGCCATTTAAATTTGTAGTATTTTTTTTCTGTATCAAGAATAATGACCTCAAAAGTTGCTACATCGTCTGAGATATAGATTTGCTTAATCTTGCTATCTTCATGATTTAATAACATCGAATAAGAATCGCCTTTTAACATCATTTTGAAATTATTTAGCGGTCCTGTGATTTTTTGATTGTTAGGGTGCGCAAATTTCCAAGTTTGCTCAATTCCACTATCAGTATATGGATAATCATTTTGCTTAAGACCTGATAATTGTATTTTGATTACTTGATCAGGCTTAATAATTTTGTTTGGATTTTTTAAATCAGCTTTAGCAACAGTAAAAATTATTAAAAAAAATAATATGTAAAAAAAATTTTTCATTTTAATAAAACAATTTTATCTAGCGCTAACTTTTCTAATTAACGCTAGATAATTTATTTAATCCTTTTAATTATTTAACTGGATCTGGTACTTTACGTAAGTATGGTTTTATAGTTTCCCAACCATCTGGATATATTTTTTTTGCTTCCTCGTTTGTAACTTTAGGAACAATAATTACTTTTTCACCAGGTTTCCAATCAGCTGGAGTAGCAATTTTATGTTTAATTGTTCTTTGCATTGAGTCTATAGCTCTTAAAATCTCATGAAAGTTTCTACCTGTTGTCATAGGATAAGTTAAATATAAGCCAATCCTTTTGTCTGGTCTAATTACATATACTGTTCTTACCGTTTCATTATCTACTGCTGTTCTTCCACCTGAAGTTACACCAGCATCAGCTTCGAGCATATTGTAAAGTTTCGCAACTGCCAATGTTTCATCAGCAATTATTGGATACTCTGGTTTCATTCCACAAACATCCGTAATATCTTCTAACCATTTAACGTGATCAGCAACGGGATCAACACTAAGACCAATAACTTTTACGTTTCTTGCATCAAACTCTGGTTTCATTCTTGCTAAAGCCCCAAGTTCTGTCGTACAAACTGGTGTAAAATCTTTTGGATGCGAAAATAATACACCCCAACTGTCTCCAAGCCATTCATGAAAAGATATATCTCCTTCTTGAGTTTTAGCTTTAAAGTCTGGAGCAACACTGTTTATTTTTAATGTCATATAATTTACCTTTAATTAGTTATTTTTTAGAATAATTATAAGTTATTAACCTTATATTTCAATGTTTTTAAATTTGCTGACGCAACTTACAAGATGTATATGAGCACTTTAATTAAAGTGCTATAATATTTAACAAATGGACAAGTCAAATCATTCAAATGTACTAATAGTTGGAGGAGGATGCGCTGGAGTCGCAGTAGCATCAAGAATAAATAATTTAAAATCTGATCTAACAATATCTATTATCGAGCCATCAGAAAAATCATTATACCAGGCTGCTTGGACATTAGTTGGTGCAGGAGCTTATAATGTAAACGATACAATTAAACCTATGTCATCTGTAATGCCAAGTTACGTGAAATGGATTAAAGAATATGCAGAAGAATTCAGCCCAGATTCTAACTCTGTAAAGACAAATGGTGGAAGCTACACATATGATTATCTTGTTGTTTGTCCAGGATTAAAATTGAATTTTGATGGTGTTGCAGGCTTAAAAGAACATTTGGGTAAAAATAATGTGTGCACAAACTATTCAGCTGAAATGGCGACTTATACATGGGATTGTTTAAAACAACTAGATGGTGGGACTTTATTATTTACTGAACCACCAATGCCAATTAAGTGTGCGGGCGCTCCACAAAAAATTGCATATCTAGCTGCAGATCATTTAAAGAAAAAAGGGAAACTTAATGAAAGTAATTTAGAATTCTTGTGTGCAAAACCAGTTATATTTGGTGTACCACATTTTCAAGGTCCATTGAATGAAGTATGTGACTCTTATGGAATTAAGAGAAGTTTCCAACACAATTTAATTTCTGTTAATGGGCAATCTAAAGAAGCTGTATTTAAACAATCGGATAAAGATGGTAATACAAAAGAGGTTACTAAAAAATTTGATTTTATTCATGTAACACCACCACAAACATCACCTGATTTTATAAAAAATAGTCCACTTGCCGATGCTGGTGGATGGGTTGATGTTGATCACAAAGTAGGGACATTAAAACATACAAAATATGAAAATGTTTATAGTCTTGGAGATGTAATGAACGCTCCTAATGCAAAAACAGGAGCTGCTGTCAGAAAACAAGCTCCAATAGTTGCTCATAACATTGTTAAAGATTTTAAAAAATCTTCTGAAAGCTACAGACACTACGATGGATACGGTGCATGCCCTTTAACAGTGGCTTACGGAAAAGTAATGCTAGCAGAATTTTGCTATGCAGGAAAAGTCACACCAAGCTTTCCTTTCGATCCAACTAAGCCAAGTTCTTTATATTGGCAGATGAAATCAAAACTATTTCCTTGGTTGCAGTGGAATGTAATGTTTAAAGGAAAAGAGTGGGCAAAACCAAATCATAAACCACTTGAAAAATAATATTAGGTAAATAATATAATAGTATTATTACCTTATGATTTTTGAACAACTTTTTGATAACAAATCTTCAACATATACGTATGTTATATCCAGCGGTGAAGGTAGAGAAGCTTTGATTATTGACCCTGTAATTGAACATACCAACGAATATTTAAAAATTTTGGAAAAATTAAAATTAAAATTAGTAAAAGTAATTGATACACATATTCATGCTGATCATATAACAGCACTCAATGAGTTAAATAAAAGAACTAGCTGTACAAGAATAATGGGAGAGAATTCAAAGTCTGAGGTGATAGATATAAAAATTAAAGATAATGAAAATATAAATATCGAGAATATAGAATTAAAAGCCATGTATACACCTGGTCATACCGATTGCTCTTATAGTTACTTAATGAATGATAGAGTATTTACAGGCGATACTTTGTTAATAAATGGTACGGGTAGAACTGACTTTCAAAATGGAAGTTCCTATGATGCTTATGAATCTTTGTTTAATAAACTTTTAAAACTACCAGAAAATACACTTGTATATCCTGCGCATGACTATAATGGTAAAAAATTCTCAACTATTGAAAACGAGAAAAAAAATAATCCAAGACTTCAAGTTAACTCTAAAGAAGAGTATGCAGAAATTATGGAAAATTTAAAACTTTCAAATCCTAAAATGATGGATGTTGCAGTTCCTGCTAATTTAAAAGGTTTAACGTTAGATCAATTATAATTTGCGGCAAATTAATCATTGTAATTTTAAACATAATATTTATATTTCAATCATGGCTTGCAATAACCCTAAATGTAATTGTACAAACTGCACATTCGATGCTTGTTCGTGTAATGGTATCAGAGAATGTGTATGCAAACCTGAAGAAGCTTCTTGTTGCTGTAACAAGTAGTTTTTAGTTAATCCTAATTCTTAAAAAATTATGAATGAATATTTAGAATCTATTATTAAAAGAGATCCTGCAGCTAGATCAAAAATTGGAGTAATATTGACATACCCTGGTGTTAAAGCAGTTTTCTTTCACAAAATTGCAAATTTTTTTTCTATTGCTAAATTCCATTTAATCGCACGTATGATTTCTCAAATCTCAAGATTTTTAACGGGAATTGAAATTCATCCTAAAGCAAAAATAGGGAAAAATTTATTTATTGATCATGGTATGGGAGTTGTTATTGGCGAAACTTCAGAAATACATGATAATGTAACTATATATCATATGGTTACCCTGGGAGGTATTTCTCCAAGTATAAATTCTGATGACCAAAGAAATACGAAAAGACATCCAACACTAATGGATAATGTAGTAGTTGGTTCTGGTGCGCAGATACTAGGACCTGTAACTATTAACAAAAATGCAAAAATAGGAGCAAACGCAGTAGTAACAAAAGATGTTCCTGAAAATGCTGTAATGGTAGGTATCCCTGCAAAAAATGTAGGTGAAGGCTCTAAAGATGATAAAGTTTTTAAACCTTATGGCATAACTACTGATAGTGATAAAAATTAAAATGACAAATTTTCAAAATAATTTTATTGAAGGAATAGGCAACACACCACTTATAAAATTAAAAGCTGCTTCAGAAATTACTGGCTGTAATATATATGGAAAAGCAGAATATTTAAATCCTGGCGGATCAGTTAAAGATAGAGCTGCATTAGCTCTCATAAAAGATGCTGAAGAAAAAAAATTAATTTCTAAGGGTGGAATAATAGTTGAAGGTACAGCAGGAAATACTGGAATAGGCCTATGTCTGATTGGAAATTCAGTTGGATATAAAACAATAATAGTTATGAATGATAATCAGACTCAAGAAAAGAAAGATATGCTTAGAAATATTGGTGCTGATTTAAGATTAGTAACTCCTAAGCCTTATAAAGATGATGGTAACTACGTTAAAGTTGCTGGAAGATTAGCTGAAGAATTAAAAAGTACCAATAACCACGGAGTAGTTTGGGCAAATCAATTTGATAATACTGCTAATTCTAAAGGACATTATGAATCAACTGGTCCAGAGATATGGAATCAAACTGACGGAAAAGTAGATGGATTTGTATGTTCTTCTGGAACAGGAGGTACAATTGCTGGAGTAAGTAGTTTTTTAAAAGAAAAAAATAAAAATATTAAAATTTATTTATCAGATCCAGCTGGTTCATCTCTTTATAATTATATTCAAAATGGAGAATTAAAAAGTGAAGGTGGTTCAATAACAGAGGGAATAGGATCAAGTAGAGTAACAGCAAATTTTGCAAAAGCTCAAATAGATGGTGCCTTTTCAATAAGTGATCAGGAATCTTTACCTATTATTTATGATTTAATTCAAAACGAAGGGTTAAGCTTAGGCACAAGTTGTGGAGTAAATATTGCAGGAGCAATTAGATTAGGAAAAGAATTAGGTCCTGGAAAAACAATAGTAACTATTCTTTGTGATAAGTCAGACAAATACAATAGCAAGTTGTTTAATAAAAATTTTCTTCAAGAAAAAGGCTTGCCATATCCAAATTGGCTTTAGTAAATTAATCAAATAATATAATTCAATGTTGCCAAAAAAATATTCTCAATTACTATTTGTTTTAATAGTTGGTTTTTTTACAAGCTTAATCATGACATTACTTATTACTTATATTAATACAGGTATTGATGAGTTTTATATAAATAGATTTTTAAAAGCTTGGGTAGTAAGCCTACCTATAGCTATAGCTACAGTTTTAACGATTAGCCCACTTATAAAAAAATTTGTAGAAAAAATTACAAATTAAAAAGGAGTTTTATGTCAGAAATAGTTGCATTTATTGGTGTTGGAAACATGGGAAGTCCAATGGCTGAGAATCTTATTAAAGCAGGAAAAAAAGTTTGTGTATTTGATGTTTCAAAAGAGATGCTAGACAAAGCAAGAGAGAGAAAATTCGACATAGCTGATAGTTTTGAAAATCTTCTATCTAGATCACCAAATATAGTAATTACAATGTTACCTGCAGGAAAAAATTCAAAAAAAGTTTATTTAGGAGAAAATGGAATAATAAATAAAGTATCTAAAGATTGTCTTCTGATAGATTGTTCAACAATTGATATAAAAACTTCAGTTGAATTAGGAACAAAGGCTAAGGAAAAAGGAATTAAAATGATTGATGCCCCAGTAAGTGGTGGTGTCATGGGCGCGAAGAATGCTAGTTTAACTTTCTTAGTCGGTGGAAGCAGAGAAGCATTTGACTCTGCTAAACCAATTTTAGAAATAATGGGCAAAAACATTTTTCACGCAGGTGACACTGGGTGTGGAAATGGAGCAAAAATTTGTAATAATATGGCTCTTGGAATATCAATGATAGGTGCTTCAGAGGCTTTGATGTTGGCAAAAAGATTAAACATAGACATTAAAAAAGTACATGAAATTATGAAAAACGCATCAGGTAATAGTTGGCCAATATCTGTTTACCCTCCTCTACCTGGTTTAAAAGAAGGCGTACCATCAAATAATAAATATCGTCCAGGATTTTCTGCAGGAATGATGAGTAAAGATTTAAAACTTGCGATTGAATGTGCAGAAGAAGTTAAAGCAAATACACCTCTTGGTTCTACCGCGAACACTATTTATGATGAATTTTGTAAAGAAGGTAATTCTAATAAAGATTTCTCAGCCATCTCTAAAGTTGTAGGAGGAAATGCCTGGGACTACGAAATAGACGATTAAGCATATCAGCATTGTAATAAAAGCGTTACATACTTATATATGCATTAAGTATGTTTAACAAAATAAAACATTATAGAAAGGAAGTAAAAAATGGACCCAAAAGAATTAGTTAAAAGAGGATATGAATTATTTGGTAAAGGAGATATGGAAACTTTTTTTAATGAGGTAGTTCATGATAATATTACTTGGGTTTTCCCTGGAGATAAACATCCAATGTCAGGAACTCACAAAGGAAAAGAGGCAATGATGAAAACTATGTCGCTGATTCCACAACATTGGAATAATTTTTCAGTAACTCCTGAATTTATGATTGCAGAAGGAAACAAAGTATTTGCTAAATGCAAAGCAACCGCAGATGGTATGGACACTATATTTGGTCACTATTTTGAAGTAACAGATGGGAAAATGTCGATGTTCATGGCTTTTGATGATACTCTTAGCTCTTTTAATGCAATGAAAAAATAAATTATAAAAAAGGAGAAACAATATGGAAAAAGAAGTGTTAGTGATCGTAGATTTAAAAGAAGGAAAGCTTGAAAAATTTATGGGATGGATGCAATCAGATGAGGGAATGAGTGTAAGAAAATCAGCAGCTCATCCAGAAAAAACTATAGGAGCAGTAAAGCCAGATAAAAGCGGTGTTATGTTTAAGGTATTTGTTCATAATATGGAAAAAATGAAAGAAATGGTATCTGGAACAAATCCAATTGGAAAGCCAATTTATGATGAGTGTGTAAATAAGATGCATGTTTGGGAATTAACTAAGGTTGATGTCTAAAATGGCAAAATATTATGTAATCGGAAAAGTAAGTAAAGAACTTTTAAAAAGAATGCAAAAAGATCTTCATGTGGCTAGAGCAGAAGCAGGTATTGATTTAGAATCTGCAAAAATAACTCCAATGGATGGAGATTTTATGGAAAACTTTTCAGGATAATTGTAAAAGAAGATGAAAATATAAAAAAAGGGAGATTTTCATGAATGGGTATGCAATAGCACAAGTTGAAGTAACTAATCCTGAAGACTATAAAGAATATTTAGATAAAGTCACAGATACTGTAAAAAAATTTGGAGGAGAATACCTAGTAAGAGGTGGCGATTATCAATGTTTCGAGGGTGAATGGAAATTTCCAAGAACAGTTGTTATTAAATTTCCTTCATATGAAAAAGCTTTAGATTGGTATAATTCTGAAGAATACAAACCGGTAAGACAGATACGGTTAAATAATTCTGTCGGAAACTTTATAATAATTAAAGGAACATAATTTGTGAAGAGTCTGGAACACTTTAATAAATAAAAATAAAAAGGAGAAAAAAATGTCTATATTAGAAAAATACAGTGCTGCAATAAAAAATAAAGATGAAGCAGCTATGAATGAACTTTTGCATGATGATTTTAAATTTACAATGCATAAATCAGGTAATACTTTAGGTAAAGGTGATGTGATCAAATGGGCGATGAGTGGTGACATTAAACAAGATAAATCAAGAGTGGTTTATGAAAATAATGAAGTTGGTATTCACCATGCATTCGTAACATTTGATGATGGAAATGTTGAAGCTGTAATGGCAGTTTATAAATATAAAGATGGTAAAATTGCAAGTTTAGAAACTGGTGCAACACCAATGCCTAAATAAATTTTATATAAATAAAAATTAATCGTTATTTTTAATTAATAATAAATGAGTAATATTGACTTTTATTTTTCTATTGGAAGTACATACACATATCTTTCTGTAACAAGAATTTTAGATGTAGAAAAAAAACATGGAGTAAAATTTAATTGGAAGCCTTTTAGCGTTAGAGCAATCATGAAGGAAATGAATAATATTCCTTTCCCAAAGGAAAAAGTTAATAAAGTTAATTATATGTGGAGAGATATAGAAAGACGTTCAGAGGGGTATGGTTTCTTTGCAAAAACCCCTGTTCCCTATCCTTTAACAGAGTTTGATCTTGCTAATAAACTTGCAATTTTGGGTTTAAAAGAAAGTTGGGGCATTGAATATGTACAAAAAACTTACAAAAGATGGTTCCAAGATGGAAAAGAACCTGCAACTGAACCAAATATTTCTGAAATCTGCAATGAACTTAAAATAGATAAGGACAAAGTAATTGAAAAAGCAAAATCAGAAGAAATAGAAAAAGAATATTTGGCAAATACAGATAGTGCTAGAAAAGATAAAGTTTTTGGTAGTCCTTCTTTTATAGTCAACAACGAAATTTTTTGGGGCGACGATAGGATGGAAGATGCTATTAGCTGGTCTAAAAAATAATGAGTCAGTTACTTTATTTAAGTATTATTCTTACGGCTTTCGATATTTTTTTAATAATTTATGCATTCACACTACCTTTATACCCAGCTAAATGGAGAAAAAAAGTAAATCTCAAACACAACAATGACACTGCAACAGGAATAGCTATTATTTTTGCAACCTTGTTCTGCTGTGTTTCATGGATAATTTATTTTTATTTTTTAATATTTGATCTATAGTTAACCAGTGGGAAATTTAACAGCATATATAATATTAATTCTAGCAGTTATTTTGGGAACTGCTTCAAATGGATTTGCAAAAAGTGCACAAGGATTTACTTTATTAATACCAAGTATTGTGACAGCAATAACTATTGTTGGATGCATGTTCACTTTGTCCTTAGTTATGAAATCAATACCTGTTGGTGTAACTTACGCATCTTTTGCAGGTTTGTGTATTATAGCAACAACAATTGTTGGAATTTATAAATTTAATCAAATACCAGATCTTTATACTATATTGGGACTAGCTCTAATTATTGCCGGTGTATTAATTGTTAACTTGCTAGGAAAAGCAAACTAGCATGAAACCAATAATAGGTTATCTTTTTTTAGCAATTGCTATTTCGTGCGGAATTGCAGCTAATAGTTTTGCAAAAATTTCTGATGGATTTTCTAAATTAACTCCTTCAATTGCCTGTATACTTTTAATGTGTGTAACTATGTTTTCGCTTGCTAAAGGTATGTCAGCTATACCAGTTGGTTTTGCTTATGCTACGTATAGTGCAATTACAGTTACAGCTATACTTTTATTTGGAATTATCAAATATAATCAAATACCTAATATATGGGGCGTAATTGGAATTATATTAATTGTTGCTGGTGTCTTAATTGTTAATTTGTTGGGTAAAGCAAATTAATAATTTAAAGGCAAAGTATGTGTTCCATCTTCATTTAAAACTAAATCATATACACTACAGACTTTGTTTGTGTCTAAAGAAGAATAAAGATGAGGGAACATACTGCCATCAGAAGCTTGTTCCCAAATTAAATTATCAAGTTTTAATGCTTCGATTTTTAAAAGAATTAAATCTTTTTGATTTAAATAATATTTTTTTAATGTGCCCTGAACTTGTTGTTTATCTGAAAAATGAATAAATCCATCTTCTTTATCTTTATTTGTACCAATAAATTTTTTATTTTTTTTGGCTATTAACCATTCAGCTTTATTGCAAATCTTATAAACAAATTCAAACTCCATTCTTATTTTATAAAATCGTCTACTTCTACTTGGTAACCCTCAACTAATCTATTCGTTTCATTGGCCATTCCAACTACTGCAATCATTTCATTTAACATTGAATTTGTAGCACCCTTTTTTTTTGCTGCTAAACTATGAGATTTAATACAGTATTCACAATTGTTTGTGATTGAAACAGCAACATAAATTAATTCTTTTACTACTGGATCGAGAGAACCTTTTTTCATAACTTGTTGTAAAGAAGTCCAAGTTCTTTCTAATGTTTCAGGATTATTAGCAAGAGTCCTCCAAAAATTTGGAATTTTTTTTATTTTTCTTGTTTTCTTAATTTCATTAAATATTTTTTTTACTTTTCCTTTTGCTTGTTTTTCATTAATTGGTTTAAATATTGGCATACTATCTCCTTTTATATTTTAAGAATATCATTCTTTTTATATGCTGTAAAATTAGGAGTTTTATTTTAAAGCTGGTTTTAAAAGTTTTAATATTTTTTTATGGTTTGAAATATTATTAGAAACTAAAATATTTCCTGCAAAGACTGCATCTTTATTATCCCAAGTACTAATTGTTGCTCCTGCAGCTTTTACTATTGGTATAATGGGGTGAATATCCCAAATTTTATTTGCACATTGTATAACTATATCTACTTTACCTTCCGCTAATAAAGCATAACTTAATGAGTCAGGACATTTAAATCTCATTAGTTTTAATATTTTAGGAATTTTCATTTGTTTTTTAAATGAAAGCCAACCATGAAATGCTCCTGAAACTTTTATTTGGCTAAAAGGAATTTTTTTACTAACTTTTATTCTTCTTTTTTTTCCATTTTCAAACACATAAGAAATATTATCATTAAAGTTTAAATAATATTTATTAAGCATTGGAAAATTTGCTAATCCCATTATTGGATGACCTTTGTAATTTAATGAAATCAAATTACTCCAAGTTGGGTTTCCAATTACATAAGATCTTGTACCATCAATAGGGTCTATCACCCATGAATAATCACTATTACTTTTTTTATGTCCAAACTCCTCTCCAATTATTTGATGGTCAGGAAATTTTTTAGATATTTTTGAACGAATGAATTTTTCAAAAGCTTTGTCTGAACTAGTAACCGGATCGTATCCTTTGCCTTTGTGTTTATTTGTTACTGAAAATCTTTTGCTAATTTTTTTAAAGTAAAAGCTTGTAAGCTCCTTAGCAAGCTTATTCAAAAAACTATAATAAATTCTATATTTTTTGGCTTTCATTGAAATAAATTTTTATCTAATTACTATCTTATTTATCTTGATTAAAGCTAAATTTTAAATAATCCTCAAAAAAGCTTATGAAAATCGAACTAAATCAAAACAAAATCTTCTTTAATAATGGTAAGTCAATTGAAGAAATACACCCTTTTTGGTTAAGAGAAAGAGTGGATGGTGAAGAATTTTTAGACAAAGGTACCCAGCAAAGATTATTTGACCCCTCAACAATGGATGCAAAAATAATAATAAAAAAGGCAGAAATTAAAAATGGTTTTCTTGAAGTCAATTTTAATGATGGTGTTAACTCTAAGCTAGATATTAATAAACTTGAAACTGAATTTTCAAATAAAGATACAGTAATAAAATCAATTCCTAAAAAAAAATGGGACTCAGCTTTAAAAGATGTAAAAAATTTTGAATATAAAGAGGATTTTTATGAATCTAAAGAAATGTATGATTTATTGGTATCATTTTATGAATATGGCTTTGTAATCATAAAAAATGTGCCGACTGAAAATAATTATATTGTTAAATTTGCTAATTCTATTGGAAGTGTGAGAAGAACCAATTTTGGGGAACATTTTAATGTAAGATCTAAATCAAACCCTAATGATTTAGCCTATACCACTTTACAATTAAGCCCACACACAGATAACCCATATAGAAACCCCGTTCCTTGCATTCAATTATTACATTGTGTTGAAAATGAAGTTAGTGGTGGATATTCAACATTGGTGGATGGATATACAGTTACTGAAAAATTAAAAAAAGAAGATCCAGGTGCTTATAAAATTCTGACTGAAGTTAAAGTAAGATTTAAATTTACTGATAAAAAAGTAATACTTGAAGATTGGTCGGAATTAATTCATTTAGATGATGAAAAAAATTTTAAACAAGTAAGATTTAGCCCAAGATTAGATTATGTTCCAATGTTAGAAAAAGATAAATTAGATAAATATTATAAATCCAGAAAAAAATTATCAGATATGTATAATTCAGAAAAAAATAGAATAGAATTTAAATTGGAATCGAAAGATCTTATCATGATGGACAATCATCGAGTACTACACGGAAGAACAAAGTATGATCCAAAAGAGGGAAATAGATTTTTGCAAGGATGTTATATAGATTTTGATAGTACCGAAGGAAGATTAAGACATTTAAAAAGAAAATTTAAAATTTGACCCTTCGCGACTCTTTAATAGCTGCGATAGTTCCAATCTTTTTAGGTTTTGGTTTTGTTATTGCTAAACCAGCAATGGAATACCTACCTCCTTTTTTATTGATGGGTTTAAGATTTACTTTTGTTGCATTACTTTTGGTTTGGTGGTTTCCAATACCAAGAGGTTTTCTTAAAAAAATATTTTTTGCTTCTCTTATAGCAAATACTGCTCAATACAGTATCACATATACAGGTTTAAGTTTTATAGATGCTTCAGCAGCTGTTCTGCTTGTTCAAACTGAAGTTCCTTTTGGAGTTTTATTCGCATTTTTTATGCTTAAAGAAAAACCGACATTAAGAGCTTTGATAGGAATAACTATTGCGTTTGTTGGAGTATATATTTTAACTGGCTCTCCAAATTTAGATGGCAAATTCATAGGTGTAAGTTTAGTAATTATAGGATCAGGTGTTTGGGCTTTAGGACAAGTTTTAGTAAAACCATTAAGTAAAGAAATAAATCCTTTAGCATTAGTTGCTTGGTTAGGATTGTTTTCTGGTCCAATATTAATTACTCTTTCGGCAATATTTGATGGAAATCCAATTAATTATTTCAGGTCTACACCTTTTGAAATTTGGATAATTGCAATTTATTTAGGATTTATTATGCAGCCAATTACGTATGGATGTTTCTATTATGTTTTAAAAAATAATCCTATATATAAAGTTTTACCTATAGTTACTATGGGAATACCTCCAACAGGGTTATTGGCTGCTATTTTTATTCTGGGTGAAGAGCCGACTAAAGAATTATTTATTGGTGGAGCTATTATTATTATTGGGGTTATGCTTATACTTTTACCAAATTTAAAAAAAAATAAATAAATTATTTGTTTTTAATTATGTTTATCCTATCTTTCCTAGAATTGGTAAATATTCTAAAATATAAAATCCTAACGATTGAAGTTGGTTTGTAAGAATTAAAATCCCAGTTATTAGTAATAAGCTTCCACCTATTTTTGTGATTAAATTCATTTTTTTCTTTATATTTTTAGAAATAACCATAAATTTTTGAAATAAATATCCAGACAGAACAAAAGGTATTGCTAAACCTAGAGAGTAAAACGACAAGAGCAAAATTCCTCTATTAATACTTTCTTCTGTTGAGGCTAATAACAAAATTGAACCAAGGATAGGTCCAATGCAGGGCGTCCATCCAAAACCAAAAGCCATACCAACTAAAACTGACCCTATTTGACCTTTTTTTTTAGTATAATTAATTCTTTTTTCATAATTTAAAAAATTAAAATTTAATACTCCAATAATATTTAAAGAAAAAAATATTATTATTAATCCTGCAACTATTCTTAATGTGTTTGAATTATTTAATACTATTTGACCTAAAAAAGTAGAAGCTGCCCCAAATAAAATGAATACAATAGAAAATCCTAAAGAGAATAAAATTAATGGAATAATGTTAATTTCTTTTTTTTCTAAAAGTTCATTTAAAGATGAACCTGAAATATAAGATATATATCCTGGAATTAAAGGTAAGACGCATGGAGATAAAAAACTTAATAAACCAGCACTTAAAGCAACTAATAATTCGATCATTGATTAACCTGTATTTTTCATTGCAGCAGATATGCCCGCTATTGAGGTCATCATAGCATCATCTAAATATTTTATTTCTTTTATTTTTTTTTTGTTTTTTAATTTTTGCATAACATCTGCCTGAAGTATATTTAATACTTCAGTGTAAATATTTCTTACAAATACTGATGATCTAAATTTTTTTCTTTGTTTTAAAATTTCTTTTGGAGTGATAATTTTATTTAATTTTTTAATTGTATTAAATTCTAATCTTAATTTTTCTCCCACTATTTTTAATTCTTTATCTGCTAGTTTATTTTCATAAACCTTTGATATTTCAGGATCAACCTTTGAAATAACCATGTCTAATATATCCATTGTAGAATTAAAAAATGGCCAGTTTTTTTCCATATCTATAATAGTTGATTTAAAACTATTACCTGATGAATATTTTAAAGCTTGTGCTGTACCAAGCCACGCAGGTAACATTAATCTTATCTGTGTCCAAGCAAACACCCAAGGTATGGCTCTTAATCCTTTTATATTATCTACATTTTTTCTTTTTGAAGGTCTTGATCCAATAGAAAGTTTTCCTAGTGCTTTATGAGGAGTAACAGTTTTAAAGTACCTAATAAAATCTGAATTCTCATTTATATTTCGTCTATATGATGCAGTCGATATAGACGTCATTTTTTCAATTAAATTTCTCCATTTATTTTTTGGTTTAAGTGGGGGATTTAATGTTGCTTCAACAACAGCGCCAATATAACTACAAAGATTATATTTTGCCAAAGGCTCATAGCCATATTTTTGTTGAATAACTTCACCTTGGTCTGTAATTCTAATTTTTCCATTTACTGAATTTGGTGGCTGTGATTTTAAAGTTGCTTGAATAGGTCCTCCACCTCGGCCAGCAGACCCTCCTCTTCCATGGAAGAATGTAACTTCAATTTTATATTTTTTTGCCAACTTAATTATTTCTTCTTGCAACTTATATTGGTGCCAGCTAGCAGATAGCTTTCCAGCATCTTTACTAGAATCTGAATAACCGATCATTATTTCTTGTTTAAAATTTATTAATTTTCTATACCAATTTAGTGAAAAAATTTTTTCCATTATTGATTTTGCATTAATTAAATCATCTAATGTTTCAAAAAGCGGCACAACTCTTAATCTATCTTTGATTTTTGCTTCTTTTTGAAGAAATAAAACAGATAGGATATCTGATGATGATGATGTCATTGAAATTACATATGCACCTAAACATTCTTTAGGTTGTTCAGACAAAATTTTAAAGGTTGACCATACTTCTTTATTTTCTTTATTTTTAAATAAGAAATTATTTATTATATTTTTCTTTGTCCTTAGTTTTGATGATAAAAATGATATTTTTTTATCTTCACTCCAAGATAAATAATTAGATTTATATTTTTTTTTAATTAATTCAGAAATTAATTGTGAATGTCTTTTAGATTCTTGTCTAATATCTAGTTTTGCTAAATTAATACCAAAACATTTAGTTCTTCTCATTAAGTCTAATAAATCACCACTTGCGATATTTTCACTTTGATTTTGTTCTAACGATTCTCTTACCACTCTTAATGGTTTTAAAATTTCTTCTTTTGATGATAACAATTTTTTATTATCTAAATATTTATTTCTTACTAAATGTTGTTCAATTGCTCTATGTGTAACTCTCATTTTATTTCTAAGAGGTCTTAAAAAGACTCTATAAGGTTCAAATGTTTTACCAGTTTTTTTAATTATTTTTTTTGAACATTTTTCCATAGATAGCGATCTAATAAGTTTAGTTAATTCTTTTTCATATAGTTTTGCAGCTTCCCACCTAGATAATAAAATTACTTCTCTGGTAACTTTCGATGTCACATTTGGATTACCATCTCTATCTCCACCCATCCATGAGCCAAATTCAAATGGATTAAAATTTTTAGGTAAACCTTTACCCATATTTTTTAAAAAAATTCCATTTAATCTTCTGTAAACTTTTGGAATTGTTTCCCACAAGCTATCTTCAATGATAGCTAAACCCCATCTTGCTTCATCTGCAGGTGTAGGTTTTGATCTTTTTAAGTCATCGGTATTCCAAATAATAGTAAATTCATCATATAATTTTTTATCTAAAATTTTAATTTTAGATGGATATTTTTTAAGTAAATCCCTTTGCTCTAAGATTTCAGTAATTTTATGATATTTTTGAATTAATGTTCTTCTTTTTACTTCTGTGGGATGGGCAGTTAATACTATTCCTATATTTAAGTTTTTTGCAGTATCATAAATTTTGTTTGATGGAATTTTTTTATTTTTAAATAAATTTTCAAATATTTCTTCAATAAAAATATTTTCAACATTTTTATTAATATTCGTATTTTCAAATTCATCAAGTTTTCTAGATGCATCTATAGACTCTGCTAAATTTACAAAATTCATAAAATGATTAAAGGCCCTTGTTAATTTAAAAACTTTTTTTGATGATAAATTTTTAGTTTCATTTATAATTTTTTTAAAAGGATCCCTTTGATTTTTATTTGCTGAATTTGCTTTTGATAAAAGCCTTATTTTTTCTACTAAATTATAAAATTCTTTTCCTTCTTGTTTTCTGATTACCTTTCCAAGTGTATTTCCTAAATATCTAACATCATCTCTTAAAGATTTTGTTGGTATTCGATCATAATATAGATCTCTTTTGATCATATTATAAACCTACAACCTTGGAGTTTTGTTCACCTAAATTATCAATCGACAATCTAAGATTATCATTTTGTTTTAAAAATTTCTTAGGATTCATGCCCATTCCAACTCCTGGCGGTGTTCCAGTTGTTATCAAGTCTCCTGGTTGTAAAGACATAAATTTACTTAAGTATGAAACTAAATAATAAACATTAAATACCATTTTATTTGTATTTCCTGTTTGCATTCTTTGGCCATTTACATCTAGAGTTAAATTTAAGTTATTTATATCTTTAATTTCATCAGCGGTAACAATGTAAGGACCTATTGGACCGTATGTGTCATGAGATTTTCCTTTTGTCCATTGTCCCATTTTTTCGATTTGCCATTCTCTTTCACTTAAATCATTGACTACACAATAACCAAATATATGATCTACTGAATCTTTTTCTGAAATATTTTTAGCTTCTTTTCCAATAACTATTCCCAATTCTACTTCCCAGTCTAATTTGGTTGATCCTTTTTTTAATTCAATATCGTCATTAGGTCCATTAATACAACTTGTTGCTTTCATAAAAATAATTGGTTCTGAAGGGACTTTGGCACCTGTTTCAGCTGCATGATCAGAATAATTTAAACCTATAGCAATAAATTTACCTGGGTTTTTTATACATGCTCCAATTCTCTCATTTTTGGAAATTTCAGGTAGGTTATTTAAATTTATTTTTTCAATATTATTGATTGTTGTGTGATTTAAATAATATGGATTTAAATCTTTTATAATTGAGCTTAAGTCTCGAATTTTTCCAGTATTGTCTAAAATTGCAGGTTTTTCTTTTCCCTTGTTTCCTATTCGTAATAATTTCATTTATAATTTATTTTTAATTTTTGACACATTTGATTTTGCACCTTCGCTCATAAACGTCTTATCGCTTCCTACAGTTACAATTTGAAATCCAATATCAATCATTTTTCTTGCATATTCAGCTGATGCATTATGAATTCCTGCAATTAAATTATTTTTTTTTGCATGATTTAATATATTTAGAATTTGTTCATAAGTTGGATGACCTTCGGGTTTATCAAAGCCAGGTTTTTCTCCAATCGCTAAACTTAAATCTGCTGGGCCAATATATATTCCATCTAGTCCAGTTGTACTCATTATCTTATCTAATTCCTGTAAAGCTTCTTTGGTTTCTATCATTGCTATTTTTAAAATTTCATCATTTGCATGATCTACATAATCACTTCCTCCATACATGGAGGCTCTAGTAGGGCCAAAACTTCTATAACCTTTTGGAGGATACATACACGCTTGAACAAATTTTTCAGCTTGGGATTTATTGCTTACCATTGGACAAATAACTCCATAAGCACCGAAATCAAGCACTTTCATTATTTGATCAGGTTCGTTCCAGTTTAGTCTAGCCATAGGAACCACTTCCGTAGTTGAGATTGCCTGAAACATCTCTAAAATATTTGAATTATTAATTGCACCATGTTGCATATCAATAGTTAGAGAGTCATATCCTTGGTGGGACATTGCTTCTGCAGAAAATGAACTGGGAATTTCTAACCATCCATTAACTGCAGCATTACCTTCTTTAAATAATTTTTTAAGTTTATTTTTCTTCATTTAAGAAATAAGCATTCAATTAACACTACCCTTTAATACCTAGATGAGTATATTTGATATTCAAATAATCCTTAATCGCCATGGAACCACCCTCTCGACCATAACCAGTTTGTTTTATTCCCCCAAAAGGAGCTTCTGCTAGAGCTACTAGAGGAGTATTAACCGCAACTGTACCTGTTTCCATTAATTCTGATGCTCTATGAGCCTGTTCCATTGAGTTTGTACATATGTAACTACTAAGACCTAAATCATTATTATTCGCTCTTTCAATAACTTCATCAAATGATTTAAAAGATAGCATTGGCACAAGCGGACCAAATGGTTCAACTTTCATAATTGTATAATCATCTTTTACATTATCAAAAATTGTTGGTTCGTAATAAAAACCTTTGTTAAATCCCGCCGGTCTTTTTCCACCTAATAATACTTTTGCACCTTCTTTTTTTGTTGTTTCAACTAATTCTTCTACTTCATTTAATCTTTTTTTTGTTGTTAAAGGACCAAGTTGAACACTTGGATCCATGCCATCACCTATTTTTAATTTTTTTGTTTTTTCAACAAATAAATTAACAAATTCATCTTTTTTATTTTCTTGAATATAAAATCTATTTGGAGAAATACAAACTTGCCCATTATTTCTATACTTTGCGGTAATTGCCATATCGGTAGCTTTTTGAATATCTGCATCATCAAAAACAATAAATGGGGAATGGCCACTTAGTTCCATGGTAACTCTTTGAACTTTGTCGGCAGCTTGTTTAAGAATTAATTTTCCTACTCTTGTTGAGCCAGTTACTGATATTTTTTTAACAATATCTGATGATATTAATTGTTGTGCAATACTTGGAGGATCTCCAGATAACAAGTTTACTACTCCAGGAGGAACTCCACATTCTCTACATATGTCAACTAACTCCATCACTGTACCTGGAGTTATTACATCAGGTTTAACTATTACTGAGCACCCAGCTGCTAAAGCTGTAGAAATTTTTCTTGAAGATAGTACTAATGGAAAATTCCATGGTGTTAGTGCTGCTACAACACCTACCGGCTGATAGTAAACATGTATTCTTGTATCTGTAAATCTACTCTCAACAGTTTGTCCATAAATTCTTTTTGTTTCTTCTGCATTCCATTCAAAAATATCAGCCGCTCCACCGACTTCGCCTTTGGCCTCTGCAAATGGTTTGCCTACTTCTAATGTCATCCATTTTGCTAAAACATCTTGTTTTTCTCTCATCCGATCTGCTATTTTTCGAATAATATTTGATCTTTTCCAAGGAGATGTTTGTTTCCAAACTTCTAAACCTTTTTGTGCAGATTTTAGTGCGAGGTCAACATCCTGAGGTGTAGCTTTAGAAGCTTTTCCTAAAACTTCTTCATTGGCAGGATTTATAACTTCATAAGTAGATTGGTCTGAAGATTGTTGCCATTTTCCATTAATAAATTGCCCAAATTTTTCGTACATAATTTACAATTTAACATTACTTTAGGTTGTGTCTACTATGCAATTTACTCTTTATAACATTTTTGTAATAATGTTATTTTAAAATGTTTAAGAAAGGAGAATATTATGCCTAAATTTTATATAATCGGAAACTACACTACTCAAGCTTTCAAAGGATTTATAAAAGATCCTAAGCAGGATAGAGCTGCTGCTGCAAATGCACTAGCAACTGCATTAGATGCTAAAATGGAATCATTTTCGATAACAAGAGGATCTTATGATTTTGTTGGATGTGTTAGTGGAAAAGACTTTGAATCAATGGCTGCAGTTAAATTAGCAGTGGAAGCTTCAGGTGCGATTAGCAATTTTACTATATTAGAAGAAATGGATATGAGTAAAACAGCTGAGATGGCTGGAAAAGCAATGGGTCTTTATAAACCTGCAGGATAAATTGTTAGAAATTTAACTTCTAGTCTTAAGGACTAGAAGTTAACTAGCTTCATATAAAGTTGGGAACATTTCACCACCAAGAGAATCTCCATTTTTATATCCAGCATCTTGCATAGCTTTTCTATAATTATAACTAGTCCAATCTCCAATATAACTTATTTTTGCATCCTCTTTTGCTACCCTTAAAGTATAACGGCTTAATGTTTTGTCTGGTATATTTTCACTAATAGCACCGTGCAGTGTTCTCATATCAAAAATTACACAATCTCCCAAATCACAATCCCAACTTAAAAATTCATATTTTTCTTTGTTTCCTAAAATATCCGGAGGAGTTTCATATTTTTTTCCATTAATAACACATTCATCTCCTTCTATCTTATGTCCATCTTTAAATAGAACTCTTAAAAAAAGTTTATTCCATAAATGAGATCCTTTAACCCAGGCAACACCTTCATCTTTTTTACTTGGTTGAAGTGGCAACCAAAGAACGCACATTGTCCCTTCCATATCAAAATAACTTACATCATGATGAAAAGGAGTTTTAGATTTTGACCCTCCTTCTCTTAAAAACCAATTATCCATAACAAGATTTATTTTTTTTGCAGACATTAATTCTGAAGCAATTTTTGCATAGGGTGAATTAAATACAAAATCTCTGAATTCTGGAACCAAATGCCAAGTCCAATAATCTTCTAAATAGGCAGGAATACCTTTTTTGATAGTGTGAGATTTAAATCTTGGACTTGGATTTTTAATATCTTTATCTATTCCTATTTGAAGTTTTTTTATCCAACTTATATCAAATTTTCCTTTTAAAAAAATTGCTCCATCTTTATTAAAACTATTTATTTCATCTTCACTTAGAATATTATTCATTTACCTGCAGAGTTCGCTACATAAAACGAGACGATATCTATTTCTTCTTCTGTTAAAATACCTTCTCCATAAGCTGGCATAACCCCAAGTCCATATGTAACCATTTCTTTTACTAATTCCTCAGTAAGACTTACTGTATCTAAATTTGGTCCTATGTTAGCAACAGATCCTGCTGCATTTAAAGCATGACATCCGGCACAGCCTGCAGTTTCGTTAAAAATTTCAAGCCCTTTTGCCATTTTCACTTCATCAGCTAATAAATTTTGAATATTAAATATAAATAAATAAAAGACCATTAATAAAAATTTTCCAATTTTCATTAAAAGATTCTAAAACTTTTTTTAATATTATACTACTTTAATATTTACGCTATGATCTTTCCAACCATTGTGGGCATATCCTCTTCTATTTTCCATTCTTAACTCTGGTTGTTTAGCTCGCCCATTAGATGCTAAGCTAGCAATATTATATGACCCTGAAGCTAAAGTTGTTTCTAAAACAAACTGCCTCCAAGCATATTTTCCAAGATCAGGACCTACAAATTTTGCTCTCTTCCAGCTTTTTCCACCATCTACGGATACTTTAACACTTCTAACTTTTCTAGTGCCACCCATTGCAACACCAACTATCTGAACCTTTCCAGCTTTGACAGTTCCAGTTTCATCAGTTGGTCTTGTTATCCATGATTTTACTGGCATTTCCCAACATGAAGGATATTGAGATCCTTTTTTTCCTATTGGTGAAATCCTATAACTTGATTTCATATATTTTACTGCTGACTCTTTAGTGGTAAAAGCAACTTTTCCAAGATGCTTAACATTATTAATTCCAAAATATCCTGGAGTTACCATTCTTAATGGTCCTCCATGTGCATTAGGCAAAGGAACACCATTCATCTCCCAAGCCAACATTGCATCTTTGTAAACTTTTTTTGGAACCGATCTTTCAACCATTGCTTTTTTTGGATCTAATCCAGTTGGTTCGTGATCAACTCCAGAAGATGTCATGAAAACTGAATCTTTATCAACTCCACCACAAGCATCAACAACTGCCATTAACGGCACACCAGTCCAAAGAACGCATGCTGCGGCTCCAGTTTCCCATTGAGATCCTCTAACTTTATGCTCGAAAAAACCTCTTCCATTTCCTGAACACTGAAGAATTGTAGCAATTGTTGTGTGACCTAATTTTTTTAGTTGTGCCAATGTAAAAGTTTTTGGATTTTTTACGCCTTTAATTGAAACTTTCCAATCATCTCTATTTCCAATTTGTGCATCTGTCATTGTTGGCATGTTATTTCTTATATATACATTCCTGTTTGGAGTTATAAGACTTTCTCCAATGGCACTTCTATGAGTTTCAATTCCTTTATCAGAATGAACAATAAGTGCATCTCTATCTTTCCAACTTATAAATTCTGGTAAACCCTTCGAACCTTCTGAATGGTTTGAATTAGCGATATTAATAGGTATTACTGAAGCGGTTGCAGCTAGTCCTGCTATTGAAGCTGTTCCAGCTAAAAAGTTTCTTCTTTTAATATTAATATTTTTTTTTATTTTTTTCATATTTTTTCCTCCATTCAATCAATGACAGATTTAATTATATCAAAAAAATAGTTATCAAAAAATACATAAAAAAAAATAGTTTCTAGTATGGATTTTACAATTTAAAGTTGTAATTTATAATTACTTGGAATTTATTTATAATTTTAGAATTTATAAAGTAATCTTTCTAGTATAAGTTTATATTATGCAACAGTTGCAGGACAGCTTCGGAAGAAAATTTCCTTACATAAGAATGTCTATTACAGATGTTTGTAATTTTAAATGTGGTTATTGTTTGCCAAATGGCTATCAAGTTGACAAAAGTGATAATAGAAAATTTTTACACTTGGATGAAATAAAACGTCTTGCAAAATGTTTTTCTGAATTAGGTGTTCTTAAAATAAGAATTACTGGGGGAGAACCAACAGTAAGAAAAGATTTTTTTGAAATAATAAAAGTATTAAAATTTGATGCCGGTATTAATAAAGTTGTAATTACAACAAACGGTTATCATCTGGATAAAAAAGCAAAACTGTTAGTAGACTCTGGATTGAGTGGAATAAATATAAGTATAGATAGTCTTGACCGTGAAATTTTTAAAAATATTACAGGTCATGATAGATTGCCTGAAATTTTACAAGGAATAAAAAATTTACAAGATCTAAGTTTTAACAATATTAAAATTAACGCTGTTCTACTAAACGGAATTAATGCATCTGAGAAAGATTTTGATAACTGGTCAAAATTTATTCAAAATAATGAAGTTGATTTTAGATATATAGAATTAATGCAAACCGGTGATAACTTAGATTATTTTAAAAAATATCATATATCGTCAAACTTTTTTAAATCATATTTGAATAAAAATAAATGGATATACCAAACAATGGGAAAAGATGCTGGCCCAGCATTAAATTATATAAACCCAGAATATAAAGGGAAATTTGGAATAATTGCTCCTTATTCAAAAGATTTTTGTAAGAGTTGTAATCGTTTAAGAATTACATCTAGAGGAGATTTGAGACTTTGTTTATTTGGAAACACTGGAATAAGTGTTAGACATTTACTACAAAAAGACGATCAACTTTCAGAGTTAAAAGATCTTATTTTAAAGCAAATGCAATTTAAAAAAGAGTCTCACTATTTGGAACTTGGAGAAACTGGTTCAACTAAAAATTTATCAAAAACTGGGGGATAGTTGAGTAAATTAAAAATAGTAAACCAAAACGAATTGAAAGATTGGGCTAAAGAAATTTTTAAAAAGAATTCTTTTAACATGGTAGATGTTTCTAAAAAAAAAGAAACATTTAGAAGAGCGCTTGCATCAGGAAAAATTTATGTTGGTAAAGAAGTCTTTGATCTTATTAAAAACAATAAGATGCCTAAAGGTGATCCTATTAGTCTTGCAGAAGTATCAGCTGTTTTAGGTGTAAAAAAAACAAGTGAATTGATACCTTTGTGTCATCCTCTGCCAATTGACCATACAGCAACTAAAATTATTATGAATGAGATTGATAGCTCTTTAGAAGTTTTTTGTGTTGTATCTGCTGTTTCAAAAACTGGGGTTGAAATGGAAGCAATTATGGGTGTTAACGCAGCTTTAATTACTATTTATGATTTAAGCAAAATAGTTAATCCACATCTTAAAATAGATAATGTTAAATTACTAATTAAGGAAGGTGGAAAAAGTGGATTATGGACCAATCCAGATGGTTTGCCAAATTTTTTAGAAAATATTTTTTAATATGAAGATTAAACTTGAACTATTTGGTGCAAGTAGAGATTTAAGTGATAAAGAATTTTTAGAATTAGATTTAAAAGGAAATAGTTCAGTAAAAGATCTAAGAAATGAAATAATTAATTATGTTGATCTTAAATTTAAGGGAAATGAAAGTTTTAAAAAAATAATTAAAAGTTCTGCATTTTGCTCTGAAGACAACAATATTATTTCAGATAATTATAAAATTACTAAGAATCAAAAAATTGGAATAATTCCACCAATTGGAGGTGGTTAATGCTTCATGCTAAAATAATTGACCTTTCAAAAGAAAAAATTAAAACTGAAAGTGCTGAAGAATTTATTTCTTCATCAAAATTTGGTGCTTCAATAGTATTCTATGGAACTGTAAGAGAAAATAATGAAAATAAAAAAGTTACTGGAATTACATATGATAGTCACGATCAACTTGTAATTAAAAGCTTTGAAGAAATTTACAATGAAGCAGATAAAAAACTAAATATCAAAGATAAATCTGTATTTATTGAACATGTTAAAGGTTATGTTGGTCTAGGGGAAATTAGTATTATAATTGCGGTAGCTTGCCCACACAGATCTGAAGCATATGATTTATCAAGATATATCATTGAGGAAATTAAAAAGAGATCTCCTATTTGGAAAAAAGAACATTATGAAAATAATGATAGTGAATGGTTAAAGGGAAATCCCATTCAAACTAATTAAAATCTTTTTTTAAATCAAAATCTTTAAAAACTTTGCTTGATGAAACTTTTATAAAATTTGTATGATTTTTTAATCTTTTAACTATATATTTTGCTCCAATATCTCCTTTAATTTTTTTAAACTTGTTAAGGACTGAAATATCAAAACCTATAGGATTACCCACTTTATTTTTGAATTTTAACGCGTGAACTAAATATTTTTTTTTTTCTATAGAGTTGCAAATTTTATTGATATCTGATGTTTTTATGAAAGGCATATCGGATTGAGCTATAATAAATCCATTATCTTTTTTTTTTATCTTTTTGATACCAGACTTAATTGATGAAGACATTCCTTGTTTAAAGCTTTTATTAAGTACAAAAATAAATTTTTTACTTTTTTTAATTATTTTTTTAACTTCTTTGTTCTGATATCCTAAAACAAAAATTATTTTACTTACTTTGCTTCTTTTAAAAGAATTTATGGTATGGACTATAAGAGGTTTTTTTTTATAATTTTTTATTAATTTATTTTCCCCTTTTAACCTTTTTGATTGACCAGCAGCCAACATGATTACTTTGATCATTTAATTCGCAAGATTTAAATTTTAGATTCAATAAACTCTAGAATTGTTTTATTATAATACTGAAAACAATCACCTAAAGCCATAAGATGACCGTCCTTAATTGGTTCATCCCATCTATTTCCATTATTAACCCCAATTCTTTTACAAGATTTATTATTAATTTTATAATTCTCACTTATTACAACTCTTTTTGTACCTGGAATGGCCTCTACCCAGTCTGAAAGTAAACCATCGTATGGATCCTTTGGATGAGTAAAGATCAAAATTGGAAGATTTTTTGCCATGCTTATTTCTTTTAATTGTTTTTCCCTAAAGTAAGATGCGACAGGTTTTTTTTTCTTAAAATTATTTAAAGCTTTTTCTATACCAACTTTTTTAACTTTATATTTTCTAGATAATTTACCATAGCAAGCATGGTGAGTTGAAATACCTCCTGCTATTTTATTTGGATATCTTGAAATAAGCATCATTGTCGCCCATCCTCCACATGATTGTCCTGCCATGAAAATTTGGTTATTTGGGACACCTAAGCTAATAAATTTTTCAATTAAATCAACATTAGCGCTTACTCTTTTTTCTAATTTTGGTGTTCCTTTATATTTTACGTCTTTATTTTTCCAAAATATTTTCCAATTATCACCTCCCAAATCATCTGTACATAAAAGATAAACTAAAACTTCTTTATCTTTAATTTTATTACCTGATAGTGATGCAAAATTTCTTATATTATTTTTCCAAACACAATCTTTAGATGGTTTGTCATTTTCGGCTGAACCATGGTTAAAAATTATAATAATTTTATCATTTGGATTATCTAAATTAAAATTAGTATCTAAGTCCCATTCGCCACTTAAAAACCCACTTTTTAAAAGTTTATCGGCGTATGAATAATTTAGAGGTATTAAAATTACAAATAAATATAACAAATATTTTTTCATTTTTTATAAGTCACCTCTACTAATTGAGCAATTATTGACAAAGCTATCTCTGGAGCTGACTTTCCTCCTAATTTTATACCAATTGGTCCATGTATGGAATTAATTTGTTTTTCATTAAAACCTGTTTGTCTTAATCTAATACATCTATTTTCATGTGTTTTTTTACTACCCAAAGCTCCAATATAAAAAAAATTTTTATTCAATGCATGTTTAATTGCTGGATCATCAATTTTAGGGTCATGGGTTAACGCTATTAACGCAGTATTTTCATTTGTTTCTATTTCTTCAAATGCTTCATCTGGCCATTTATTTATTATTTTTAAATTTGGAAATCTTTGCTCTGTAGCAAAATAACCCCGTGGATCGATTATTAATATTTCAAAATTCAAACTTCGAGCAAAATCTACAAGGTATTGGGCTATATGCACCGCGCCAACTATAATTACTTTTGTTGGTCTTATATAAGTTTCAACAAAAATCTCAGTATTTTCGATAACTCCGTTTTTTTTTGATTTAAAAAAGTTTTCTATATGGACTCTGTAATTTTCAAAATTTTTACTTAATTTCTTATCTTTTTCGAAGATACCAGTATCGCCATTGTTTAGATTGGTAAGGATTGCAAATTCAGTTTTAGAAGCTTTTTTTTTAATTATTTCTTGTAGAATTTTTATTTTCATTACTTTACTTGTTCTAGATATACTGCAATCTCTCCACCACATGCTAGTCCAACTTCCCAAGCACTTTCATTTGAAACTTTAAATTCAATTTTTTTGAATGGTTTATTGTCTTTAATTAATCCTAAACATTCTCTTACAACCGCAGACTCTACACATCCTCCAGACACAGAGCCTGAAAAATCCCCTTTTTCATTGACTATCATTCTGCTACCAACTTGTCTTGGAGAGGAACCCCATGTCTGGATAACAGTGGCTAAAACTACTTTTTGATTAGAATTTATCCAATCATTAGCTTCTTCTAAAATTTTTTCATCAAATGAGTTTTTCATTTGATATTAAATTAATACTCTTAGATTAAATTAGCAAGCTTCAACAGCTTTTTTTGTAAAAACTTTTACCATGTTTGCTCTGTATTCTGCAGACGCATGAATATCAGAGTTCATTCCAGATGATGAAATTTCAATCCCATCTATTGCTGATGATGAAAAATTTTTTGATAAAGCTGAAGATAAATTTTTATCATTATATACACATGATTTGGCGCCTGTTACAGCAACATTAACTCCAGATTTACATTCAGCAACATAAACTCCAACTATTGCATATCTTGATGCTGGATTTGGATATTTTTGGTAATTTGATTTTTTTGGAATTTCAAATTCAACAGCTTCAATTATTTCACCTGTTTTCAATGCAGTTTCAAACATCCCTTTAAAAAATTTTTCTGCTTCTATCTTTCTTTCGTTAGTGTGTATTACTGCATTAAGAGCAATACAAGCGGATGGATAATCAGCTGCGGGATCATTATTTGCTATTGAACCTCCTATTGTTCCTCTATTTCTCACTTGGGGATCTCCTATTCCCTCTGCAAGAGCTGCTAATGAAGGTATAGCTTTTTTAACTTCTTTTGATTGAGAAACTTCTGCATGTTTTGTGGTAGATCCAATTTTAATTGTTTTACCACTTACTTTAATACCTGATAGATTTTTTATATTTTTTAAATTAATTAAATCGTTATATGAGGCTAAACCAAGTTTCATTGATGGTAGTGTTGTCATTCCTCCTGCTAAAAATGCTGACTTTGATGACGATAACTTCGAAGCTTCTTTCACATCTTTTGCTGAATGATAATTAAATGTTTTCATATTTTTTCCTATGCTGCTTTAGAATTAGTTTTTTTATTTTCTTTACAAGCTTTCCAAACTTTTTCTGCTGTAGCTGGCATAGAAATCTCTGTTCCAATTGCATTCATTACAGCATTCATTACAGCTGGTGGTGCTGCGATAGCTCCTGCTTCTCCACATCCTTTAGTTCCTAGAGGATTTGATGTTGCTGGTGTACATGTAAAACCTAAGTTAAAATCTGGAAAATTATCAGCTCTTGGCATCGTATAATCCATATAAGATGCTGTAACTAATTGACCAGATTGATCATAATGACAATTTTCGTATAGAGCTTGTCCTATTCCTTGCACTAAACCTCCATGAACTTGTCCCTCAACAACTAATGGATTAATAATTGTTCCAAAATCATCTATAGCTGTATATTTTACAACAGCTGTTTCACCAGTGTCAGGATTTACTTCAACTTCACATATATGTGAGCCAGCTGGAAAAGAAAAGTTAACAGGATCAAAAAAAGATGTTTCTTTTAAACCTGGTTCTTCGCCCTCTGGAAGAGGAGATTTAACTTCTCCATATGTTCCTGGTAAATAACAGGCAAATGCTATTTCTCCTATTGTTTTCTTTTTGTTTGATTTTGCTACGACAAATTCTCCATTTTTAAATTCTATATCATCCTCGCTTGCCTCTAACATTTTGGCCGCAACTCTTTTACCTTTAGCAATAATTTTATCACATGCCTTAACTATTGCTGTTCCCCCTACAGTTAAAGATCTTGAGCCGTAGGTTCCATAACCAAATGGTCCTTTGTCAGTATCACCATGGGAAATCTCAATATTTTCAATAGGAACGCCTAATTGATCAGCTGCAATTTGTGCAAAAGTAGTGTCATGTCCTTGTCCATGACTATGAGAACCAGTAAATACAGTTACATTTCCTGTTGGATTAAATCTAACTTCAGCAGACTCCCAAAGTCCTATTCCACATCCTAACATCATTACTACTGGTGATGGTGCTATTCCACATGCTTCAAAATATGTACAAAGTCCAATGCCTCTCAATTTTCCTTTTGCCTCAGACTCTCTCTTTCTTTTTTCAAACCCTTTGTAATCTGCTGCTTCAATTGCTTTGTTTAAACCTGCAACATAATCACCTGAATCTACTGAGTGCACTAAAGTTTGTTGAAACGGAAATTGAGTTGGAAAATTTTTCATTCTTATTTCTGCTGGATCTATTCCTAATTCTCTTGCAGCTTTATCTACAAGCGTTTCAATTGTGTATGTAGCTTCTGGTCTTCCAGCTCCTCTATAAGCATCAACTGGCGCTGTATTTGTGTATACTGCCTTTACATTTGTATATGCAGCAGGCATTTTATAAACACCCGTAGCACATGGTCCGAACAAATATGTTGGAGTCACTGTTCCAAATACTGAAGCATAAGCACCAATATTTGCTATAGTCTCATTTTTAAATCCCAAAAAAGTACCATCATTTTTAACAGCAAGTTCAGCGTGTGTTACATGATCTCTTCCATGACAATCAGATAAAAAAGATTCTGTTCTATCAGCAACCCATTTAATTGGTCTTTCAATTTTTTTTGCTGCCCAACTACAAACAACTTCTTCTGCATAAGGATAAATTTTTGACCCAAAGCCACCTCCAACATCTGGAGCTATAACTCTCAATTTATTTTCTGGTGCAACACCGTTAAAAGCTGAAATAATTATTCTAGCTAAATGTGGGTTTTGACTAGTTGTATATAATGTAATTTCCTCTGTCGATGGATTGTAGTCAGCGTTTGCTGCTCTAGGTTCCATAGCATTTGGAATTACACGATTATTAATTAAATCAATTTTAATAATTTTATCTGCTTTATCGAAAGCTTCTTTTACTTTGGCTCTATCTCCTAACAACCAGTCGAAGCATAAATTTTTTGGAATATCTTTATAAATCTGATCTGATTTCATTGCATCAGCTGTGTCTACAACTGCCTTTAAAACTTTATAATCTACTTTAACTAACTCAGCTGCATTTCTAGCCTCATCTAAACTCTCTGCTATAACAACAGCAACATGATCACCAACATAATTTACTGTTTCACTTGCTAAAGGTGGATGTGCAGGCACTTTCATATCTGAACCATCTTCACTTTTTATTCTCCATCCAGCTATTAGCCCACCAATTTTGTCATTAACAATATCTTTACCTGTAAGTACAGCTACTACCCCACTTGATTTTTCTGCTTTTGAAATATCAACCTTTTTAATTTCTGCTCTTGCATGAGGAGAACGAACAAAGTATGCATATGTTTGATGTGCAAATGTCACATCAGCTGTATATTTTCCTCTTCCAGTTAAAAGTTTTTTATCCTCTTTTCTTTCAACTCTTGATCCAACTAAACTAGCCATATTTAACCTCCCTAATATTTACATTTTTGCTGCTGCTTCTTTAACTGCAGCTACTATATTTTGATAACCTGTACATCTACATATATTACCCTCTAACCAATCTCTAATTTCTTTGTCAGATGGATTTTTATTTTGTTTTAATAAATCAATCACACTCATCACCATTCCAGGTGTGCAAAAACCACACTGAAGACCGTGTAGTTTTTTGAAAGCTTCTTGCATAGGATGAAGTTTTCCATTGCTTGCTAAACCCTCTATTGTCGTTACTTTTGATCCATTTAAATCTGCTGCTAAAGCTGTGCAACTTTTTAAAGACTTTCCATCTACGTGCACTACGCATGCTCCACATTGACTAGTATCACATCCAACGTGTGTACCTGTTAAATTTATATGTTCTCTCAAAAAAGTTGATAGCAATGTATGGTCTGGAATTTCTTTTTGAATTTTTTTTCCGTTAACTTCTAGTTCTATTTTTATCATAAACGTGTCCCACTACGTCATGTTAATTGTAGATATATGTTACAGTTTTATAAAATGTTACTCAAGATAAAATAAAAATTCTAGTATAACGAGAAATTAAATTAAAAAATAAGCAATTACACATGCAATTACAGTTAAAATTATATAAGCAGATTTTTTTTTACTTAAACTGTTATTCTTTAATTTGATTATATTATTATCTACTGAAGGTTGTTGAGATGTTTCACGTGAATTGTTTTTTTCTACTACTAAGTCAGAAAATTTACCAAAAAAAATATCCGCCATTTTCTTTGCTGTCATATCTATAAGTCTAGATCCTATTTGTGCAATTTTTCCACCTACATTTGCTTCAACAATGTAAATTAATTTAGTACCTTCATTGTGGTCCTCTAATTTTACTTCTGCTTCACCAGATGCAAAACCCACGGGTGAATTTCCAGATCCTACAATTTTATAACTATTTGGTGCATTTATATCTTTTAATTCAATTGTTCCTGAGAAACTTGCATTAAAAGGACCAATTTTATTGGTTGCTGTTGCGCTAAATTCAGTATCAGAATCTTTTGTAAATTCTTCGCAGCCTGGAATTGATTTTCTTAAAATTTCTGGATTATTTAACGCTTCCCAAACTTTTTGTTTTTCTAAATTTATTTGATAGGATCCAGATAGTTTCATAATTATAAAATTTAACATAATTGAATATGGATGATAATACAAAAAAAGAATTACAGTCCGCCGCTTTTGAGAGATTGATAAACCACTTAAGAGATAGAAAAGATGTACAAAATCTAGATTTAATGAATCTTGCAGGTTTTTGCAGAAATTGTTTATCTAAATGGTATAGAGAAGAAGGAGCTAAAAAGGGAATAGAAATTTCCGATCCAGACGCTAGAGAACATGTATATGGGATGTCTTATTCTGAATGGAAAGAAAAATATCAAAAGTAAATATTTTTCTTTTTAATGATTAGATTCTTTCCATTAATATTTGTTATCCTTTGGTCCTCCGCTTTTATAACTACAAAACCTATAACAGATAATAGTGATCCATTTTCAGCATTAGCATTTAGATTTTTATTAGTTGCTTTTGGGTTCTTTGTTTACGCTGTTTATAAAAAAGAAAAAATTATAGTTAAAAATAAGTTTTTGTTCGAGGCATTATCTACAGGTATTCTTTTTCATGGAATTTATCTTGGTGGTGTTTTTTTTTCCGTCTCTAAAGGTTTGCCTACTGGAGTTGTTGCTTTAATTGTAACTCTTCAACCTATTTTAACTAATATATTAGCTACACCAATATTAAACGAAAAAATAAGTTTAAAACAGTGGATCGGAGTAATTCTAGGTTTTTTAGGTGCATTTTTAGTTTTAGGTTTTGATATTGGTACATCTTTACCAATAATTGGAGTTTTAAGTGCCTTTATAGCTTTAATATCTGTTACTTCTGCTACGCTTTGGCAAAAAAAATTAAGTAATAATTTACCTTTAAGTGTTAGCAATATGTATCAAGCAATTGGAGGATGTTTATTTAATATTTTATTAATTTTTACAATTGGGAAACCTTTTATTAATTTTTCTTCAACCTTTTTAATTGCAATAAGTCATCAAATATTCTTGATATCTTTCGGTGCTTTTACAATATTGATGTATATGATTAAAAGGAATTCTGCTAGTAAAACAGTAACTCTATTTTTTTTAGTTCCACCAACGACTGCCTTGATGGCTTTTTTATTTCTTAATGAGAAATTAAATTATATTGATCTTTTCGGTTTTTTAATTGTAAGTATTGGAGTGTTTATTGCTACTAGAGGGGGAGAATAAATTATTTTTCTTTAAGACGAGGAAATAATTCTACAAAGTTGCAAGGTTTATGATTTATGTCTAATTGATGTACAAGAAGTTTATCCCAGGCATCAGTTACACCTCCAGATGAACCGGGTAGAGCAAATATATATTTACCTTTTGCTAAGACTGCGCAGGCTCTTGATTGCATTGATGATGTGCCAACAGTTTCTAAACTAATAGTTCTAAAAACTTCTCCAAAACCAGGAATGTGCTTATCGGCTATTTCATCGAGAGCTTCAGGAGTGATATCTCTTCCGGTAAGGCCTGTTCCACCAGTAGTTATTATTACATCAATTTTTTTTTTTTTTAACCAGTCTTTTAAAATTTTTTTTATTTCCTTTTTACTATCTTTACAAATTTTCCTATCAAACAAATTATGTTTTGCTTTTTTTATTTTTTCTACAAGAATTCCTCCAGATTTATCTGTATTTAAAGTTCTTGTGTCAGTCACAGTCAGAAGTGCTATATTAACTTTCATAAATTATTTTATGATTATATTATCAATTTTATTTTTTGTAACTGCATTATTATATGCCAGTGTTGGGTTTGGTGGAGGTTCTACTTACCTGGCTTTATTGCTAATATGGAATGTACCATATTATATTTTTCCTGTAATTGCCCTAGTATGTAATATATTTGTAGTTTCAGGAAATAGTTTTAATTATATAAAGGCTGGAAATTTTAACTTTAAATTATTGTTTCCATATTTAATTGGCTCAATACCATTTGCATTTATTGGGGGATCTTTAGAAATTGATAAAAATATTTTCGAACTTTTTTTATTTTTAGTTTTGGTTTTCGCAGGAATAATGCTTTTACTTAATTTTAAATCTTATGACGATAAAATTACAACTTATAATAAAATTTCTATTTTTATTTCAATGCCAATTGGTGCTTTTTTAGGTTTTGTTTCAGGTGTAGTAGGTATAGGAGGTGGAATTTTTTTAAGTCCAATACTTTTTTTATTAAAAGCCGGCAAGCCCAGACATATAATCACAGTCGCATCATTATTTATATTAATTAATTCAATTTCTGGAGTTGTCGGTCAGTTAACAAAAAGTGTGGTTATTAGCGATATATCTAATTATTGGTATTTATTTTTAGCCGTAATTATTGGAGGCCAGATAGGAAACTTTTTAAATTTAAAAATATTTCCTACTCGAATTTTAGCTTTAGTTACATCTTTATTAGTATTATTTGTTGCTATAAGAATGGGAATAAAATTATTTGTTTGAAATGGATTTGAATATTTTTGAAAAAATAAAAATTTTAGACTCAGGTATGGGGCAAGAACTTATTGCAAGAGGTTTAGTTACTAGGGGTACCCTTTGGTCAGCAACTTCATTAATAGATGAAAAATATAATCAGCTAGTAATCGATACACATCTAGCATCAATAAATGCAGGAGCAGACGTAATTTTGACTAATACATTTACGACTAGAAGAGTAAGAATGGAAGAAAATCGAGTTAAAGATAAATTTTTATTTGCTAATAAGAAAGCGTGTGAACTTGCAATTAAGGCGAAAGATTTATCTAAAAAAAATATACTAATAGCAGGCAGTCTTCCAGCTCAAAACAATACTTATGAAGCGGATAAAAGAGAAGATAATGTAATTGAAAAAGATTTTTTTGATCAAGCAAATATAATTAGCCCTTATATTGATTTCTTTTATCTAGATGTCCTATCAAGTGGAAGAGAAGTAAAAATAGCTTTAGATGTTATTAAAAAACTAAAAAAACCTGTGTTAGTTGGTCTGCATATAAAAAAAAATAATAAGCTTCCTTCTGGAGAAACAATTACCGATGTAGTTAAAAAAAATATAAATAGTAGTTGGTTGGGAGTAGTAGCCGCATGTGTTTCTTTAGAAATAATTGAGTCGAGCTCTGATGAATTTAAAAAATTAGATTTACCATTTGGTTTTAAAGCAAACTTATGGGGCGTTGAAGAGCCCCTACCTGTTCATAGATTTAATACGCCTAGCGATGAGAAGGCAAAAAATCCAAATATCATTCTAGGAAAAAGAGAAGATATTTCTGGTGAAATTTTTTGTGAATTTTCAAAAAAATTAATTAATAAAGGAGCAACTATTATAGGTGGTTGCTGCGAAACGAACATATCTCACATTAAAGAAGCTGCTAAATTGAAGTAACTTTTTTTGTATTTGATTTTTTAACTAAATAGATACCAATTATTACAGCAAAAACTGCAATTATTACTTTTGGAGTAATTAATTCATTTAAAAATATAAAGCCTAAAATTATTCCAAAAATTGGAATTAAATAAGCTACTTGAGCTTGAAAAACTAATCCATTAGTAACTAAAATTTTAAATCTTAATAACCACGCAAATCCAGTTGCAAATATTCCAAGGTAAACCACTGAAATTGTAGATTCTATGCTAGGATTTAAATTCCAAGGTTGTTCAGTATAAACAGTAATTGGTATTAGAAAAATTGTTGCCCAAATTAATATGGAGGCTGTTACATTTTCATTTTTTTTATTACCAATCCTTATTGTCAATAATCCACCTATAACATAAAAAGTTGATCCTATTAATATTAATAAAGCAGACATAAAATTATCCTGATTAATCAAAATATTATCAGAAAATAAAAAAACTATTCCAGAAAAACCAATAAGAACTCCAATAACTTTTGTTAAGTTTATTTTTTCATTTTTGGTAAAAAAATGAGCTAATAAAGTGGCACTCAGTGGAGTACTTGCCATTAAAATTGCTGCTAAATTACTTTGAACTTTTTGAACTCCATATGCTATTAAAAAAAAAGGTATAACTAAATTAATTAATCCAATTGCTGCAAACCAATACCAATCCTTTGTAAATGCTTCGATTTTAATTTTTTTATACAAGCATAACCCAACAACTGGAATTGTACCAAGGAAAATCCTTAGAAATGCTATCGTAACTGGTCCATATGAATAAGTTGCTATTTTAATATTAAAAAAAGCAGATGCCCAAATTAAAGCTAAAATTGTAAGAAGTGCATAATCTGATAATTTTGGCTCCCTCATCTAAACAATATCTTCTTCTTTGCCTTGTGTAATCTTAATCAACTGCTGATATTTAATTTTAAAAATAGAATTTGGATGACCTGCAGCAGCATATAAATTTTCAAATCTAGATAATGAGGAGTCAATAAGTGTTTTAGATTTTTCTAAATGTGCGACTGGAGAAACTCCACCTATCGAAAAGCCAGTTTGTTTTTTTACTTGGTCTGCACTAGCCATTGAAACATCTTTTTTATTTAGAATTTTTTTAATCTTATTGAGCGAGCATTTTTTATCACCAGATACTAAACATAAAATAAAACTATTATCTGTTCTCAATAACAAGCTTTTTACAATTGCTCCTACTTCACATTTTAAAGATGCTGCAGCATCAATTGCTGTTCTTGCTGAACTATCTAATACTGTTATTTCTAAAGATTTATCAAAATCTTTTAAAATCCTAAGTACTCTTTTTACAGATTCTTTCTCTATTAAATTTGCCATTCAACTAATAAGTGTAATAAATTGTGAATTGATAAGTTCATATTAATAACTATTTATATATGTAAGAAATGCATAGGTGATATCTTAATAATAAACAATATTATTCTATAATTATTTGATATTAAACACTAACTAAATTTAAAAAAATATGAGCTCTAGTAAAGTTTTAAAATCGATGAAAGAAAAAGAGATTGAATTCGTTGATCTAAGATTCACTGATCCTAGAGGAAAGCTTCAACATTTAACAATTGATGCAACTGCAGTTGATGAGAAAATGTTAAATGAAGGAGTGTTTTTTGATGGCTCTTCTATCGCTGGATGGAAAGCTATAAATGAATCAGACATGATATTAAAGCCTGATCTTTCAAGAAAAATTGTAGATCCTTTTACATCACATAATACCTTAATTTTATTTTGTGATATTTTAGATGCTGTGAAAAAAAATTCTTATGAAAGAGATCCTAGAGGTATAGCAAGAAAAGCGGAAAGTTATTTAAAATCTACAGGTATTGGAGATAAAGCATACTTTGGTCCAGAACCTGAATTTTTTGTATTTGATGATGTGAGAATTAAAAATGAAATGAATGAAACAGGATTTAAAATTGACAGTTCTGAAGGTCCTTATAATTCTGGAAAAAAATATGAAAATGGAAATATGGGACATCGACCTGGAATTAAAGGTGGATATTTTCCCGTACCACCAGTTGATAGCGCTCAAGATATGAGGGGAGAATATTTAAAAGGTTTAAGAGACGTTGGTATTACAGTAGAGAAACACCACCATGAAGTAGCTCCAAGTCAACATGAATTAGGAATGTTATTTAATACGTTGGTAACTCAAGCTGATAACGTGCAGCTTTATAAATATGTAGTGCAAATGGTTTCACACTCTTTTGGAAAAACAGCAACCTTTATGCCAAAACCAGTCAAAGGAGACAATGGATCAGGTATGCATATTCACCAATCAATTTGGAAAGGTAGTACTGCGCTATTTTCAGGTGATAAATACTCAGGGTTATCGCAAACAGCACTTTATTATATCGGTGGAATATTAAAACATGCTAAAGCAATTAATGCATTTTCAAATGCAACTACAAACAGTTATAAAAGATTAATACCAGGATTTGAAGCTCCCGTTTTATTAGCATATTCGGCAAGAAACAGATCTGCTTCATGCAGAATTCCAATTACATTAAGTAAAAAAGGTGCAAGATGTGAAATTAGATTCCCTGATGCGGCTGGAAACCCATACTTAACATTTGCAGCTATGTTGATGGCAGGTTTAGATGGGATTAAGAATAAAATTAATCCAGGCAAATCATTTGATAAAGACTTATATACCTTATCAGAGAAAGAAATTGAAAATATTCCAACTGTATGCGGGTCTTTAAGAGAAGCTATGGAAAGTTTAGATAGAGATAGAAAATTTTTAAAACAAGGAAATGTATTTACTGATGATCAAATTGATGCTTACATTGCTTTAAAATTTGAGGAAATATATAATTTAGAACATACTCCACATCCTATTGAATTTGATATGTATTACAGTTCTTAAAATTTAGGTTATTTTTTATTTTTAATTAATCTGTTGTCAGCAATTTTGGTTTTATTTACACCCTCTTTAATAGTGTATTCCAAAGTTCCATTTGCTCCAGCATTAACTGCTTTACGTTGCATCCTAAATAGAGATTTTTCTTTTATATCTTGAGCCAGTTTCTCTGAATTAACTCTTAAATGTTTTATATCTCTCATGATTCTATAGAAGATATCATAAATATGCACTTTATGCAATTCTGATATGCATAATTATTATAGCTCACAATTAGGTTCTAAAATCAATTTGAAATATTTTCTAAAATTTTATCTAAATTTGATACATATAGCTTAATAGATTTAGCAAAATCATTGAGAATTGGATTATAATTTTTATTTTCAACACACAGATTAATTTCATTAATATTAAATTGATTTTTAACAACTGTTAAAAAATTATAAATAGTTTTATTTTTTAAATTGTTGTTAATGGACAAAGACTCAAACATTAAATCTAGAATTAGTGGAACTTTACAATCGTAAAAAGATATAGAATTTTTATTAGATATAGCTTGGTCTTTATTTATATTCCAATATTTACTATCTATTTTTGAAATAGTATTTTTAGAGACATTTAGAATAAGTTGATTTTCAGAAAAAGTTAAATTTGAATAATTTGAGGGAAAGAAGCTATAGTTTAAAAAAAATTTAATCGGATCCACTTTAAGGTTATAACTTTGAAAAATTTCCTCATTTTTTTTTAAATTTTTTTCAGAATTTAAATAAACTGACTCATTTTCAACAAAATATCCTCTAGTATTAAAATTATAGTTCATAGAATCCAATAATGGTGCTAGGAAAGATTTACCCTTTACTCTAAAGCTTCTTGTGCGAAAAACTAAGAAAATATATTTTTCAATATTATTCTCTAGTTTGTTAAAATTTTTAAATAAAGTTTCAATAGATTTTTTAATTGGTGAATGATTTTTAAATAAATTTAGAGAAATGTTAATATCACTTTGTTTTAAATAAAGAAAATTATTTTCCTTAAAAAAAGTTAGATTTGGTAATATAGAAAAATATAAGTTAATTAATTCTTCATCATAAAAATTTAATTTTTTATTTAGTAAAAAATTTTTAAAATTTTCTTTAGTAATTAATAGCTTACTTGGAATTAAAATTATTTTTTCTTTAGGATCGATTTCGTTTAATGAAGTAAAACCGATATTATTTTCTGAAATTTCTTTTAATATTATATTGCTATCTATATATGCTTCTTTTTGTAGTATTAATTTTACAAAATTTTCAATTTTTTTTTCTTTTGGGGATTCTATATCAATCATTAAATAGAAACGTGATTTTTAAACTTTAAAAGATTCTCCACATCCACATCTCTCTGTCTCATTGGGATTATTAAATACAAATGACGATGAGAATTGTTCCTTTTTATAATCCATTTCAGTTCCAAGAAGATACATAATTGCACCTGGATCAATAAAAACTTTAACTCCTTTATCTTCAATTAATTCATCACTAGGATCAATTTTTTTTGCATACTCCATTACATAAGACATACCTGCACATCCACCTGACTTCACTCCAATTCTAACTCCTATTGAATTTTTTTCAGCATTAGACATTATCTCTTTGATTCTATTAGCTGCATTATTACTTAAAGAAATTATTTGTTTATTCATAAATTTAATTCCAATTTAGCTGCCTCAGACATCATTGATTTATCCCATGGAGGATCCCAAACTAAGTCAAGATCAACTTTTTCTACACCTTCTACATTCATAATACTATCTTTTACTTCTTTCGGCAAACTCTCAGCAACAGGACAATTTGGTGTAGTTAAAGTCATTTTTACAGATACATTTTTATCTTGAACTGAAACATTATAAATTAATCCAAGTTCATAAATATTTACTGGAATTTCTGGATCGTAAATTTTTTTTATTTCTTCAATTATTTTTTCCTTTAATTCCATACTAATCAGTTTCTGAATTAATTTCTTCTTGTGAGTTATTTATTGCAGAAGTTAAGGTATGCCAAGATAAAGTTGCACATTTAACTCTCATTGGATAGTTTTTAACACCTGATAGACACATTAATTTAGTTTTTTCATCTTCGTGTAAAATTTTATTATTTAATTGGTTTTTTTCTTTAATCATTTCTAAAAAATCGTTAACAATTTCTTTTACTTCTTTTTCTTCTTTTCCTCTTACTAAATCTGTCATAATAGATGCTGAAGCCATAGATATTGCGCATCCTTGTCCTTCAAAAGAAATATCTTCAACTTTTTTATTTTCATTTAACTTTAGATAAACATGAACTTTGTCACCACACAATGGATTGTGTCCTTTTGCATCTTTGTTAAAATTTTCAGTTTTTCTTAAATTTCTGGGATTTTTCCCATGATCTAATATAATTTCTTGATAAAGTTCTTTTAGGTTCATTTTGAATTAAATATTTTTTTACATTTATTTATTGATGAGTTTAATTTATCAAAATCATCTTTTGTATTATAAACTCCTATTGATGCTCTTGCAGAAGCTGTTAAGTCCAATTTATCATGTAATATCTGACAACAATGATGTCCTGCTCTTATTGCTACTCCATCTTCGTCCAAAATTGTAGCTATATCGTGAGGATGAATTCCATCTATAGTAAATGATAAGACTGCACCTCTTTTTTTTGGACTTCCTATAAGTTTAACAGAATTATTTTTTCTCAAAACTTCTTCTCCATATCTAATTAATTCCTCTTCATGGTTTTCAATATTTTTTATTCCAATTTCGTTGATAAATTTAATTGATTCATTGAACGCTATAACCTGAGCTGTTGCCATTGTTCCTGCTTCATATTTGTTTGGTAAATCTCCATAAGTAATTCCAGATTTTTTAACTTCTCCTATCATTCCACCTCCACCTTGGTATGGAGGTAGTTCCTCTAACCATTTTTTTTTTGCATAAAGTATTCCTAATCCAGTTGGACCATACATTTTATGACATGATATTGCATAAAAATCACAACCCAATTCTTGCATATCAAGTTTCATATGAGGTGCGCTTTGACAACCGTCTACCAATACAGGTATTCCTTTGGAATGAGCAAATTCTGTTATTTGTTTAATTGGTAAGATTGCCCCTGTTACATTAGATAAGTGAGTAAGAGCAATTATTTTAGTTTTTGAAGTAATTTTTTTTTCTACTTCTTCTAAACTGATTTCCCCATTTTTATTAATTTCTGCAAATTCTATTTTTATACCTTTGGATTTTCTTAGATAGTGCCATGGTACATAATTTGAATGATGTTCAAGCTCAGAAATTAATACCTCATCTCCTTCTTTAAGATATTTTTGACCAAATGAACTGGCTACTAAATTTATTGCTTCGGTTGCACCTTTGGTAAAAACTATTTCTTCTTTTTCTTTTGCATTAATATATTTTTGAACTGAAATCCTAGTATTTTCATATAAATTGGTAGCAGCAACAGCCAGATAATGTACACTTCTTCCAACATTTGAAAATTCCTTTGTATAAAAATCATAAATTCTATCAACAACTACCAAAGGTTTTTGTGATGAATTTGCACTGTCTAGATAAACTAGATCATTATTTTGAACTTTGTTTTTAAAAATTGGAAATTCTTTTTTTATATTTTGAATATTCATTCTTTTAATCCAATCATATTTTTAATTAAGTTTTTAATTTGAGAGTCTGTAATTTTTTCAACAACTTCTAGCAAAAATCCATTAATTAAAAGTTTTTTAGCTTCTGTATAATTTAGTCCTCTAGACATTAAGTAAAATATTGCATCATCATTTAAGCTTCCTGATGCTGATCCATGTGAGCATTTTACATCGTCGGCGTATATTTCTAATTCTGGTTTTGCATTAAATTCTGTGGTTTCGTTAAGAAGTATTGCTTTGCTTAATTGATAACCGTCAGTTTTTTGAGCTTTTGAGTCTACAAATATTTTTCCCTGATAAACTGCTTTTGACTCATTCTCTAATACACTTTTAATCAATTGATAACTTTTCGTGTTATCAATAAGATGATTTATATTAGTTTTAATCTCATGATGTTTTTTTTGCTTAAGTGAAAAAATACCATTTATAAAAGCTGACGAATATTTTCCAATTAAATCGCAATTTATTTCATTTTTTATAAAATTCGATCCTGAGGATAAAATAAATGTTTCAGAAACACTATTTTCTTGTTGTACAATATTATTAAATGAATACTTAATATTATTATTTTCTATTTGATCTATTTTATAATTTTTTAAAATCGAATCTTGATTTAATTCAAAATTATAAAAAACATTTATAAAATTTTTCTCAGATTGATCGTTAAATATATCAACTATTTTTAAAGAACTGTTTTTCTCTAATACAAAATCTAATCTTAAATTAATATTTTTAGAATTAATATTATTAGTTGTGTGATAAATAACTAGAGGTTTTCTAATAGAATAATTTTTTTTTATTACAATTTTAAAATATTTATTAGCAAAAGCATTATTTAGATTAATTAATGAATTAGTAACTTTAGTATCTTTTTTTAATTCAAATTGATCTGATATTTGAATTTTATCTTTTTCCTCGTACTTAAAATCTATTTTTTCTATTCTACCATTTATAAAAACAATTTTATTATGTTCTAATCCATCTATATAAATCGATGGATTTAGTTTATTTGGTATAGAATAATTTGTGTAAAAACTAAGGTCACCTATATTTTTTTTTATAATTTGGTTTAAATCTGAAAATTTCCAATTTTCAAGCTTTTTATTTGGAAAGCCACTTACTATGAATTTATTTAAAAAATCTCTCTTTAACTCAATATCTTTGTTAGAAAATTTTGAATTCTCAATTATTTTTTCAAAATCATTTTTTATTTTTTCTTCCATTTAATTATAACTTTCGTAACCTTTCTTTTCTAATTCTATAGCTAATTCTGGTCCTCCTGATTTCATTATTTTGCCATTTATTAAAACGTGAACATAATCTGGCTTGATATAATCCAATAATCTTTGATAGTGAGTGATTATTAAAAAAGAATTATCTTTTTTTCTTAAAGAATTCACTCCATCAGCAACTATTCTTAATGCATCTATGTCTAATCCTGAGTCTGTTTCATCTAATATAGAAAGCTTTGGCTGTAAAATTGACATTTGTAAAATTTCATTTTTCTTTTTTTCACCTCCAGAAAAACCAACATTTAACTGTCTATTCAATTTTTCTTCCTCAAATTTTAATTCTTTTGCTTTCTTTTTTACTAGATTTAAAAATTCTAGAGCATCAAGTTCCTTCTCACCTCTAGCTTTCTTAATTGCATTAAGTGAAGTTTTTAAAAAAATATTTGTATTTACCCCTGGTATCTCTAATGGATATTGGAATGCTAAAAATATTCCTTCATGTGCTCTCTCTTCGGTTTCAAGTTTAAATAAATTTTTATTTTCAAATAGAATTTCTCCAGATACATCGTAACCTTTTTTGCCTGACAAAATATTTGACAAAGTGCTCTTGCCTGAGCCGTTTGGACCCATTATTGCATGAACTTCACCAGGATTTATTTCGAGTTTAAAATCTTTTAAAATAGACTTATTTTTAATCTTTGCGTTTAAATTATTTATTTTTAACATTTAACCGACACTTCCCTCTAAACTAATACCTACCAATTTCTGCGCTTCTACAGCAAATTCCATAGGCAATTGCTGAAGCACCTCTTTACAAAATCCATTCACTATCAAACCTACTGCTTCTTCTGAGTTTAATCCTCTTTGCTGACAATAATGTAACTGGTCCTCACTTATTTTAGATGTTGTTGCTTCGTGAGCTACGTTAGATTTTGAATTTTTATTCTTAATATAAGGAACTGTGTGAGCACCACATTTATTCCCCATTAGTAATGAGTCACATTGAGTATAATTACTAGAATTATTTGCTTTTGAGGAAATATCTACTAAGCCTCTATATGTCATATCTGATAGGCCAGCACTTATTCCTTTAGAAATAATTTTACTTTTAGTATTTTTTCCTAAATGAATCATTTTGGTTCCCGTATCAGCTTTTTGATGGTTATTTGTAATAGCTATAGAATAAAATTCACCTATTGAATTATCACCTTTTAATATACAGCTAGGATATTTCCATGTTATCGCTGATCCTGTTTCAACTTGTGTCCAAGATATTTTAGAGTTAGTTCCTTTACATAAACCTCTTTTAGTAACAAAATTATAAATTCCTCCTTTTCCATCTTCGTCTCCAGGATACCAATTTTGGACGGTAGAATATTTTATCTCAGCATCGTCTAATGCAATTAATTCTACATTAGCGGCATGAAGTTGGTTTTCATCTCTCATGGGAGCTGTACATCCTTCTAGATAACTTACATAGCTCCCTTTATCTGCAATTATTAATGTTCTTTCAAACTGTCCTGTTTGTGAGGCATTAATTCTAAAATAAGTTGATAATTCCATAGGACATCTAACCCCTTCTGGTATGTAAACAAAAGATCCATCTGTAAAAACCGCAGAGTTTAAAGTTGCAAAATAGTGGTCAGTGATTGGTATTACAGATCCTAAATATTTTTTTACTAAATTTGGATGTTTTTGAATAGCTTCAGAAATTGAACAAAAAATCACCCCAACATCATTTAATTTTTCTTTAAAAGTTGTAGCAACTGAGACTGAGTCAAAAACTGCATCAACGGCAATGCCATTTAATCTTTTTTGCTCTTCTAGAGGTATACCTAATTTTTTATATGTTTCTAATATTTTTGGATCTAAATCTTTTATATCTTTAGGTTTAGAAGAAGCATTTTTTGGTGCAGAGTAATAATAAAGATCTTGATAATCTATTTTTGGATACTTTGGTTTTTGCCAATTAGGTTCTTTTAATTTTTTTAATCTTTCAAACGCTTTTAGCCTCCACTCTAACATCCACTTAGGTTCCTTTTTAATTTCAGATATAAATTTAATTGTATCTTCGTTTAATCCTTTTGGAGCTCTAATATTCTCAACATCGGTTGTAAAACCATATTTATATTCTTTTAAATTTTCTATTTCTTTTTTCATTCTTTTATTATATTTTTAATTTTTATTTACTAAATCTCTCAAACTTCTATTTTCAAAAAAAGTATTGATATGTATTTCCAATTCATCCCAAAGATTGTGCGTTATGCATTTACTCGATTTTCCATTACAGCCTTTTTTTGAGTTCTTATTGCAACTGACTGTTTTCACTTTTTCATCTACTGCTTTAAAAATATCAGATAATTTTAAATCAACCGGGTCTTTAATTAATTTATAACCTCCATTTATTCCTCTAAGACTATTTACAATGTTGTGTTTTTTTAATTTTAGAAAAATTTGTTCTAGATAAAGTATTGATATACCTTGTCTTAAAGATATATCTCTCAGCGAAACGGGGCCAACTGCATCAAATTTCGCAATATCTGCAAGTGCCATTACGGCGTATCTACCTTTAGTTGTTAGCTTCATAACCCCACATTTCAAGGCTTATATATATACCCGACTAAATTAGTCAAGTATTCAAAATAATAAACTTGCTTTTTAATGCTCAACTTTGATAGAAAAACTTAATTTTTTTTGAGATTGATTATCAATAACATTATATGGACAGCAAAATTTTAGAAATTTTTATTCCAGGACCAGCAGGAAGAATAGAAGCAAAATATTACAAGAGTAAAAAAAATACTTCACCTATAGCCTTGATGCTCCATCCTCATCCCCAATATGGAGGAACTATGAACAATAAAGTAGTTGTAGATACTTTCAATACTTTCATGGAAAATGATTTTTCAGTTTGTAGATTTAATTTTAGAGGTGTTGGAAAAAGTGACGGAGATTTTGATAATGGACAAGGGGAACTTGCTGACGCTGCCGCTGCACTGGACTGGTTGGAAAGAGAAAATTTTGATAACTCACAATGTTGGATATCTGGATTTTCTTTTGGTTCGTTAATTGCAATGCAGTTATTAATGAGAAGACCTGAAATAAATAGATTCATAGCTATATCACCACAACCAAATGTATATGATTTTTCCTTTTTATCGCCATGCCCAACATCAGGAATGGTTGTGTATGGAAAAAAGGATGAGCTTGTACCAGAAAATTATATTAAAGAATTAAATTCAAGACTAAGTGCACAAAAAGGCATTAAAGTAGAATTTGAAAATATTTCTGAAGCAAATCATTTTTTTTCAAAATCAGAAAATTTATTAATTAAATCTTTGAATAAATATATTTCCAAAGAGTCCGCTTTATATTAAATATCTTTTGCAATTACTCCACCAGAACATGGTTTTCTACATCCAGTAGTTCTAGGAAATGAGATAGGTAATTTTAAAAAGGATCTTATTGCAAGATATGCAAAAGCTTGGGATTCTACAAAATCTCCATCTACTCCGTAATCATCTATAAGTTTTACATTTTTATTCGATGATTTTATTATATTGACTAAAAATTTATTTTTTCTTCCTCCGCCACATAAAATTTTTTTTTCTTTGAAAGCATCAAAATTTTGATTAATAAATTTAAAATCAAAAATCAAACATTTTGCAGTATTAACAGTTAAAGTTGCAGCTCCATCTTTTAAAGATAATTTTTTAGCTAAAGAAATATCAAAATCTTTTATATCGTATGATAGTCGTTTTCGATCAGATGATTGAAAAATTTTCCAGTATTTATCAAGAATTTTTTTATTAACTTTTCCAAGCTTTGCTAAATTTCCATTTTTATCATATTTTTTTTTAGTCTTAGTTCTTATCCATTTGTCTATTAAACACATGCCTGGACCTATATCTCTTGCTGTTACTAAACCACCGCTCGAGATAGTAGTCCTATTTAATATTCCACCTATATTATAAAAACTTACAGCTTTGATATTAAATTTGTTTTGTAAAAGTTGATGAAATATTGGAGTTAAAGGTGCGCCCTCTCCTCCATTTTTTAAATCATTATTTCTAAAGTTGTAAACAACTTTTTTCTTAGTAAGTTTTGATAAAAGTTTCCCATCTCCAAGCTGATTGGTGATTTTTTCATCAGCGTTATGAAAAATTGTTTGCCCATGAAATCCTATGAAATCTACATTTTTTTTTGTTTTTTTGAGAGTCTTATTAACTACTTTAGCATGAAAAATTGTTATCTCTTTTTCAACACCTCTTATTTTTTTTTGATGTTTTTTTAGATCTTTTGAACTTTTTATTTTATCTCTAAGTTTAATTAAATTTTGATAAATGCTAGACGGATACTCAAAATATTTGTTTAAAATTGCCTTATATTTAGACCTTCCATCAGTTTGAATAATTGAGGCATCTACGCCATCCATTGAAGTACCACTCATCAATCCTAAGGCTGTATAAATCTTTCCCATTCTTATTTTTTTTTATTAAATAATGTATATTGTAGAACTATAGACCTATGAATAAATTTTTAAAAGAATTTAAAGATAGAGGATATTTTTATCAATGCACAAATGAAGAAGATTTATCTAAATTATTAGATAAAGAAAAAATCAAAGGATATATCGGATTTGACTGTACTGCTGAAAGTCTTCATGTTGGTAGTTTGCTTCAAATAATGTGTTTAAGATTAATGCAAAAGCATGGTCATAGACCTATTGTATTAATTGGTGGTGGTACAACCAGAATTGGTGATCCTTCCGGTAAAGATAAAACTAGAAAAATTTTAAGTGAAGAAGAAATAGAAAAAAATATTAAAAATATCGAAAAGATACTAAAAAATTATTTAGACAATAGTGATACAAAAACTAAACCTATATTTGTAAATAATTATTCTTGGCTCAAGGGATTAAATTATATCTCTTTTCTAAGAGATATTGGAAAACATTTTACAATAAATAAAATGTTAACATTTGAAAGCGTGAAAACAAGATTAGATAGAGAACAATCTTTAAGTTATATGGAATTTAATTATATGATTTTACAAGCTTATGATTTTTTAGAATTAAATAAAAAAGAAAATTGTATATTGCAAATCGGTGGTTCTGACCAATGGGGAAATATAATTAATGGAACTGAACTTATAAAAAGACATTCTAATAATATAGCCTACGGTCTAACTACTCCATTAATTACGTTAGCTGGTGGAACCAAAATGGGTAAAACTGAAACTGGAGCTATATGGCTAGATAAAAATTTATTATCATCATATGAGTATTGGCAATTTTGGAGAAACACTGATGATAACGATGTAATTAAATTTTTAAAAATGTTTACAGATTTAACAATTGATGAAATTAATAAATCAAAAGATAATGACATAAATCAACTAAAAATTAAATTAGCAAACGAAGCAACTACAATGCTACATGGCAAAAAAGAATCAGAAAAAGCTGAAGCTACAGCAAAAAAAACTTTTGAACAAAATTTAAGTGGTGAAGGATTGCCTACATACAGTATAAGTAAAAGTAAGTTAAATAACTTAACAATAGTTGAATTGGTTTCTTTAACGAAAATACAAATTTCAAAGAGTGAGGTAAGAAGATTAATTAAAGGAAGTGGAATTAAAATTAATAATAAAACAATCGATGATGAAAAGTATCTAATAAAAAATGTATCATTTAATAAAGATGGTTTTATTAAACTTTCGATAGGTAAGAAAAAACATATTAAAATAGAATTAGATTAATTTTTTTTAATTTTATCTAAAGTTCTAGTTATAAATCTTGGAGTTAGAGTTTTAATTGGATTAACTGTAGTTTTTAACTTTTTAGGTGGCCCTTTAATTTTAAAACTTACACCAAATACACCTTCTCCAACTTTCTTTCCAACTAATATATCTCCTAAAAGAGGTATAGATGAAATAGTACGATTGATTGTTCTTGCTGGCACCAAAGTTCCCCTTAAACTTATTAATTTATTTGTTTCAATATATCCCTCCATTAAAATAGAAATTGCCGGTCCAATTGCATAAATTTCTTCGATTGTCATTAAATTATCTTTGTTCGAAAAAATCATTTCAAAATCTGTAAATCTAATACCTTCTCCAGTTAGAGTGTCAGCTATTCCTTGAAGAGATGCTAGGGACAATAACTTTGCTAGTGCTGGTACTTCTTTTACCTTAAAATTATCAATTTTAAGCACTGATTTTGAAACATTTGTTTTTTTTACAGATTGAAAATCAAGAGTGCCTTTTTCAAAACCTTTTATAAACTTATATCTATTAACTAAAGGTTTAGGGTAATCTGAAAACAGAGTTGTAACTTTTTCACCATTTTTTGTTGTATTAATTGTCAACTTCAATTCTTTGTTATTGGAAAAATTAGAGTCTAATACTAAATTTTTAATTTTATTATTTCTAAATTCTATTGAAGCTTTGAAGTCTTGAAGATAATTAATTTGATCAATGTAAACTTGTTTTAAATCAACAATTATTTTGTTATTTAGATTTTCAAAAATATCAAAGAAATTTTTGCCACTATCATTAAACATATTATCTAGCAATTTAATACCATCATATGTTGAACCGGTTATTATATAATTTTTTTTTTTTGAAATGATAGAATAATCATTTTGTATTTGATCATTAGTTAAGTAGTTATTAACTATTTTATCAAATTTAATAATTTTAAAATTTTTATTAATAAAAAGGTTCTTAATATTAAAAATATTTACTTCATCTTCAAAATTAATATTATTAAAAATTAACTCTTTGTTTTTAGTATATTTGCCTTGAGCTTTTAAATTAGATTTTTTATTTTTATTTTTAATATAATTTAATTCCTCAAATAATATTTCATTTTTATCAAAGTTTATGTCGAAATCAAAATTGTATAACTTTTC